>CAYNRI010000104.1:0-8963 GCA_964399575.1 uncultured Rikenellaceae bacterium
CGACGACAGGAGGATGAGGAATCTCCAGCCTATTACAGAAGTGAATTAAAAGATGTGTATAAAGGTTCCCCCTTCGAAGGGGGAAATAATTCCTGACAGACGTATAGCCGTAACGCCTTAATGCCGTATTGCCATAGCTGCCTGATGATCCTGAACATATCCTGCAGCGTCGACCAGGGTTGTAACCCATATATCTTTCTGATTCTGACCTAGATAACGCAGCAGCTTGTTATGCTCGCTTAATTCAACATTAATATTATGACCGCCTCCTACTCCATGAAACAGGAACACAAGGAGAGAATTTGTCCTGACAGCTTCCTTCACAAGGTTGATCATATAATCAGCTGAATGATTGCTGATCATATAACTATCAATATTATCAGTATTCACTTTATCAATAGTGTTCATTGCCGATCTTACTCCCCTGGCGCCTGTCAGGTCCTTCCTGAGGCGGTTGAAATACAGGGAATCCCCTGCCTTCAAATCGCCGCAGGGATAGGCAAATGATCTCTTGTCTTTGCCGTCAACAGCCTTAAGAAGGGTATTTGTGGCAAGGATCTCATTCACAGTCCTTTCAAGTGTGTAATTCCTGAGATCATTTCCCGGGGTGACAAAATCGCGGCCGGGACCTCCGTTACATGGGTGAAAAAGGGAATGATTTCCCAGTTCGTGCCCTTTTTTACCGGCTTTTCTCCAGTCCTCCATACGTCTTTTAAAGTCATCCGAAGAGCCAATTATATAGAAGGTCCCTTTAAGATTAAGGGAATCCAGAAGTGGAATCACATTATCAAGATGAACATCTAGTGCATCATCATACGTAAGTACTATTGCACACTTTTTATTATTCCACAACTTTTTGTCCTGGGCATTTGTGGACATTACAAATAAAAGAAGAAGGAGACATGGAAAAATCTTTTTCATATAAACAAGATTATTTTCTCACATTATCGTCCTGCGGGGTTAGCAGGTGGCTTATGGCCGATGAATTTATTTGCCCATTCAATAAAGTATTTCATATTCGGAGCATCAGTGTGTCCGCCGTCGTGCTGACGCCAGGCAAGATGACCATCAAGAAGACCAACATTGACCGGGGGTTTAACTTCAGTCTTATAATCATTAGAGACTCCAAGATCTTTGGCCCCGAGCAGTTTGAATACAACACCTGCAGCAATTGTTGCCATGTAGCTGCCTTTCTGGTCAAGCCAGTTGGCATCACCTTTTTCAGGTATACCATAGCTGACGAAAGTCAGTCTCGGAGCGCACATTGCCAGAAGGCTGTGTGAGTCAACAGGAAGTTGTCCGGCATTTCCTGGCCCGGTCTTAGCTTCAGCAGCTCCGTATTTCAGGTAGTTTCCTGCCATCCAGTGGTATTCACCTGCTGCTGTAAGGCTCTCGACAGCTTCCCCATAATTACGGCGATGCAATGTAACACCGCCCTTTCCTGATGATCCGACAAGTGCCATAGCAAAACGTTCTTCAAAAGCTAAAGTAACGAGGGCTGCCTTGCCATATCTCGAAACACCTTCAATACCAACTAATTTTGCATTTACAGCAGGATCTGTTTCAAGATAATCAAGGCCTCTTGCAGCACCCCATGCCCATGCCCTGAGTGATCCCCAGTCATCGGGTTTTCTCGGTTGACCTTTATTACACAGCCCTATTATCCCTCTTGTAAGACCGGCGCCATTATCGGCCTGGATACTTCCGGGATTGATCATTGCATAACCCCATCCTGCATTAATAAGCTGCTGTGTTGATGGAGGATCAGCATTCGGGTCTGCCTGAGGTCCCATCATACCAAAAGGAGATGCAGAGGCAGCGCGCGCAATCGGCGTGTATGCAAGATATTTGTCAAGAATCGTTTTTATTGCCGGGTCGCTGTCAGATAACATCTTCCTTAAAGCCTTGTTTATAAGCTCAAGTTCAGCAGGATTTGGTTGTGCCGGAGCCGGCAGGCTGGCACCACCAAACATCATCAGCACAGGAACAG
Organism: uncultured Rikenellaceae bacterium; assembly: GCA_964399575.1. Lineage (GTDB taxonomy): Bacteria > Bacteroidota > Bacteroidia > Bacteroidales > VadinHA17 > LD21. The sequence continues at coordinate 1,991 of CAYNRI010000104.1, forward strand.
GTCCCTGAGCATTTGCAGGCGTAACAAGAACCATTTCGATCTTCACTTCTATTGAAGGGCATTGAGAATTATCAACATATCCTGTTAGTTTCTTAGCTATTACAGGGGTAAAACCAATCATCTCTCTTTCTGAAATATCAACCGTCCATTTAACCGGAGGGATATACTCTGGCAAACGTCCGTAAACCTCACGCTCCATATCTTCCTTTATTTCGGGGCGACGCTGTTTCCACCAGATATCGGCTGTTGTAACTTTTTTCCCGTTCCTGAGTGTTAAAAGATCAGGCAGATCAGGGTAAGGCGTTGCTACTGATTCATCATAGTTCGCATGATTGGGAGCTGATTCATTCCCGCTGGGTCCTGGACGCACACTTTTAATACCCAGCTGATCCATCATGTTCTGATGGTCCTGCTGTGTTGTGAAAATTAGCGGTTGTGGCGATTGTCCGGATGGGACGGATGGTTTCTGGGCATACAATTGTCCGCAGATCAAAACGATCAATAGCAGAAGAGTTTTTTTCATTGCACTGAGTTTAAATATTGTTATTTAGTAAAAGCGTATTCAAATGTGCCTGCAGGTAAACCTTCGTGGTTGTAAAGCTCCGTAATTTAAGAATGTACGACCAGGTTATTTCTGTCATAAATGAATATTACTATAAAAGTAATTTTCTTTTATGTAAAAATGAACACTTTTATTGTTTTTTGTTTATCCTTTAATTATCAGGTATTTATCTTTTTTCTCCGACACCCTGCCTATCACTGAAGAATCCTCCAGCCCGGATGCCAGAAGGTCTCCGATAAGTCTTTCAGAATTTTCTTCCGGAACGCATATTACCAAACCTCCTGAAGTCTGTGCATCAAAAGCTATCATTTTCAGGTCATAATCCAGATCACTACCGAAAGCAATATCATTCCCGGCATAATCGAGGTTTCTGAAAGACGCTCCGGGAATACAGCCGGCTTCTGCAAGCCTTCTTACACCCGGGAAAAAGGGCACCCTGTTTAAATCGACAGAAATTGTCACATTACTTCCTTTTGCCATTTTCAGCAGGTGACCTGCTAGTCCGTAACCGGTTATATCAGTTGCTCCCCTGACTTTATACTTTCCCATCACTTCAGCAGCTTTTCTGTTAAGATACTTCATTGCTTCCATTACCCTTGCACCCTCTGAAGGCGAAGCTAGCCCCAGCTTTAACCCTGTAAGTATTATCCCCGTTCCGACAGGCTTTGTTATAATGACCGAATCCCCCGGCCTTGCACCTGAGTTGGTAACTATCTTCGATGGATGTATAAAGCCTACAACAGCCAGTCCGTATTTGGGTAAAGGATCATCAATAGTATGACCCCCTATGACCTTTACACCTGCTTCTGAAGCCTTGTCATACCCGCCTCGCAAGATATCAGCATAAGCATCCATAGGTAGCTTGTCCGAAGGAAACATCATTATATTGAGTGCCAGCACGGGATCACCTCCCATGGCGTATATGTCGCTTATTGAATTTGCAGCGGCTATCTGCCCGAATTCATAAGGATCACTGCAGACCGGAGGAAAAAAGTCCGTCGTCAGAACAAGGGCAAGCTCATCATTTACCCTGAAAACGCCTGCATCATCATGTGTTTCAATATTTACGAGAATGTCAGGATCATCAGGCAAGGGCAGATATTTCAGAATCTCTTCAAGCTGCCCCGGAGATATCTTTGAAGAACAACCACCGCTGTCCACAAACTTAAGGAGATCAGTTTTCATAAAGAAATGAGGCTGATTATGGTTTAATAACTGAAGCGGCAGAAGCCATCATCTGAGCTATTTCAAACATATTGCTCAGTGAACCGGTATTGATCTTTTCTCTCAGTGAATAATGATCAACACATGTAGCACAGTAATAAAGCTCAACTCCCATTGATTCGATCTCTCTGAGATGACCGGATATCTCAGAATCAACTGACCCGAGCTTTACCCCCGAGTTATAAAAGAGCATCTGTCGCGGAAGGATATCAAGATCCTTGATCGCTTTGATAAAATTAACAATAAGCAATTCACCCAGGTCGCTATCGCCCTGCCCCATTTTATCAGAAGAAAAAACAATTACAAAGTTGCCTTTTAAAAGATGAGGTATGTCTGTGGCACAATAAATCTCATCTATCTTCTCCTGAACAGGTCCCGCTCCTTTTTTTACTGTAAGACACCACTGATCCTTTTCCTCGTCAACAGAGAAAGCAGCTTTATTATCCTTCAGGAACCGGCTCAGATTTTCAAATGAAGTTTTATTGTCTGTCAGGATCTTAAACACATCTCCCTCGCCGCTTTCCTTCAGGGCTTTCTTTGTCTCAATTATAGGAACCGGGCACTTTTTACCCCTGGTGTCAATTATTTTCATGATCTATGAACTTAGAGAGGGTAAAAGTAATAAAGATGTTGAAAGGTTGAAAGGTTGAAGAGTTGAAAGGGGAGACGGGAGACCGGAGACCGTAGGCAGTAGACCTGCAAGACCTGCACGACCTGAAATCTTCATAGACGATACGCCAAAAATATCTACCTTTGGATAAAACTAAATTAAAGTGAAAAATATAATATACATTCTTGCTTTTCTCATTTCATTCCCTGCCATTTCAGAAGCCCAGGGAAAAAAGAATTACACATTTACCGAATCGGAATTCCTTCTCAATACCTCATCAGGTGATCTGAGCGGCACACTATGTATCCCGGACAATGCAGCAAAGAGTCCTGCCGTTCTGATAATAGCCGGATCAGGGCCGACAGACAGGAATGGTAACAGCCCCCTGGGTGTCCAGGCAGGCACTTACAGGTTGCTTGCTGAAGCGTTCGCCGTTAACGGAATTGCATCCTGCCGCTTCGATAAGAGAGCTATCGGGAAAAGCCAGGCTGCTGCGAAAAGCGAAGACGAACTAAGGTTTGAAACATATATAAATGACGTCGTTGACTTTGTATCCTTCCTGAAGAAGGATGATAGATTCTCAGAAATAATAATTCTCGGGCACAGTGAAGGGTCCCTGATAGGGCTTGCTGCTGCTAACATTACGGGAGTATCAAAACTGATCTCCGTGGCCGGAGCGGGAAGACCAATCTATACAGTGCTGAGGGAACAATTGCAGAGCCAGCTGCCTGAACAGCTTCTTAAGGAATCCGACAGGATCACTGACAGCTTCAGGGCAGGAAAAACAGTCGACCAGATAAATCCGCTTCTGTTGAGTTTATACCGCCCAAGCGTTCAGCCTTATATGATCTCCTGGTTTAAGTATGATCCGGCCGCTGAGATAAAGAAACTGAAGATCCCGGTCCTGATAATTCAGGGAGCCACAGACCTTCAGACTACAGTGGAGGATGCTAAATTACTTTCAGCGTCTAAACCTGATGCCCGGCTGTTGATCATTGACAACATGAATCACATCCTAAAGGAGGCTGATATGGACAGACAAAAGAATATGGCCACCTACACTGACCCGGGCCTACCACTTAAAGAGGGACTAACTGAGAAGATCGTGGAATTTATTAAAACCGGTAAATAGAACCGGCGTTTAATAATCAACAGGTCCGTCTTCAGCTCCAAACCGGTCAAGTTTCTTAAGTATTATCCTGCTCCTTGCAATAATACCTGCTGATTTATCATCCTTAAGCATGCTTATTGATGCTGCCAGTTCATTTGCCAGCTCAGGATAGATAAGAGTAAGTTTATAAATTATCTCCATAGAATAAGCTTTTATAGCAATTGAAGCAAAACCTGATCTTAAGCGATTGAAACAGTGTTCTGCCAGGATACCATGGCACCTTTCTCCAAGCTTATTCATTTCGCAGAGAGATATAATTTTCAATAACGATCTCTCGGTGCTCTCATTCGTTATTTTCGACAGAGACCCTATGATTGACGGAAGAGAAGGTTCAATCAATTCAGGGTTCATATCGAATACTTTTGACAGTGACCATGAAGAATGTGCTGCCAGTCTCTTATTTGCTGAATATGAATATTCTATCAGTTTCATCAGTATAGCCGGATTATTTTTCGCCGAAATGGCAATCCAGTTCACCTGTTTTGTCATTGACATTCTGGTGATCATCTCCTGAAGTTCATCATCCGAAACCATTTGCTCCTTATCAGGTTGTACTTCCTTATTTCCAGGCAGTCTGTCACCGGCTTCCATTCCAAAGTTACGGGCTACCAAAACATCAGCTTTTAAAAAATCAATTTCAGGAAAAAGGGACGGATCTATCCACCTGAAGGAGATGTGTTCGGAAAGCACAGGCGTTTCATCGAGAGTATCGCAGATGAAGGGAATCAGAAGGATCTGTTTTTTACCATAATCAAATTCAACTTCACCAAGTCTTCTGCATATAACTACATTCATCGATAATTCTTCCAGTATCTCCCTGATAATACAATCTTCATCAGTTTCGCCGCTAATTACCTTACCGCCGGGAAACTCCCATTTAAAAGGGTGATCACTCTTCTCTCCCCTCTGAACAATCAGAATCTCATTTACTTCATTTCTGATTAGTGCACAAGTAACCCTTATCATATCACTTCAGTCAATGAGCTCATTATAAAAGGGTATGGCAAGCAAATCATTATACTTATTCTCGGAAGAATTAAACCTGCATGCATAATGTGTCATTCCGTTTGTAACAACAAGATAGGGAACTTTAAATTGCAGATTGTATGTTGCTATCTGGTCAAATACTTCATCATCAAGTCTTACATCGGGAGATTTGCATTCAACAATCATAACCGGTTCCCCGGATCTGTTATGAACCAGCAGATCCGCTCTTCTTTTCAGCTTGTTAAAGACAAACGATACCTCAACACCTATCAGGCCCGGAGGGTAGCTGCCCTCGTGAACAAGATAAGTGACAAAATTCTGCCTAACCCATTCTTCAGGTGTGAGTCTCACATACTTCCGCCTCAGCGGATCAAAGATCATTTGCTTACCCTTCTGTGTGGTAATCCTGAACGAATATTCAGGCAGATTTAACTCTTTCAACTTTGTTTTGTACTTTTGAAGGCATGTAATATCTGTTTACAGGTGTTATGTTAGCAGTTGGTCGATTATATACTCCTGCCTGTAACCTGACTTTATACAAAGATATTGAGATAATTTATTCCGCATTGATGAAAACCAAAGAAGAAATTGTTAATAACTGGCTTCCGAGATATACAGGCAAGAGCCTCGATAGTTTTGGCAAATATTTTCTGCTGACCAACTTTCACCATTATCTTGAATTGTTTGCCGGATTGTATAATGTACCTATTGAAGGAAGGGATAGGAACATGCCTAATGCGACATCTGATGGGATAACAATTATCAATTTCGGAATGGGGAGTCCCAATGCTGCAACTGTAATGGATCTCCTCAGTGCCATCAGTCCGAATGCTGTTTTGTTCCTTGGAAAATGCGGTGGACTCAAGAGGAAGAACAAGGTAGGAGACCTTATTCTCCCGATTGCAGCGATAAGAAGCGACGGAACATCAAATGATTACCTGCCCGTTGAAGTACCTGCCTTACCTGCATTCAAACTTCAGAGCGCAATCTCGGCTACAATAATACGTCACAAAAAAGAGTACTGGACCGGAACAGTCTATACTACGAACAGGAGAGTCTGGGAATATGACGACAGGTTCAAGAAATATCTTACAAAAACACGTGCAATGGCAATCGATATGGAAACTGCAACAATATTTACAGTCGGATTTGCCAATGAGATACCAACCGGTGCCCTGCTGCTTGTTTCTGATCAGCCAATGATCTCAGCCGGCATTAAGACAGCTGCAAGTGATAAAAGAGTAACCAGCAAATTTGCGGAGTTACACCTGCGTATCGGGATTGATGCTCTCAGAGAAATAAAAGACAACGGTATATCAGTTAAACACCTTAAGTTTTAAATGCCTGTCACCTACGACGAAATAATCTCTGATCTCAGGAAAAGGATCTATAAGCCGGTATATTTTCTGGCCGGAGAGGAACCTTATTATATTGATCTTATAACCGAATTCATCGAAAATAATGTCCTGGATGAAAGCGAGAGATCATTCAATCAGCTTATCATATACGGAGACGACACATCCGTGGCTGCAATAGTTGAGACCTCAAGGCGTTTTCCGATGATGTCGAGCCACCAGGTAGTAATCATAAGGGAGGCACAGAGCCTGAAAAAGATCGAGGACCTTGCAGTCTATGTTGAAAAGCCTCTTCCTTCAACAATTCTGGTTATAAATTATAAATATAAAACCCTTGACAAAAGGACCAGGCTTTACAAGGTTCTTGACTCTGAGGCTGTCTATTTTGAATCTTCAAGATTACGTGATTACCAGGTACCTGCCTGGATCGACAGGTATCTTATGGCAAAGGGCATTAAGTCTGATCCCAACGCCAGTGCGATGCTGACAGAGTATCTGGGAACCGATCTTCATAAAATTGCCAACGAGCTTGAAAAGCTAATAATTACTCTGCCGGCAGGAAAACCTCTGATCACGACGGCTCTTATCGAAAAGAATATCGGCATTAGTAAGGACTATAACAATTTCGAACTCCAGAAAGCTGTAGGGGAGAGAAATATCCTTAAAGCAAATATGATAGTTCATCACTTCGCAAATAATCCGAAGGATAATCCAATCACTCTCACAATAGCTTCCTTGTTCAGCTATTTCAGCAAACTATTGACTTATCATTACCTTACCGACAAATCAAGAAACAATGTAGCTGCAGCGCTCAAGATAAATCCCTTTTTTGTAAAAGACTATGAGACATCTGCATCAGTTTATGATGTATCAAAAACAGTCAGTGTAATAAGCCTGCTGCGAAGCTACGACATGAAAAGCAAAGGATTCGGAGATCTGAGCAGTGAGCCGGGCGACCTGCTGAAAGAATTGGTCTTTAAGATCTTACATATTTAATTCATATCCGGTGATTCCGGAAAATCAGCCCAGACCCTGTATTTGCTGTCCAGGCTTCGAAGAACTCT
>CAYNRI010000105.1:0-8946 GCA_964399575.1 uncultured Rikenellaceae bacterium
ATTGCCAGACTGTAAATTCCATTATTTTTGATTGTTCTGAATATTGTTAAATCCGTGGCAGTATAATTCTTATGAAAAGGATAATCAGTTTATTAATACTAATCTTGCCCTGTCTAAATGTGTACCCTCAAAATATGGCCCAATGGAGAGGTCCGGACCGTAATGGTATCTATGATGAAAAGGGAATATTGAGAAAATGGCCTGAAAACGGACCGAAACTTATATGGCATTTTGATGGTCTGGGTGAAGGACATACCTCGGCAGCCGTTACATCGGAAGGAGTGTTTACTAACGGGATGATAGACAGAAAAGGGTATGTATTTTCCTTCGACCATTTAGGAAGACTATTGTGGCGGAGTGAATACGGGCCGGAATGGGACCTGAATTATGAAGGAACCCGTTCCACACCACATATTGTTGGAAACAGGCTGTACCTGATGAGCGGACAGGGGAAACTCGTTTGTATGGACTGCTCAGATGGTAAGATTATCTGGTGTGTCGATCTTGTCAAGGAGTATGGAGCAAGAAACATAACCTATGGGATGGCTGAAAACCTGTTATCAGACGGCAATATTTTATTCTGCACTCCTGGAGGCACAGATGCTGGTATGATAGCCCTTGACAGAAATACAGGTAAGCTTGTCTGGAAATGCAGGATCAACGGCGAGAGATCTGCATACTGCTCCCCAATCATTGTTAGGATCCGTGATAAAAAGATCATTATTACAATAATGGAGAAATCAATATGTGGGATCAATGCTGCAACCGGTTCATTATTATGGACTCATAAATTCGAAAACACATATAGTGTCCATCCGAATATCCCTGTCTATATGAATGGCATGCTCTTTTGCACAGCAGAACTTGGAGTGGGAGGTATGATGCTAAAAATGTCTGATGACGGGTCATCTGTTAAAGAAGTCTGGACCTCACGGATGCTTGACCCGGTATGCGGAGGTGTTGTTGCTCTTAACGGGAGGTTATATGGAACAGGTTACAGAGATCACAAACTTACCTGTCTCGACTGGAATACAGGAAAAGAGATATATGCAATCAGGGCCCTGGCTCCCGGAAATATTATTGCCAATGACGGGTTATTATATGTTTACAGCGAAAAAGGTAAAATAGGGCTTGTTGAACCCGGTGCTTCAGGATTCAATATTATCAGTACTTTTAACGTTCCCCTGGGCTCAGGTCCGCACTGGGCACATCTTGTCATAAATAATAAACGTTTATACGTCAGGCACAATAGTGCATTGATGGTTTACGATCTGGGGATGAACCGCTGACATGACGCCCCTACGGGACGGAATGATTTATATCCAGTCAAATAAATATTCAGGATCATATTTAACCTCAAATTTTTCCAGCATATTCAGGTATTCGTCTTTAAAGGAGGATTTCAAATGATGTTCTTCCTGATTATTGATATATTTAATTACATTATCAATCTGGGAATGGCTGTATGAAAACGCTCCATATCCTTCCTGCCAGCGGAATGTGCCGGGCAACCATTTCTGATCGTTAATGAGCCTTGAAGTATTAGCCTTAATATCCCTGACCAAATCGGGTAGTGGCTGAGAAGGCTGATATCCAATGAGGATATGAACATGATCAGGCATATATTTAATTGCCAATAGTTTATGTTTTTTATTCTGAATAATTCCTGTGGTATACCTTTGCAATTCTTCATCGTGAATTTCAGGTATCACATTTTCACGTTTAAATGGTGAAAAGACAATCTGGAGGTAGATCTTTGTATACGTGTTAGCCATAGCACAGAGGGTTAAATTGTTAATAATAAAAAATGACTGCGAGACAAATAAGGAGGATTAATACATGTCTCTCCTATGGAGCTTAAAGATATGAAAAATGTTCATTACTAAAAACATGGCGCCCCACTGGGGCTACAAACATGGCGCCCCTAACGGGGCTACAAACGTGCCGCCCCTAATGGGGCTAAAAATTGTCTTGTCGGGCATGATCTGAGTCCCGTAGGGACACTAAGCTTGTAGTAGGAATAATTCGTGAATGTTTCAGAGCCCAATAAGGGCGGCATGTTTGTAGCTCCGTAGGAGCGGCATGATAATGAAATCTTATGAAACCAGGAATTAAAAACTTGAACCAATCCCCAATGAAATAAGGGATTGTTTAACACCATAATTAAAAGAAAGTCCTGTAAGCACTATTAAATGTGAGGTTATTCTTGTCGATAGACCAACATCAATTGTGCCAGTCCACCAATCAGAACTTGGGTACCCGGATGTGCCAAGGCGAATTGTATTTCTGATGCCTATCCTTTTTGTGATACCCCCGCCAATAACAGGATTCCCTAATTCATTTTCAAGAAATGAATCTTTACTGAAACCGATTTCTCCATATAATCCAAATCCCGCTACCCAGGTAAACATATAGCCAAGTTCAAAACTAGTACTGATAATGTCATATTCAGGTTTTTGAAAAGGTATTTTAGTAATAACATAAATGGAATTATAGAATTCTTTGTTTTTTGCAAAATACATTCCTGGATCAAGCGAATAGTTTTTTGTCGAGTCTTTTTTGAATCTTAAGATTCCCTCTGAAAACAGATCATGAGATTCCTTAATATAAATCCTGCCTGCTTTTTCAGGTTTTGTGAGGACTCTGTCTCCCGTTAATTGAGATTGATAATACTTTGGTATATAAAGATCTAACTGATGTCCTGTTTTTATATTTTGTATAAATCCCTTATCTAATGTGACCATGATAATTTGATCAGAAGCAATTTGCAAGCCCCTTTTTTTCTTATTTACCACTTTCTTCTCCAATTTAATTAATCTGATTTCTCTGGAAGGATTATCTGATAGATGAGTCCTTGACGTATCTGATTGTTTTTCCAGACTTATGGGTTTCTCTTTACGAGATAAAGATTGGTTATAGTTATCGTTTGGATTATTAAGGTCTGGATTAAAATAAAAATCTCCGGTAAGCGATGTTGATTCCCAGGGAATTTGTTGTTTTTGAGATTTTTCTGCCACAAAATTCCTTACATTTTGAAACATCTGTAATATTGTGATATCAGGCAAGGAGATGTTTTCAAGCAGAGCAGCGGTGTATAATCCATTTTTACCGCTGCCATCAGATGCTGTTCTTCCGGGAGCTGTTGCGTAAGCTATCAGAGTACCCCCGGGAGCATTCATGCTAGCAAGGCCCCTTCCCGATACGGATCGTGTCCAGCTTCTTTCAAAAGGATTGTCCCTGCAGGCATCAAGTATTAATATTTTGACCTTGGCTCCCGATTCCTCCATAAAAGACAATATTCTGTCAGCCTGCACACAATCATATTCAACCTGGGACTCAGCTTTCAGCTCGGCATCTATTGGTATCAGGTAATTAAATCCTTTTGTCTGTATCCCATGTCCGGCATAATAAAAGAGTCCAACATCAAAATTCTTTAACCTCAAACCAAAGTCATCGATTGCCCTTTTCATTTGACTCTGAGAAAGATTTTCATATTTATATACTTCAAAACCAAGCTTTATTAGTACATCTGCCATAGCCTTCGCATCGTTCTCAGGATTAGCCAGAACACTGCCAATATAATTTCCATTGCCAATTACCAGGGCAATTCGTTTCTCCTGGTTAATTGCAGATTGAACTGTTGATTGTCCATAAGCATTGTTGAAGATTAATAGGCAGATAATAATTATTCTTAAATAATGTGACATTAGATGCGCCTTTAGTGCACAGAAAGATAAAAAAATAATTCATTTATCGCAAGATTCAAAATTTAACTGACACATCATTAATGTCTATTAGATATAAGTGATTCCCCTTGAAGTGAACCAGGTTATCTTAATAAAAAGGTCAATTAGGTGATAAATGGGAACCCTGAATCTGTCTCTGATTTTCGCCATCTCAGCTTTGAGGGATAACGAGACAAAAAATCTGAAGCCAGAAATTTTCAGGATTTTTAGAAGGGAGCTTTTGGAAAGTGTTAACTATAGCTGAACAAAATAATATTACGATTGTTTCCTTTGTGGTTATTGATAAATATTAAAACTATTTATTGATATATTGAAATAAATAAATATTTTTAAACCGGGGAAAAGACTACAATAATTGACAAATTCTAAATTTCAAAAATAAACAAGCAATTCTAAGAATAATTTTATGAATATACCTGAAAAACAATTAGTTATTGGAAGGCGTAACGCCTTGAAAATGCTTGGTCTGAGTTCAGCTGCCATGCTGGCAGGTGGATTTACAGATATCGTAGCTGCTGAATCAGAAAGCATGAAACCTAAAAGCAAGCCTGTATTACCAAGCGATCGAAGTAGTGTTGCATTCACAACCGGCACTGACAGGCAGCAGATGCTCTATGAAGTTGTCAAACCTTTCGAAGCTGAATTAAAGAAAGGGCTCAAAGGCAAACAGCTGATAATCAAGCCCAATATGGTTGTTACAAATGTGGAACTTTGTGCAACCCATGTTGAAGCTCTTCGAAGCCTTCTTGAGTATGTAAAACCTTTTTACAAAGGACAGATCATTATTGCTGAATCAAGTGCGGTTGTCGATTCAGCTGAAGGATTCAAGAATTATGGTTATCTCGATCTTGCAAAAGAATATAACCTGAAATTCATTGATATGAATACTACAGGCGGAAAGCCTTATTTTGTCATTAATAAAGACCTTCATCTTGATAAAATACAGATAGCTGATTTATTTTTTGATCCGAATAATTACTTCATATCATTATCAAGACTGAAAACTCACGACACTGTTGTTATGACAGGTGCAGTAAAGAATATAGTACTTGCGACACCACTTAATCTTCCTGCAGTGGGTAGTAACAAACCCATAAATTATAAACGCAACCTTCATTCAGCCGGCCCTCGCTGGTTGCATTACAACATGCATCTTGTATCCAAAAAATTTCTTCCTCATTTCTCAATCATTGATGGGGTAGAAGGAATGGAAGGTAATGGCCCTGTAAGGGGGACTCCTGTTAATCATAAAGTAGCTCTTGCAGGTTTTGATCCTGTTGCAGTTGACAGTATATGCTGCCAGCTGATGGACATACCTCTTGACTATGTCGGCTACCTGAATTATAATGCTGCAGCAGGCATTGGAACAGTGGATCGTGAAAAGATAGATATTATCGGAAGTGCAAAACCATCCGATCATGTCATTAAGTACGCTCTGAACGCTAACGCCGATTACCAGCTTGAGTGGGATGATCCTTTGAGTTTGCCTTCAGCCAGGCCCCAGGGACAGCGCCCGGCACAGCAATAGGAACATTAACAATACAATAGCCTGCCTGACAATCGGCAATTCATTAGCATGAAAAGAGGAGATGGATTTATGAAAACCATCTCCTTTGTCTTTTAGGCAAATCTGCCAGTATATCATTGGCCAGATTAATGTTTTCTACAATCTGAAAGTCAAACATCCCTGTACAGACGAAATCAGCCCCGTTCTCAAAAGCATAGCGGAATCCTACCCTGGGATGGATAGCTCCTGCAGCAAGGACTTTAAAACCAATAAAGGGCTTGCTCACTGTTTTCATGAATTCGACGGTCCTGTCCGGGTGGAGATCCCACATATTGTCGCAATACTTATTATGCTCAATAGAAGAGGGGCCTATCTCAATATAAGGTTCTCTGTTCTCTTCGGGAAGTGCTGACCAGTACTTGTCATGATGAAAAGACTTCATGTAAAAATCAGCCGGATTGTTTTCCTTTTCGCATTCCTGAATTGTTTCCAGGCAATGGGCTCCTATGCCTGCCGGCAAGCCTTTGCTTTTTATGAATTCAATGAATTTATATAATTCAGCTTTTTTCCCGCCTCTTATGTAAGCATCACATACCCTGCCGTGAATATAAATTGCGTCTGCTCCGTAATCAAGCAAAAGATTTATGTTTGAATAAAGATCCTTTTCGGGTAATGTTGCCATACCAATAGTCTGGAGTTTACTGCCATAGATTTTCTTATACTTATTGCAGGAAGGGAATGCTTCAGTAGTAAGCAGATATGTATTTATTCCAGCCTGCTCCGCCAGGTTGAGGGTCTGAAGTATTTTATCCTCAGTCATGTAAGCTCTCATAAGCCTGTTGGGGTAGATCAGATCACGGGCATGCGACCATGCAATTATCGGATTACAGCCCAGAATTATTCTGCTGATATTCAGATTACCTATCCTGCCCTGAGACAGTTTGCTTTTTATTTCCTGAACCTGTTCGCTGTTGATGCTGATATTCAGATCAACAGAATCATAAGGCAGAACTGCAGAAATCTTTTTCCCAAAAGCACTCAAAGGTGCCAGTAGGGGAATTCCGGCAAAAGCTTTTAGTAATTCCCTGCGGGAACTTGATCTGAGGTTATCTTTTGACTTCATAGGGATTAAGGTTTTAAATTACAGGTAAAATTATGTCATGAAGTTAATTATTCTTTTGTCCATATTCTTGTATTGAGATTAAGATCTTCCACAATTTCAGTAATTAGTATCAGGAATCTGAATGTCTCCTGCATGAATGAGTAATCGGCAACAGGTCTGAAGATCCTTGTCTCAAACAGATTTTTGTTCATGTTTATGGCCAGGTATACTCTCGAATCGATAAATGAGAGACTTATCCTTTTATCCCATTTACGTTTAAAGGCTACGATCCTTTCCATCAGGGCAGGGGTAAGAATGTATCTTGCCTCTACCTGATCATCGCCATATACGCAAAACTCCTTTTCAAAGACCTGATCTTCGAGTCTGACAAGTTTGCCTCTTCCAATTGAAACAGACTGGAGTGTCTGACCGAATTTTCCAAAGAGCTTTTCGGCAGTATCGGGCAATACAATTGTTCGGGTTTTAAAATGCTTATTGAAATCGGCTATTATGAACAAACCGCTGAAAATAGTTATGTATTCGTCTTTCTGACTTGATCCTGAGCTGCTTGTATTTCTATGTTTTGCAGTTATTTCGGAAAATTCGATATCTGTTTTACCTATTTTCCCTTTGAAATGGTCTTCTCCTGAATAGTTATCGCACGACAGAGAGAATATTTCGCTTTTAATGAATTCAGAGGGTGCTATCATCCCTTCTGGAGTATATATAAGTCCTTCATCCAGGAACCCCGTCATTTTCGAAATTATCTTACTCTTAAATTCCTTCCTGTAGTTCCTGCCCAGAACACCTGCTGTGACAAGCCCTGCAAAAGCTGTCAGCATGGGCAGTGCTCCCTTAAGCATAGTGCCTGAAGGTATCAGCAGCAACTCTATGATGACTGTTGCAACAGTTATTGAAACTGCTGTGATCACCCGCTTATTGACACGTCTCCTTTCATTGTCAATTAACTCGAGCTCCGGCCTTAGAGTTTTTTCGTAAAATTCCCTGAAATTCTTAAATTGACTCATTCCTTTAAACGGCTCACCTGTTACTTGTTAGCGGGGACATATCCGGTCTGACTTTTTGTGATTCCGGGATCTCAAAAAGTGCTCTTCTCCCGAAGCCCATAATTCCTGCCAATATATTTGAAGGAAATACTTCAACGTTGTTATTGAATATTGTCACAGCGGCATTAAAAGCCCTTCTTGATGCCGACAGCTGTTCCTCCGTCTCATTAATGGCGCCCTGAAGCTTAAGGAAATTCTGGCTGGCTTTCAGATCTGGATAATTTTCCACAGCCACAATGATATCCGAGAGTTTCTGACGGATCTTATTCTCGATAACTACGCGTTCATCATTGCTGATGTTGTCTGATAAAGCTTTAGCCCTCAGGGCAGTGATCTCAACAAGGATATCCCTTTCATAGTTCATATAGCCTTTTACCGCATCCACAAGAGCCGGGATAAGGTCATATCTTCTCTTTAACATGACATCAACTGATGCAAAAGCATTTTCAACATCATTTTTCTTACGTATAAGGGAATTGTATAGTAACAGCGCTGTAAGAGCCAGTAAAACGACAAACACAAGTAAATAGATCATTATCAGAATGAATTGAGTTAAGATCAAATCATTTCCTTTTACTCAAAAGGGATAAGGTAAAAATAGCAAGATTTATTAACTAAATACTACAATATAAAGCACGAACTTATTTGGATATAATAAGTACGATAAGAACTTTTATCAAATATAAATTAGATTTAGTAAAAATAATTAGGTTATTTCTTTTCCTTTTCTTAACTTTTATAGTTTATTCTGATCATTTAAATCTCTCATTATGAATCGCTTCATTAAATTCATTCTGGTTTTATCGGCTAATTATTTTTGCTTGATTTCAGCCTCAGGACAAACAGCCATTCCTGCAACCGGTGGGACTGCTACCGGCAGTGGCGGCACGTCGACATATACCGTAGGACAAGTGATCTACATAACGATCCCGGGCACCTCAGGAAGTGTAGCCCAGGGAGTTCAGCAGCCCTGGGAGATAAGTGTTGTGACTGCAATAGAAAAGACTGAAGGGATAACGCTTGGCATGAAAGTTTATCCTAATCCTGCTGATGATGTACTGACACTGACTATTGATCCTTTTGAAGATATGGATCTAAAGTATATGCTTTACGACATGAACGGAATGCTCCTCCAGGAGAAGAAGATTGAAGATAGTTTGACGGAGATCCCTCTGCTTAATTATTCTTCAACTATGTATTTGCTGAGGATTGTTAATAATAAACAGGAGATAAAGGTTTTTAAGATAGTTAAGAACTGATCCGGAAATTTCAGTTCAAGATCAGCCATTCCAGGTTCCAGGTTCCATGTTCCGGGTTCCAAGTCAAACCACCTCTAACCTTGAACCTCGAACCTGAAACCTTGAACCTGAAACCTTGAACCTGAAACCTCGAACCTTAACGGCACATAACAATATTATCAATCGAAAAAATAATTCTCATGAAAAAACTCCTAACCCTGATTGCACTTTTAGCAATTAACTTCACTCTGTTTAGCCAGGCACCTCAGAGACTGAGTTACCAGGC
>CAYNRI010000106.1:0-7566 GCA_964399575.1 uncultured Rikenellaceae bacterium
AGATCCCTCAGGTTCAACATGGCCACTGTTCTCTTTGCCGACATGCACGGCTTCTCAAAGCTTGTCGAGGGCATGGACTCGACAGCCGTAATGGATGAGCTTGATGAGATACTGATTGAATTCGATGCGATTGCTGCCAGATATAAGATAGAAAAGATCAAAACAATTGGCGACACTTTTATGTGCGCCGGCGGAATTCCTGACAAGAATATCACTAATCCTGTCGATGTTGTGATGGCCGCCATTGAAATGCGGAACTTTCTGAATAATTATGAAATAAAAAAGCGGGGTCCAGAAAATAAAATCTGGGAACTGAAAATAGGTATTCACACCGGGCCGGTAACGGCGTCAATATCAGGCAAAAAGAAAGTCAGCTACGATATCAAGGGAGACACCGTCAACACTGCCAGCAGGATAGAAGCCGTATCCGAGCAGGGATCCATCCTGATCTCGGTGATGACCTATGAACTTGTTAAGGAGTTCTTCAACTGCGAATACTTCGGAAAGCTCCCGGTGAAATACAAGGACGACCTTCAGATGTTCCTTGTCAGGGGTCTGAAACCGGAGTTTTCAATCGACGGGAAAGGTGTTCTTCCCAACGATGCTTTCAGGATCAAATTCAGCCTTATTCAGTTCACCGACATCCAGGAGATAATTCTTGACAAGCTGGAAAAAGAACTGCCCGCCTTCCTGTTTTACCATAATGTAAAACATACTGTTGATGTAGTAACTGAAGTGGAACTAATAGGCTGGGCTGAGGGATGCAATGATGAGGAAATACTTCTGCTTAAAACTGCAGCATTGTTTCATGATGCAGGTCACACTGTTGCATATGATAATCACGAATATCACGGCACTCTGATAGCCAGGGAAATGCTGCCGGCGTATGGCTACACACAGGAACAGATAGAAAAAATATGTTCCATAATAATGTCGACCAAATTACCTCCAAAGCCCGGCAACCTGCTGGAAGAGATAATCTGTGATTCAGACCTTGATTACCTTGGACGAAGCGATTTCATACCCGTATCGAATACTCTTTTCGAGGAACTTAAGGCCCAGAACAAAATGAAATCACTGAATGACTGGAATAAGCTGCAGGTAAAATTCATTTCGGGTCATCAGTATTTCACAAAAACTGCAAGGAGCCTGAGGGAAGTGAATAAGCAAATGCAGATTGAGAGAATACAGAGCCTCTTAACTGATTGATAAAGATGGAAATTACAAGTTCCGTAAGGAGATAAGTGTTACGGACAGTCACCAGGGTTAATTAATCACCAGGATTTTTATTACGCAGGAATTCGATCCGTCGCTGCTGGCGCAGAAAGCAAGGTATACTCCTGTTGCGACACGCCGGCCGTTGTAGGTGGTCAGGTCCCATGAGGCCTGGCCGCCATCTGATATTGTGCTGTATACAAGATTTCCGCTGATATCAGTGATCCTGATCCTTGTATCCCTCATCAGACCGGTAATTGTGACGTTACCATTAAAATCTTCCCTTACGGGATTCGGGAAAGCATACACATTTGTGAATCTATCAAAGCTTTTTACTGCTTCACCACGATATGAAATGACGCCCCTGGTAGTAGCAAACCAAACATCTCCTGATTTATCGTCAACAGCTACGGAAAGCACGGAATTACTGAAAAGGGGACTATTGCTTTCATTGAAGTTTGACAGCTGGGTGCTGCCGTCAGAAGAAAGAAGGTAAGATCCTGAACTCTGAGTACCCAGCCATTTCCTGTTTGCTCCGTCAATTGCTATAGAGGTGATAGTTTCCGTACCCAGCATATAGTCAGCAAGACCCGACCCGTCATTACGAGGGATCTTAATCCTTGATGCTTTGATATCAGAGTCAAATATCCTGTCAGGGGTGTAATAAATTACAGGACCCTGATCTGTCCCTACCCAGATATTGCCATCGAGATCTTCCGCAATGCAGTAAACATACGACACAACTTCATTTTCATAGGTAGTAACGATTACCTTTTTGTATTCGTCATCCTCAAAATACTCCGGGGTTCCATTATCATCGAAGACAAAAAGACCCTCGCCGCGGGGCAGGACTATCCATTTTTTGTCAGAGCGGGTGATTAAAATATCTCCGATTGTAGGCGCATCTATCGTCAATGGGTTTACAATCCAGTCACCATCAGGTTTAAGGATCTTGATACTGCCGGGTACTTCGGTTTGGGTAATCCAGAGGTTTCTGTCATTATCAATTGCCATCCCGCAGATACGTACAAAAGGTTTTCCCGGAATTATTGTCTGCAGGGGCGAATTATCTTCAGTGAACTTATTTACCAAGATGTCGTTCCGGAATTCAAGCAGGCCATTGCCCCAAGTAGAAACAAAGTAATGATTTTTATCAGACGGATCAACAACTGATCTCATCGCATCAGCCAGTGTATCAGTGCTGAACAGGACCCATTTACTGTTTTCAAAAACCGAAAGTTGCATGGGATTCCAGAGGTTATTCCAAGAAGCATCAACGCCCCCGGCACAGATTATTGTTCTGCCGTTTGCCGAAGAAATGTTTATAGCGTTATCTGAAACCGGCCCGGGCAGGACAAGGGCAGTAAAATCGGTCATGTCTCCGGCCCTGACAAGACCATGCGACATATCTGCAATATAAAGGTCATTGTTATCTGCTGCTGCCTGATAGCTGTCGGGTTCTCCAAATCCATAATCAGAGATTGATCTTATGAGGTTTCCGTTTTCATCAAAATACCTTACCATTCCGCCTGAGACTATGAAACCATCAGGTCCGGGATCGAAAGATCTGTTGAAAATACCGGGAATATAACTAAACAGGGAAGTGGCAGATCCGGTTACGAATACTGAATCACCTGTCAGCCCGGAGTAGTTTGCATAGAGATTATTTCCAGCATAAAAAACACCTGAATATTTTTTCTTCGGTTCAGGAAGTGAATTGATTTTCTGCCAGTTGCCGAAATATGATAATCCCGGGGTAGCGGGGTTTGCAAAGAATACACCCTTATCAGTTGCAGCATATACAGAACCGTTACCAAAAGCGATATCCCATACTGCAACATTTTCAGAATCTGTGCCAGGCTTCCATGTGTCGTAGATCTCCTTATTGAGGATATCGAGGACAACTATTCCAAAACTGCAGGCCAGGTAAGCGTATTTACCGTGTATCCTTATCCTGTTGATCTCTTTTCTTCCGGCTATATATTTCCGGCTTATATCAGGGATGTTATAAATTGTATAATCCCTTATTAAATCAATATTTGTGCTTGAATATGCTATGACAAGGCTTTTATATTCCTCAGACCATGCAATTGTGCTTATACCCGTTTCTGTGAGGCCATTTATTCTTGACAATTTTCTAAGCTGGGCAGATTCTTTATTGAAAACGATTAATGATGATCCTGTGGAAGCGAATATTTCTTCAGAACCTGCTGCTACATTAATGAAACTGTTATACCTTAGATGATCGCTCCAGGTACCTACAGGCGTTTGTCCCTTTGTTGTTATCAGGGCAGAAAGCAAAAAAGCAAGCGAAAATAGTTTCCTCATCAGTGAAAAAACACTTAAACTGAGTCTTTATTGTGATTATACCGGGTCAGAAATTCTTTTAATTTTTCAAAAGCTCTGGCACGATGGGATATCCTGTTCTTTTCATCAAGTGACATTTCAGCAAAAGTCCTTGTCATACCTTCGGGGATAAATACCGGGTCATATCCGAAACCTTCATTGCCTCTCTTCTCATTTATGATCCGGCCATTCACGACACCTTCAAAAAGGTATTCCTTTCCATTAAATATAAGGGCTATTACTGTTCTGAATCTGGCATTCCTGTTTTCGCATTCTCCCATCATCAACAATGCTTTTTCTATATTGGCTCCGGAATCCTTATTTTCACCGGCGAACCTTGCTGAATGGACTCCGGGCAAGCCATTTAGTGCTTCAATCTCGAGGCCGGTATCATCTGCAAACACATCCATATTAAGCATGCGGTTTACTACACGGGCCTTATGCATCGCATTGCCTTCCAGAGTAGGTTCATATTCCGGAATGTCCTCATATATTTTAAGATCATGAAGGCTGAGGAGCTTAAAACTGTCGCCAAGTATATCACGGATCTCTTTTATCTTGTTGGGGTTATTTGTCGCAAATACAATCTTCATAACTCATTATCATCATTTCAGACAAAAATACTTAAAAATGATATTTCCTTTGGGGCGGTCTGTATTTAGTATTACTTTTGATAATGTTAATTTCTGCGTAGATATGTTTTTCAGGATAGATCTGAAAAGGAAATCCAGATATTTTTTCTTGACCCTGATCCTGATGTCAGTCATTTGTTTCAATGCTGCTGCAATTCAGGATTATGAGCCGGTTATAACCCGTATAATAATTAATAATGATTCTGTAATAACATCTCCTGAAAGAGAGCTTGTATTCAGCAGCAGATGCAGCAGCCTCCTTTTTGAGCTGGTGCCGGATGAAGAGATTGTATATCAGTATTATCTGGATGGTTTTGATGAGGTATGGACCGAATGGACGAAATACGGTTTTAAGGAATATACAAACCTTCCTTCAGGCAAATATGATCTCAGGGTCAGATATACTGATCAGCAGAGCTCTGCCGGAGAATTATCGGTTCTTGTCTTTAAAGTCCTGCCCAGGTGGTATTCATCAATAATCGCAATTATTTCATACTTTCTTCTTGCTGTTCTGATATTCTGGTTTTTGTATGCCACTTTGAGGCTGAGGTTTGCAAGGACCCAGCATATGCTGGAGCAGATAATAAACAAAAGAACAGAGGACCTTATAATTGAAAAAGACAAGACTGAAAATTTACTTGCAAATGTTCTTCCAAGGAATACTGCAAGTGAAATTATGGAAACAGGGAAGGCGACAAAAATAAAATACAATTTTGTTACAGTTTTATTCTCAGATATCCAGGGATTTACAAAGATAGCTGAGGAGACCAATCCTGAAGTTCTTATTGACGAGCTTGATAAATTCTTTTTCCATTTTGATTCTGTTGTAGAGCGGTATGGGATAGAGAAGATTAAGACGATTGGTGATGCTTACATGTGTGCCGGGGGTATTCCTGAAAAGAACAGGACCAATCCTGTTGAGGTTATACTTGCAGCGCTTGAGATGCAGGACTACATGGGGAAGCTGAAGGAAACATCAATAGTTGCAGGAATGAAATTCTGGGATATCCGGATCGGGATTCACACAGGAACAATAATAGCGGGTGTTGTAGGACACAAGAAACTTTCGTATGATATATGGGGAGATACTGTAAATACAGCCAGCAGGATGGAGTCTTCGGGAGAGCCCGGTAAGATTAATATCTCGGGAACTACATATGAGTTTGTCAAGGAGTTTTTTGTATGTGAGCACAGGGGCAAGATGCCTGTAAAATACAAGGGAGAACTTGATATGTATTTTGTAAATGGTATTGTGCCGGAGCTGAGAGACTCAGACGGGAAACCAAATAAAAAATTCATACTGAAAGTTCAGCTTATTAAGCTTCAGGATATAGAAGAGCTGATAACCAGAATGTTTGACAATGAGGCGCCACCGAATCTGTACTTCCATAATTCATCTCTTGTCAGGAGCATCAGTAATCAGGCGGAATTATTAAGTAATGCCGAGCAGCTTCCGGAAGAAGAGTTTATTACAATAAAACTTGCATCAGTATTTCTTTTTTCCGGTTACATTTCTGATTATGATTACGGGAATCCTATGGGTGCCTCTTTGCTTGCAGTCGATGAGATCCTCCCGAAATATGGTTTTGATCCTTCAACTATTGGGGGGGTAAAAGAGTTGATAGAGAATTCATATAATAATGTTCAGAGAACAGCTTCAGATAATATACTGCATGATGCAAGGTATGATTATCTGGGGCGAGTTGACTTTATGAAGCTGACAGATAAATTATATAAAGAGGAAGCTGAATACGGTAAAATTCATGAAAGAAAAGAATGGCTTGAGCTTCAGAGAAAATTGCTGATAGATCATGAATTTATTACAAATACAGCTAAACTGCTCAGGAGCGTAGCTCTTGAGGACCAGTTGGCATCTCTTGACGGGGCCGTAATTTAGAAGGGTTTCATCGGTTAAACTGCATGTAATATATTTTAAAAATGTACTTTTACGTCGTAAATAACATAACATATTTATGGAAACACCAGACTGGAAGAATTTGCCGTTCGGTTATATCAGAACGGATTATAATGTTCGTTGCCAATACAAAGATGGCAAATGGGGTAAACTAGAAGTTTCCTCTTCAGAATATGTCCAGATACATATTGCCGCCTCAGGGTTACATTACGGTCAGGAAGCTTTTGAAGGCCTGAAGGCCTATATGTGCAAGGATGGAAAAATCAGGCTGTTCCGCTGGGAGGAGAATGCCAGAAGGCTTATGCTCTCGGCTGAGGGCATAAAGATGGCTCCCGTTCCGGTTGATCTTTTCAGAGAAGCCATCTTCACGGCTGTATCTCTTAATAAGAAATTTGTTCCACCCTATGGTTCAGGTGCGACATTATATATCAGGCCTCTTTTGTATGGCAGCGGAGCAGAAGTAGGAGTGAAGCCCTCATCTGAATATACATTTATTGTATTTGTAACACCTGTGGGACCCTATTTTAAAGGTGGAGTAAAGCCGGTCGATATGCTTATCTGCAGGGATGTCGACAGGGCGGCTCCTCTGGGTACAGGGATATATAAGGTCGGCGGTAATTATGCGGCAAGCCTTCGTGCACAGATTGCAGCAAAGGAAGGTGGTTATTCTACAGCAATTTTCCTTGACGCAAAAGAAAAAAAATATATTGATGAATGCGGTCCTGCAAATTTCTTTGGAATAAAGGGTGATACTTATGTGACCCCGAAATCGGAGTCCATCCTGAGGTCTATTACAAATATGAGCCTTATTTCACTTGCAGAAAAAATGGGGATGAAGACTGAAAGAAGACGTGTCCCTGTAGAGGAACTTTCAACTTTTTCTGAAGCAGGTGCCTGCGGGACTGCTGCAGTAATAAGCCCGATAAGAAAGATATTTGACCCTGAAAAAAATATCACATACGAATTCTGTAAAGACGGTAAGCCGGGGGATACAACAATGAGGCTCTATAATAAGCTTATTGGTATTCAGAATGGCGATGAACCTGATGATTTCGGATGGATGACGGAAGTTAAATAGACACTGAGTCAGAAGTTACAGAAATACAGTATAAGTTTACAGTTTGATTTTCAAACGATATAATCAATTAAAGGGATACAGTTTAAAATGAACGGGAGCGGGAACGCAGCATCAAAGGCGAAGCTAAGGAGTTCATACCTGACTCTTGTTGTTAGTGTTTCGCTTGTATTATTCCTCCTTGGTATTCTGGGTCTTGTTCTTATTAATGCAAAAGAGCTTTCTGATTACTTCAGGGAAAGCCTTTCTTTCTCAGTGTGGTTAAAGGATGATACCAAAGAGGCTGATATCAGGATGTTACAAAAAGATCTGGATGCTAAGCATTATGTTAAATCGACTGAGTATATTTCCAAGGATGAGGCTGCAGAGAACATGAAGGAAGA
>CAYNRI010000106.1:7666-8897 GCA_964399575.1 uncultured Rikenellaceae bacterium
TTCCTTATTTCTCTGACTATAATTAATAATACAATACGTCTTTCAGTCTATTCCAAAAGATTCCTTATCCGTACGATGCAGCTTGTTGGTGCGACCCGTGCTTTCATCAGGAAACCTTTCATTGTCCAGAGTTCATTCCATGGTTTCCTTGCAGCACTTGTAGCAATTGTACTTCTCCTGGCACTGTTATATCTTATAGAGAAAGAATTCTTTATGATGTTTACATTTGAGAATACAGAACTGCTGATCCTGCTGGGCGCTGTATTAATCCTGACCGGGATCCTGATAAATATTATTTCAACATGGTTATCAGTTAACAGGTATTTAAGTATTTCTGAAGATAAACTTTACTATTGAAAATATGGCAAAAAAAACTGATGAAAAACAGAAACTGAATTTTGCTCTTGGCCCTGAAAATTATAAGCTTCTTGCTATCGGATTTGCAATAATAGTCGCCGGCTTTCTTTTAATGCTGGGAGGCAGGTCGGATGATCCAAATGAATTCAGTGATAAAATATTCAGCTTCAGAAGAATAACGCTTGCTCCGATTGTAGTTCTGGCAGGATTTGTGTTTGAGATCTGGGCAATAATGAAAAAACCAAAAGAAGAAGAGTAAAATTATTTAACTGTCTTAAAAGCCATACTTAGTACCTAATAACTCTAAGTACTTTAGGCACTTCAGGCACTCATAACTTATATATATGAACTGGTTCGAAGCAATTGCTCTTGGACTGATCCAGGGGCTTACAGAATTTTTACCCATCAGCAGTTCGGGACACCTTGAAATAGCTAAATCGATATTCGGGATTGATCCGGAAGCAAATTTTTATTTTACTATAGCAGTTCATGGAGCAACTGTTCTTAGCACAATAGTTGTTTTCTGGAAAGAGATAATAGAACTTTTAAGCGGCACACTGAAGTTTAAAATGAATGACGAAACATCTTATGTCCTGAAATTAATTGTTTCGATGATCCCTGTCGGGATTGCCGGCCTTCTTTTAAAGGATCCGATAGAAAAGTTGTTCAGCGGGAATATTGTTTTCGTTGGTTTTATGCTGCTTATTACATCAACACTACTTGCATTAGCTCATTTCATAAAAAAAAGAGACCGGGAGATTGGTTACCTTGATGCTCTGCTTATTGGTATAGCCCAGGCTCTTGCTGTAATCCCCGGAATCTCAAGATCAGGAGCCACAATATCAACGGGGCTGATGATAGGCAATTCAAAAGA
>CAYNRI010000107.1:0-8891 GCA_964399575.1 uncultured Rikenellaceae bacterium
CAGATGGGAGTAAAGGCATTAAGGCTTTACGGCATTAAGGCTTTACAGCCATACAACCTTAACGCCCCAATGCCCTAACGCCGTAACGCCCTAACACCGTGATGTCGTTACGTCTTAATAATTCCAATCCTTATTTTGTTCTATTTAGATTTTGACCTTTTTAGGAAATCATTACATTTGCCTTAGGCGATAGTACTTACCCTGAAAAATCTCCTTATGCAAAAGATAAATGATTTTCTTGTGATGCTTGATGGTTATCTTGCAGGGCATCCGTGGTTTGTAATACTGCTCCTGGGGACGGGGATCTTCTTTACATTTTATCTGCGTTTTCCCCAGTTCAGATATTTCAGGCATGCAATAGCTGTTCTCAAGGGTAAGTATGATCACCATCTTGATGTTGGAGATACTTCGCATTTTCAGGCTCTGGCAACCGCATTGTCAGGTACTGTCGGCACAGGAAATATTGCAGGAGTTGCTCTGGCTATCCATCTTGGAGGTCCGGCTGCACTTTTCTGGA
This sequence comes from uncultured Rikenellaceae bacterium, assembly GCA_964399575.1. Taxonomy (GTDB): domain Bacteria; phylum Bacteroidota; class Bacteroidia; order Bacteroidales; family VadinHA17; genus LD21. Next base: position 518 of record CAYNRI010000107.1, read on the forward strand.
TGCTCATGACAGCAGCCATAGGTATGTGTACCAAATTCGCAGAGGTAGCAATATCTCATAAATACCGTGATATTTTACCGGACGGGAGTGTCTCGGGAGGCCCGATGTATTACATGAGAAAGAGATTGAATATTACTACAAAGAGCGGAAAGGTCATAAAGACAGGAGCAGTCATTGGAGCTTTTTTTGCTGCTGCAACTGTTCTTTCATCTTTCGGTACAGGAAGTTTGCCTCAGATAAACAGTATATCAAATTCTATCTTTACAACATTTGGTGTCAGACATGTTATTACCGGAGCCGTTCTTTCGATACTTCTGGCTCTGATAATTATCGGGGGTATAAGGCGTATTGCCAAGGTTACGGAAAAACTGACTCCAGGAATGGCAATTTTTTATTTTTTCGGCGCAATATTCGTTATAATCACCAATTACGAAAATATAATTCCATCCCTTATCTCCGTGGTTTCTACTGTCTTTACAGGGACAGCTGCAATTGGGGGTTTTATGGGAGCCTCTGTTGCTTTTGCAATTAACAGGGGTGTCAACAGGGGCCTTTTTTCAAACGAATCCGGACAGGGATCTGCCCCGATAGCTCACTCGGCTGCAAGGGCTCCTGAACCCGTGTCGGAAGGAATGGTTGCTATACTTGAGCCTTTTATTGACACGATAATAATCTGTATGCTGACCGGGTTGACAATTCTTGCTTCCGGTGTCTGGACTGAGAAAATAGAGAATAAGTTCCAGAGTGCAGATATGATTTTCCTCAATCAGGTATATGATGAAAATATTCCGGATCAGAAACAATTGGTAGTGGATTTCATCAGGAATGGAAAGGCTCTGCCATTGTTTAACGGACAGCTTGAAATTGAAGATGGTAAGATGATGACACCAGTATCTCTGATCTGTTCAAGATCACTTGCTGAAGATTTTACATTTTATAATAACAGGAATCTTTTTTCCGGTACCATAGATGTTATTGAAGGGAAATGGCAACCTCAGTCAGCTTCTTTAAACGTTGCAGGAAAATCATTGATTCACAGCGCTCCTCTGACAACTGTTGCTTTTGAAAGAAGTATTCTCGGAAAAATGGGTAGATATATTGTCTCGATCGGAATCCTCCTTTTTGCTTTCTCAACTGCCATCTCATGGTCCTATTATGGTGACCGTGCACTCACATTCCTTGTCGGTCCGAAATACGTTATCTACTACAGGATAATCTATGTTGCTGCATTTTTTATAGCATCATTTACTGATACCACTATAATATGGTCGCTTTCATATATCACTATTGCATTTATGACTGTGCCAAACCTCATAGGCCTCTGGATACTGCGTAAGGAAATTAAAAGCTCTATTGCTGAATACTGGGCAGGTTTCTCTGTTAAATATCCTGATGACATGATGTCGAAAAGATATCGCAAACGAGGAAGGTTATAAACAGAGGCCGGACTTTAATTTTCAAATGAATCATATAATACCTGAAGAATACTCGTCCGGATATTCAATTCTGTTATAAGATTATTATTCCTTGTCGGATTGACCCTGTTGCTCAGAAAGATGTAACTTAGTTCAAACTCAGGATCGACCCAAACATAAGTTCCTGTGTATCCCGCATGTCCAAAACTCGACATTGATGAACTTTTGGCAGTATTACTGTTCTCCGGCAGAACCTCATAATTATTAAGCAGGGGCTTGTCAAAACCGAGACCTCTCCGGTTGTCATTTTCAGGGAACTGGACACTCGTATACTTCCTTATCACATCTTCATCGATTATCTGTTCTCCGCCATAGGATCCCATTCTCCTGTACATCTCAATTAACTTCATCAGGTCGTTCCCGCTTGCAAAAAGTCCCGCATGGCCTGAAATTCCTCCAAGCAGAGCAGCGCCTTCATCATGCACTGTTCCATGCAATAACTGCCTTCGAAAAAGTGAATCGTATTCCGTAGGGATTATCCTGTCAGGAGGGTATGTAAGATAGGGATTGAAACATATATCGTCAGCCCCTAATTTCCTGTATATGTTTTTTACTATGTAATCAGACCATTTCTCACCTGAAAGAATTTCAATTATACAGGGAGAAAGAATAAACCCGAGATCAGAATAGAGGTACTTCTTTTCTCCCAGTGAGGATCTTCTAATTGCCCTGATTATTTTCCTACTGTAATCTTTCTTAATAAAGAGACCAGTAGCTACTTCAAGCGGATATTTCTCTGAAAAAGAGGTGCTGTAGAGGCGGTTTTTATATTTTCCGTTTTTTTTTACTGTTGCCTCCCAGAAAGGTATCCATGCTGCTAATCCGGCCTGATGAGCTAGGATCTCTGTCATTTTAAGCTTGCCTTTACCGGAATTCCTGAAATAAGGTAAATATTGTCCTAAAGTTTCTTCAGGGATGAACCTGCCTTCGCTGTTCAGCAACATCAGCCCGGCTGTGGTGGCCGCTATTTTTGTAAGGGAAGCAAGGTCGTATAGGTCATCTTCACTTACTTTAATTGTACTGTCATAAGTATGATATCCATATGTCCGGTGGAATATAACAATTCCTTTTCTTGATGCCATCACTTCACAACCCGGGAAAGCTTTTAAATCCAAGCCTTTCTTAACGATAGAATCAATCTTTTCGTTTAGAAATTCAGATGATAACCCGGCATTCTCAGGCACTCCGTATTGCAACCGTATATTACCCGGTGTAATGAGGCCATGATCATAAGGCCAGGTCTCATTAATTGTAACTGGCAGTGACCCTTTGGCACCGATCGCTCCAAATATCAGTTGTGCGGCAAGGTCTTCAGTATATTCATTTTCCTGGTATGTTAGTATCAGTCCCCCGGCATTCTTAAGACATTCAAGTTTGTTCAAAGCATAAGGATTACCAAACCATGTAATGACGCAAGGGGTTTTCAGAACGAGATCCTCCAGCAGATCTTCCAGTCCGGGAGTCAGACCGAAATTCCTGCCGGGCCGCTGATCGGTACCATAGATACCTGCTATAACAAGGTCGTAATCTGCCAGTCTGTCAATCAGCTTGTCAATTTCATTTTTCCCCTGCGGATTGATGAAATAATTATCTGCGTTCTTGTATCCGGAGATTCTTTTCTGAAATACAGTGGCTTTATCCTTATTCACTGCAACAGTCGCTATTTTAAGATCACTGAGGTTTTTAAGAGGCAGAATATTCTCTTCATTCCTGAGAAGTGTAAGAGAAGCAGCATAGAGATCATGTATGAGAGCCCTGATCTTCCCTGAATTTATATCCTCTGTGATTTCTGTTGTATCAATCACCTGTGGATTATCAAGATGGGCCCAGTATTTTAGAGCCAGGATCTTCCGGCATTTCTGATCTATTTCTTCCAAGGAGATCCTTTTTAGTTTCAGATCATTATTTATTTCTGACAGTGTTGCTTCAATATCAGATACATACTCAATAATATCATTACCTGCCCTGAATGCCATTGCCTCGGCTTCCCCGGGTTTGAAGTACCTTGTTACACCCTTCATGTTCATTGCATCTGTCATTACAAGGCCTTGGAATCCAAGCTGATCTATCAATAAATTTTTAATTATAAGATGTGAAAGGGAAGCAGGCATATTTTCAGTACTGTCAAGTGATGGAAGGTTAAGATGAGCTGTCATTATTATCCCTGCGCCCTCATCAATAAGTCTTCTGAATGGATATAATTCGAGTGTATCAAGTCGTTCCCTTGATTGTTTTATTACCGGAAGATCGGAATGCGAATCTACATCTGTATCTCCATGACCGGGGAAATGCTTCACTGTAGCCATAATGCGATTTTCCTGCAGAGCTTTCATGTAAATGGCAGCCTTGGAAGTAACATTTTCCCTGCTTTCCCCGAAAGACCTGTAATTGATAACAGGATTATCAGGATTGTTATTTATGTCAGCGACGGGAGCAAGGTTGATGTTGATCCCGGTTCGTCTGCATTGCTCTGCTACTTTTTCTCCAAACTGGTATATGAGGGAGTCGTTCCTTATTGCACCAAGTGTGAGCTGAAACGGAAATTTCTCTGCTTTATCAAGCCTCATTCCAACACCCCATTCAGCATCCATGGCAGTTATCAGCGGTACTTTTGAGATCTTCTGATAATGATTTATCAGATCTGCCTGTTTCTCAGCACTTCCCTGAAAGAAAATAAGACCCCCGATCCCATATTTGCTGATAGTTTCAGATACAGATTTAAGATGTGAAGAATCCCTGTCTGACCAGGCCGGGATCCAGATTGACTGGGCAATTTTCTGATCGGTTGTAAGAGTGTTAATTAAAGAATCAACCCAGGGATGATTAATATACTGAAGAAAAGGAGGATCAATTTTTTGAGCATTTGCCGAAAACTGGCATATTGTAAGATAAAGAAGTAAAGCAGCTGATCTTCTTAAATACATTTCTTTAATAATTTGCATTACGGGTCTAAAAGTAAGAATTTTTTCTGCCAGACCGGCAGACCGGTTAAATTGTTATTTTTGCACGTATATTTTTAAAAAATGGTAGATGTTCAAGGTCTTATAAAGAAATGTTATTGTAAGTATTTTGGAAATGCCGATATCGAAATTGCTTCATTGCCCGGATCCGGATCTGACAGGCAGTATTTCAGGATAACTTCAGCTAATGATAGTGTTATTGGAGCCTATAATCCTGTCCGTGAGGAGAATGATGCCTTTGTGGGTTTCACAAGGCACTTCAGGCTGGCAGGACTCAAAGTACCTGAACTTTTCGGATATCTCCGTGATGAAAACGTTTATTTTCAGCAGGACCTTGGAGATACTAATCTTTATACCTGGCTGAAAAGGAAACGGGGTAGGAAAGCTTTCGATAAGGAGACAAAAAACTTATATTATAAGGTGCTGGATTCTCTTCTCCTTTTCCAGACAAGAGGCATAAAAGATCTGGATATGGGATTGTGCTATCCTCACCGAAGCTTTGACCGGCAGTCGATGGTTTGGGATATGAATTATTTTAAGTATATGTTGCTCAAATTGTTGGCTGTTCCTTTCAACGAGCAGCTTCTTGAACATGACTTCATTTCCCTTGCTGATTACCTTCTCATTCCCGGTCAGGATTATTTTCTTTACCGTGATTTCCAGACTGCCAATATAATGATAGTTGATGAAGAACCCTGGTTCATTGATTATCAGGGTGGAAGGAGAGGAGCGGCTCAGTATGATCTGGCCTCTTTATTGTACGATGCAAAAATTCAGATACAGCCCCCTGAAAGGGAGTCATTCCTGAAGTATTATATTAAGAACTTTTGTTCATCCACAGAAGAGGATCCTGACCTGTTCAGAAAATATTACAATGGCTTCTGCATGATCCGTCTTATGCAGGCGCTGGGAGCTTTTGGCTTCAGGGGCTTGTATGAGCATAAACCGACATTTACTGAAAGTCTTGTGCCGGGGGTGGGATTATTGCTGGAAATAATTAATGAAGCTGAAAATCATCTTGTTCTGCCTGAATTATATAAAACGATTAGGTCAATACCTGATTCCGTTATCTATCGTGATCTATCATCAGGATTAATGAAAGAAGAAAGATGAAAGCAATGATAATGGCGGCGGGCAAGGGAACAAGACTTGGAGATCTATCCCGAAAAATCCCAAAAGTCCTTTTGGACATAAATGGGAAGAGTCTCCTGCGCAGAGCTGTTGAAAAATGTTCTTCTGCAGGATTTGATGATATCATAATAAACGTTCATCATTTTGCAGATCTTGTTGAGGAAGAGATTGAACGGATGAGAATTGACGGTTTCAGAATAACTGTCTCAGATGAGCGTGAGAAGCTCCTGGAGACAGGCGGAGGACTGTATAAAGCAAGGTATTTCTTTGACAATGATCCCTTTTTGCTTTATAATGCTGATATTATCACTGATTTTGATCTGAAATTATTATTCAATTATCATATTGAAAAAAAAGGTCTTGCTACCCTGGCAGTACGACAGCGTGAAGGACTCAGGTTCTTTTTGGTTGACAACAAGGGATTGCTGAGCGGTTGGTGCAACAGATCATCCGGAGAGAGGATAATCTGTTGCAGCATGAACGAAAAGCTCTCCGAGATAGCTTTTTCAAGCATGCATATAATTGAACCGGAAATTTTCAACTTTATGACAGAGGGTGTTTATACAATGACATCACTCTATCTTCAGCTTGCTTCAGATCATAAAATATTCACATTTCGTGATGACACCGGTTATTGGGCAAATGTGGGGACTCCTGAAATTCTCGAAGAAGTGAGAAATCATTTGTCAGCATCCTCTCTTTGATCCCGTAACTGATTTATAAGCTCCAGAATGATCTTCCGAAAAGGATAAAAAGGGTATTGATCTCAAGCCTTCCAATTATCATCAGAATACTGAAGACAATCTTGCTGAAGCCGTTCATGTGCGAAAAATTGTACATAGGGCCTATTGATCCGAATCCTGGACCTATATTACCTAATGAGGCTATTGTTGCACTGGCTGACGATAATGGATCAGAACCGGCAAAAACAATCAGGATGGATCCGATTACAAAAATAAAGAGATAAAGGACAACAAATGAGATAATTGAAATATTGGTTTTCTCGGGGATAGGATTGCCATTCAGTTTTATCTGATTAATTGAACTCGGATGGATGAGCTTTCTGAAAATTCCTCTTACATTTTTAACTAATATGAGATGTCTTGCCATTTTTATACCTCCGGTAGTCGATCCTGTACTTGCCCCGGCAAAAAGCAGGATGAATATTATAATACTCGCTGAATGAGGCCAGTTTAGATAATCAGTAGTTGTGAAACCTGTAGTTGTTGTAATTGATATTACCTGGAAGAAACCATGTCTGAAAGCCGTTTCGGTTAACTCAGTGGTCCCTGTTGAAAGTATTATACCCACTGTTAAGCCGGAAAGTAAAATTACAACCATATAAAACCATAATTCTTCATTACTCAGGATTTTCCTGAATTTGAACTTGATCAAATAATAATAGATTACAAAACTCACGCCTGCCAGAAACATGAATAAAGCAACTACATATTGTGAGTAAGGTGAAAATGCTGATAAGCTGGCATTCTTTGTAGAAAATCCACCTGTGGCAACTGTCGCAAAAGTATGGCAGATGCTATCGAACAGATTCATGTCGCCCAGGCTCAGCAAAATAATTTCAGCAATTGTAAGTCCCAGATAGATAAAGAGAAGACGGAACCCTATCGCTTTGGTCTTTGGCATTATTTTCTCCTTAAGGGAAGATTCCATGCTGAATAATTGCTGTGCTGTAATTTTCAAAGAAGGGAGTATGATTATTACAAGAACTATTATCCCCAGGCCTCCGATCCAGTGTGTAAGGCTTCGCCAGAACAGTATAGTACGTGGCAGAATCTCCACGTTATCAAATATTGTTGAGCCCGTTGTGGTGAATCCTGATGCTGACTCAAAGAACGCATCAATGAATGAATCAACAGTTCCGCTAAATATAAATGGAAGGGTACCTAAGGCAGACAGCAGTATCCATGACAGTGACACAGACAGGAAACCTTCCCGGCTTGTTATCTTTCCTACACCGGCTTTTTTTGTGACTATAAACAGGAATGCAGCTGCAGTGACCGAAATAATAGCGGGCCAGAGAAAAGGGAAAGGTGATTCATTATAAATATATGCCACAGGCAGGCATAAAAGAAATAATATTGCAGTTATGAAGAGGATTGTGCTGAAGATCCTCAGTACTACCAGTGGATTTATTAGTCTCATACTCGTAACCGGAGATGCAAAGATATTCGAAAATCTTTAATCCTTCAGTCAGTAAAAATATATGGCAAGGCAGCGAATGAGAAAAATCACTTGGATGGTCATTTTTATGTCTTATATTTGAAATGATTTGAAAAAGATCATTTTGATCCGGACCTGATCTTAAATTAATTAAACGTAACAAGTTTTATAATACTATTATCTATGGGAAAAGTACTGGTAATCGGAGCTGGTGGTGTGGGGACCGTTGTGATCCACAAAATGGCCTCATTGCCTGAGGTTTTCAGCGAGATATTGCTGGCCAGCAGAACAAAATCAAAATGTGATTCAATAGCAGCGAAAGTCGGAAAAGACAGAGTCAGTACAGCGCAGATTGATGCTGATAATGTACCTGATCTGGTCAGGCTTATAAGATCTTTTAAACCGGATATAGTTGTGAATGTCGCTCTGCCTTACCAGGATCTTAATATAATGGATGCTTGTCTCGAAACAGGTGTTTCATACCTTGATACTGCAAACTATGAGCCGTTGGATGAGGCAAAATATGAATACAGCTGGCAATGGGCTTACAGGGAAAAATATAAGAAAGCCGGAATAACAGCTATACTTGGTTGCGGATTTGATCCGGGCGTGACATCTATATTTACT
>CAYNRI010000108.1:0-1594 GCA_964399575.1 uncultured Rikenellaceae bacterium
ATTATAAAAGATAACTTATATTTGAAAACCAATGGTCTGAAAGAGGGTAGTAGTTTAAGATCGGAATTGAGAAACTAAACGATACGATCGGGTCAATCCTGAGGGTTTACGAAGGATTGACGAGTGAGGGATCTCATCAACAGAATAGGAATATTTCTCCTTTCAACACACGGATCGGAATTTCCTACTAATGAAAATTCAAAGTAATCATTAATGATAAGCCGACGAAGGGGGAGTAAGGAGTAGTCTCTCTCTTATGGAAGAGAAAAAAAGAAAAATTTGTATAAAGATTAAGTTCCGCTCCAGGGGCAGATTAATCTATAACCCGGGGTCGATCAGAAGTAAATATCGGTATCCGATTTCTATAATTCCAGAGAATTCTATTGATTATAAGGATGAATACCTTTTTGTTTAAACCTATTCAACCCGCTCCGGGGTTGATATTCCAGTAAGTATGCTACCGGAGATTAAACTGCGGTTATTGGGTTTGAACCGCTCCGCGGTTGTTAATTTTGTTGCATCTGTTACAGCAGATAGGCCTGCTGTTATTGAATTTTGCTCCACGGTTGTTAATATTGTTGTATCTCTTACCGCAGATGGAACTGCCGTTATTGAATTTTGCTACGCGGTTGTTAATATTGATGTATCTGTTACAGCAGATAGGACTGCAATTATTGAATTTTACTACGCGGTTGTTAATATTGTTGTATCTGTTACTGCAGATGGGACTGCGGTTATTGAATTTTGCTCCGCAGTTGTCATGTTGTTATCTTTGTTACCATTTACAGGATTGCGGCTATCAAAATTGAACCAATTCGAGTTTTGTTATCGTGATACCAATGCCGGAGGCATTAAAATCCAATAACCCCGGTCCCATCCGGGGTAAAATAGCCCCATCCAATGTCAACCCCGGAGTGGGTTGAATAATAATTATATATCTGTTTGTAGGAGATTTTTAGGGATTAATTTTTTTAGCAATAGTAATTGTATTATTTATCCCCAGTTATTAAATTTGTCATAGCTGCAAAATGGAATAATTATGTCAACCTTCACCCAGATTCTTTATCAGGTGGTATTTGGAAGCAAAGACCATTTACCTTTTTTAACAACTGAAAATGAGAATATCCTTTTCGGATATATTGCCGGGATTCTCAAGAATAAATCCTGTCATTCCTATATAGTTGGGGGAGCAAGTAATCACATTCATATAATCACTCACCTTCATCCGACTGTGGATCTTGCTTCGGCAGTAAAAGATATAAAGCTGGCAAGTCATAAGATGATACTGGAAAACAGGAATAAGTTTCTGCGTTTCCCGGGTTGGCAGGTTGGTTACAGCGCATTTACTTATCATATAACTGCAAAGGATAACCTTATAAGGTATGTGGAGAGGCAGCGTGAGCATCATAGCATTAATTCATTTAAAGACGAATTAATTCAATTGTTGAAAGAGCATTCTGTTGATTTTAAAGATGAATACCTTTTTACTTAAGCCTATTCAACCCGCTCCGGGGTTGATATTCAAGTACGTACTCTACCGCAGATGAAACTGCGGTTATTGGTTTTGAACCGCTCCGCGGTTGTCAATATTGTT
>CAYNRI010000108.1:1694-8752 GCA_964399575.1 uncultured Rikenellaceae bacterium
GTAACTGTTACCGCAGATGGGACTGCCGTTATTGAATTTGGCTCCGCGGTTGTCAATATTGTTGTAACTGTTACCGCAGATGGGACTGCCGTTATTGAATTTGGCTCCGCGGTTGTCATGTTTGTTACCATTTACAGGATTGCGGCTATCAAAATTGAACCAATTCGAGTTTTGTTATCGGGATACCAATGCCGGAGGCATTAAAATCCAATATCCACAATTTCATGCTTATTTTTATATTCAACTTTCATTAATTCTCTTCCAAAAGAAGAAGATCGCTCAGTCTTCAACCCACCGCAGGCTCACGGATGACTCTTTTGGGAGGATACTAATTCATATTTGTATTTCATTCTTGAAGAGGGTAAATAATTCAGTCATTACTATAGAAATCAAAATAATGTTAAGGTAATGATACCCAATATTCAATTATTATAAGATGATGATGCTCTGCCTGAAGATGATATAATCTTTCCTTTTGATCACTATTGTATAAAAACCAGATATGTTTGTATTCAATTTGATATTAAGAGTACAATCATCAAAGCTGCAAAATATGTTGCCATTATCAACAATTCTACCTGAATTATCAATTAGTTCATATGAATATTTGTCATAACCCGAAGATATTGATATCGTAAAACTTCCATTACTGGGATTCGGGTAGATAATGCATGATTCTTTAATATTTTCCATTTCTATCCCGGTAGATTGTTTAACATTAACAAGAACACTGTCGCTATATGAACAACCCTCTTTGGTTGTAAGAAATAAATAAAATGTACAGTCACCTGTAATTTCAATAACCGGATTTACAATCTCAAAACTGCTGCCTGATTTCACTTTCCATGTGTGATCAAAGGGTATCTGCGGGGTAATTGAAAATGTAGTATCAAGGTTAATATAAATTCCGTTTTCGACTTCAACCTGTTTAATGGTTTTGAGAGAGATCTTTTCTGGTGGTTCTATTGATAATCTGATTGATTTTAATGATTCATGAGGCAATTCAAGTATTCCCCCCAGGTTATATTTATAGATTACACCTTTTCCATATTCTCCTCCATATTGCGTAATGCCATAGACAATATTATCATAAATTACAAATTCACCCGGATATAAACCATCGTTGTCATTTTTAAATTCAATTATTTTCGTTAATCCTGATGCATAGCTCAAACTGGATAATGCCCCTTTATTAGTAATACCTCCACTAAAATCTATAGCATACAAACAAGTATCTGCAAGCACAAGATGGTTTAAATCGCAACCAGAATAGTCATATTGGTCATCAGGAATATAGCTACCTGCTATTTCAAATCCAGACCCATCATTGCTTATTTTATAGACAGTCCCATAATTATAAATACCTCCTTCCCTGGTTGTTCCAAAAATCGTATCATCTGCCATGACTAGATTTGAAACTGGAAATTTTCCATTTTCCATACTGTCAAAATAATGTAACGTATCGAATTCAGTACCATCATTTTTAATTTTATAAAAATATCCAGGAGAACCGCCTATACCCTCTTCCCCGTGAGAAATTCCATATATATAATCTCCATAAACCAGTAATTCTGGTTTAGGAAATCTGTCAAGTGAGGCTAATTTTTTATAACCGTAACCTTCAATGTTAATGCTAAAAATGAAACCGGTGTCTAATGAGGTACAGATACCAATAATCATATTTTGATGAACCTGGATACCTTTATGAAAACCAGCATAATCAACTTCAAAATGATGAATTATTTGGTATCCGTAGTTACCCATTTTAAAAAGAACGCCGCCATCATAATCTCCTCCGCGTGCTGTAGCTCCATATAAAGCATCGCCTGAAAAAACAAGAGAAGTAGGATGAGATCCATATGGATTGCTTAAATTACTCCTCTGAAAATTAGCTCCATCAATATTAATTACAAAAAGAATACCTCCATCATATTTTCCTCCTGAAGGACAAGTACCAAAAAGACGATTACCTGCGATAAGTATATTATTGGGACTTTTTCCATTAACACCGTCGAAATCAAATAGTTTCTCGTATTTTGGATTACCAGATATCGTTGTTTGGTCATATTCTGATTTTACCTGGGAACGGAGAGGATTTTCTATAATAAATGTAAATAGTATAAATAGTGTAAGAATCCTTCTTCTGAGTAGATAATGAGGTAGTATATTATTCTCTCTAATAATGGATTGAATATCCCTTAAAGTAAAAAAATATGGCAATTTCAGAGTTTTCATACAATCAATTAATTAATACAATATTTCTTGAATCTGAGAATTATTTTAGGATTCCACTGCATTCTATATATCCAATACAGCCATCTGGCATAAAAGCAACACTTATTTCCACTTCTTCAGGATTAATCATTTTACAATGTCCATAAAAATCTTCTCCCAGACCTATGTAATCAAATCCAATGTGAAATTGATTACCATCTATTATTTCCTGTGTTGTAGTTGTTCCTGGATAAGTATATAAAACTTTACTATAGACAGGAATAACGAATGTGGCGTCTCTGCAGCGGTTGCTCTCAATTTGATAATCAATTATTTCACGTCCGGTCAACTCCCCATTTGGTTCCTTATCTTTCTCATCTAACCAGAACTTGATGTGATAACTCGCTGAATAAGATACTATATACCATGTCCAATTATATGGTGGGTTTATATAGTCATACTCGCATCCACACCACCACCAATAATTATGATCCATGACTTTTGAATCAGGAATTATTGAACCCTCGTAAGCAACTGAAAAAGGAATAGTATTTGATTCAAAACCCGCAACTTTGACTTTGACTTCAGCCACCCCCGGTTTTACGGCAGATACTATATTTTTTTCATCGATTGTTATTACTCCTTGTGAAGGATAAGAGTTAACAATAAACTCTACTGGTTCGTTTAAATCCATTTGCTGATTCATTTGATCCCAAAAACGGATTGTTAATTGTTTTGTTTCACCTTTTAGCATTCTCATATTGGCCCCTAACAATTCAACCCAGGTGAGTTTTTGTTCATAACATTTAATTGTAACAGACCCCTGATAATTTAAACTTTTTTTATATCGTTGGATAAATTCTTTTCTCGTAACTCCCCATTCATCCTCCCCTTCTGCAAGCACTTCAAGGAGATAATAATTACCCACAACATCATATTTAATGGTCCCATCTACATTATCTACATTGCAGGTTACCTTAAACGTTGCACAGCCTAAGCCATCAGTGTTATCCGAACTGGGTGAAACTGAAAGGCCTTCATTTAGGCTGCCCATAACAATATACATGCCTTTTAAGGGGATACCTCCAATAGTAGCTGTAATTGTCAGATCTTCAGATTCCCCTTTTCTGAGACAGATTCGTGAAAAAGAACTTCTTATTTGGGGGTTACAATCATTTCCTATCTCCCTTCCGCTGGCACTTGCTTCTGGCTTGCCATCACAATCCAAAAATTTAACTTTGATAATATCACTGACAACATAACAACCAGCATTATAAGTGCCTGCATAATCGAATGATTTGGTTATAATTTCAATTTCATCTTCTTTGCAATCAGTTTCTTCGCTTTTTGATTTATTTCCTGAAACAACAGATCCTAAAAGATCTTTTTCCAGTAATATTCTTGCTGACTGGAGCATTGTAAATGAATACTCCATATATTTTTCCTCTTCAGAACATAATAGATTGCCTGTGTATCTATTCCATGATTGTGAAGGTGAGTGGTAGAGGTAAACACGAGGCAGATCAGTGTGTATGTAATTTTCAACTGGTACATTGATCTTAATTGGTTTATAAAACTCGGTCCCGGCCGGTTCACAATATATTCCTGCACAGAAAATCTTACCGGTATTTGCTAAAAAAGGCATTACCGAATCTGATCCGGCTTCGTCCAACTTTTCTACAGATAACAATGTTTTTTCAATTACAGCACCCGGGGGGACAATTATCTTTATACCTGAAGGCATAAAAAATACGCCTCCTGATGGATCAATTTCAATAACCTTATCTTCTGCAATGATCGATTTAAAGCCAACTTTAGCTACATCCGAGTTGACAGGGTTACAATTATCAACTGTAAGCACAGCCCTGTAAAATGCAGTACTGTCAATACGGACGACAAGCGTGTCGTTGGGGTTATTGACAAATTCCCATGTTAATGAATCCTTGCTGACTTCCCAGTGAATTTGACCTGCGAAATTGTCGATAGACAAAATGGTAGAATCAACTTCAAATGATATTGAATCTCCCATATATTTAATATAATATTGAGAGAAGCAATCGATCTTAAGTAATATAAGTATGGAAGCCAGATAAATTAATTTAACTGTTTTACGCATATTATGATCAATTATTTGATTTTTTATCATTCTTTGAACGTCTATTTGCTAATTTAGAGTAGTATTTGGGTATCATAATATTCATTTTCATTTAGAACACTATAAACAGTATAGATTCCTCTCACTAAATAGATATCCACCTCCACTAATCTTCGTCGCCGATGATTTATGATGATTAGCAGGGATTAGATTGGAACAGCAAAAAATGGCCTTACAGTGATTTCTCTCATTGTCAGGAAAATATTTGAATCCATACCATTTCCTGAATAAAGTTATAATTGAAAACAGGCTTGTACATAGAAACTATGTTTCAAAAACTTGAAATTTTGAAAGAAAAATTGAAATTATGTTTCAGGAAAATGAAGGCCACTTCTTTCAGGTGATAACCTGTAAAAGACACTGTGATTTATTTAGCCTTTCGGGTATTAAAGGGTGTCAGGCCTATTTCATCAACTATCCTTATAAATCGAGGATCATTGCGAAGGATATCGAAATCGGGATTGGTACATATCAGGTTAAAGAAAGTATAATTCCAGGACTGTGATCCCATATTTTTTTCAAGGAACTGCAGGGATTTCTCCCTGTCTCCAAGAATTGCATACCACCATGAAACAAAAAAATTATCGCCGCTCAATCCTGCAACAGGTATTGGGCTCTTGATATTAACTTCGGTCAGCCATTCAAAGAGACCGTTTATCCCTCTTATATTATATAAATCCAGAATATCACTTTCAAATTTCTTCCCCGCCTTGTGCGATCCTGCTATGTCAATCATTGCGTTAACAGCATTATCCCCATCGCCAAGTTTTGCATAGTTTATGAACAATAACCATTTTGTTAATATCCAGTCATCTTTAAGTTCCCTTGCTCTAAGGCATGCCTCAACAGCCTCCCTGTGCCGCCCTTCGAAATAATATATCCATGCATTCAGATTATGCATTACCCAGAAATATGGTTCAATCTCCATGATCCGGTCCATATGGAGGCGCGCTTCTTCAATCGGCCCTGTGATCATCAACAGTTGCGCATAAGCCTGATGTGCGTATCCTGAGTTTGGATTGAGCTCTATTGATCTCAGAATTTCTTTTCGTCCTTCTTCCCATTGACGTTCAGGCCATATCAGGTAAGCACCTTTTACAAGATGCGCTTCAGCACAGTCAGGATCGAGTTCAAGGGCTTTCTGGCTGTATTTCTTCGCTTTATTAATTCCATCAGAATATGGCTGATACCAGCCCCAGGCCGAAACCGTAAACCAGGCATTAGCAAGGCCGGCATAAGCTTCTGCAAAAGTGCTGTCAAGAAGAGTCGCCTTTTCGTAGAGCTGGGCACTCAGAAGCAGCCCTTCCCTGTTTATATCGACACGTTGTTCATCATTGGCTTCATGGAAAAGGAACCTGGCTTTTAAAAAAAGATCATAGGCCTCGGGCTTGTCTGTTGGCTTCTTTTGTATCATCCCGGCTTCCCCTTCTGAAAGAATAGCTTCAAGCTTAACAGATATTGTTTTTGCAATATTTTCCGAAAGCTCCATAATATCAGACATCTCACACTCAAATTTTTCAGATATGAGATGCTCATCATTCCTGGCATCTATCAGCTGAATAAAGACCCTTATCCTATCTTCAAGGTTCAGAATGCTCCCTTCAACAAAATACCTTACATCCAGCTGCTTTGCTATCTGTGGCGACGTCATGTTATTATCACGGAAATGCTCGGATGTGGTCCGTGACCTGACTGACAAACTGCTTTCCCTTGCCAGGTAATTCAGGATATCTTCCATGATACCATCAGCTAAATACTGGTTTTCAGATCCTTCACTTAAAAACCTGAAGGGGAGTACAACAATTGATTTCCCGGATTTCCTGAGTCCCGAACCGGAACTGGTCTTTTCCGGAAGAAGGATGAATAATATAAATGTAACAAGCAGAACCGAGACGACTGACAAGGCAACCAGGAAGTTCCTTTTAAGGGGAAATAATTTTTTAAGATGCCCGCTTTCATTTCTTAGTTCCTTTTCATTCTGATCCCGGTTATCTGCAAATAAATCTTTTGAATTATTGCTGGCAGATTTTACAGATTCCTTTTTTTTGATTTCTCCCGGCGGGTATCCGAAGTATGCGTGAAAACACTTATTGAAATAAGTTGCACTTCCGAAACCGACTCTGAAAGCGATCGATGATGCCGTACCTTCATTCTTCTGAAGCATCTCCATAGCCTTCTGCAGACGGATCTCTTTAATAAACTGACTTATATCCTGGTTTTTTACTGATCTTAACTTCCTGTGGATAGTAACACGGCTGAAACCTGTCTCCCTTACAAGATCCTTAACTCCAAAATTCTCATTTGCGAGATTGGCCAGCACAATATCGGTAAGCTTCTGAATGAATTTCTGATCCTGCGATAGAAGTTCAGGCATTCCGGATATAATTAGTTCAAGATTCATAAGTTACACTTTTTTTTGGAGATAGGGAATAGATCAGTGAAAAAAGTTGAAAAGTTGAATGGTTGAAGAGTTGAAGGGTTGAAGAGGGACGAATGAGCTGTGAGCGGTGAGCGGTGAGCGGTGAGTTCAGAACGAAGTATGGAAATCTGCTGTAAATAAAAACCTTACCAGATTTTACGACTCTAAGACTAGAAGACTCTAAGACTAGAAGACTCTAAGACTAGAAGACTCTAAGACTAGAAGACTATCAGACTAATCATGAAAACTAAATCCCTGGTTTTTACGTAT
>CAYNRI010000109.1:0-8659 GCA_964399575.1 uncultured Rikenellaceae bacterium
ATTGGTATATTTTATCTGTTTAAAAGAGCAACACATCTGTCAATTTCCCGCACTAGTTCTGTCACCTTCTTCCTTGCTTCCACCGCATGTTCCCCGTCTCCCAAGAGTGCTCCTGATAATTTAACCCTTTCGTATCTGTTTTCCAATTCCTTAATCCTGGCCTCACGCTCCTGAAGCTGATTTTTTTGTGCTTCATTCACGGATCTCAGATTCATACATTCGGTTTTAAGATCATTATATTTGTTAAACAATTCATCAAGCTTTCTGTTCAGAATTATTAATTCTTCATAAACCTGATCCGACATAATCTGAATCTTTCTACAAAGTTAATCATTGTTGGTGATTTTTCAAAAAAATGTCTTAAATAGTTTGCCTATGTGAGCGGGAAGTATAGTTTTGCAGATGAGTAATAATTTAAATGATATTGATGATTCTTAGCCGTTTCTTAATTACAAGCCTATTATTAATCAGCATATTTAACAACGATTCAAAGGACAGAACACAGTTTATTTCACCGGTTAAAATACCCCTTGCCCTGTCAGCCAACTTCGGTGAACTGAGAAGCGATCATTATCACTCGGGACTTGATATAAAGACCCAGGGTGTTACCGGAAAGGAAATAGTTGCAGCTTCAGATGGTTATGTTTACAGGATAAGCATTTCACCGGGCGGATTTGGCAAAGCGCTTTACCTGAGGCATCCTTCAGGTTATTCAACAGTATATGGCCATCTTGACAGGTTCATACCGGAAATTGAAGAATATATTACGCAGCAGCAATACGAAAAAAAAAGCTTTACTGTAACAGTTTTCCCGCCAAAAGAGAAATTCGTATTAAAACAGGGGGACCTTATAGCTTATTCAGGTAATTCGGGTAGTTCAGGGGGACCGCATCTTCACTATGAAATACGAAAGTCGGATTCTGAAAATCCAGTTAATCCGCTTCATTTCGAATTCGGGGCAGGTGACAATATAGAACCTGTAATTGAAAGACTGGCTATTTATCCGATAAACAGGCATACTCTCATAAACGGACAGAACAAAGCCAGGAAGATAAATGTAGCAGGTGATAACGGCAATTACTACATCCCTTCCGATAATGAGATCACAATAAGCGGGCTGGCTGGTTTTGGCATCAAGTCATTTGACCTGCTCAACGACAGTTATAATAAATGCTCAGCCTATTCGATAGAGCTAAAAATTGACAGTGCAACTCGTTTTAAATATATAATGGATGAATTCTCATTCACTGAAAGCAAATACATAAACAGCCATATCGATTATGAGACTTACATTAAGGAGAATTCCTTTATTGAAAAAGCCTATATTCTGCCCAATGACAAGCTTAGTGTATACAGAAATGTAACAGACAGGGGAATTTATGATTTTAGCGATGGAAAGAAGCACCGGATAGAAATTATTCTTGCTGATGCTCACGGGAACAAATCGACCCTCTTATTCAATGTGCAAAGCAACACCCCTGATAAAAACATTTCAGCACCGGATGAAAGTAACCAATTAAAAATGCCCTACAACAGAACCAACAGGTTCAGGGCTGAGAATATTAATATTTTAATACCGTCAGGATCAATATATGATACGATTGCCTTTGAGTATACAAGGGAAACCGGTTCTTCATGGATGTACTCAGATGTTCACTCTGTTCATAACTCTTATACGCCACTGCATAAGGCATTTACATTATCAATAAAGCCCTCCCAGATACCAGCCGGAAAAGAATCTAAAATGCTTATCGTTCAGCTAAGCAATGACCAGAAAAGAAAAAGTGCACTAAACAGCTCATGGAATGAAGGGTACCTAACTGCTGAGCCGTCTGTATTTGGAAAATTCTGTGTCACTGTTGATACTGTTCCTCCTGTAATATCTGTGAACGGGTTCAGACCCGGATCTGATCTGACAGGACGATCTGAGTTGAGGATCAGGATAACTGATGATCTTTCAGGTATTAAAACATATGAACCGTCTGTTGATGGTAAATGGGCTTTGTTCGAGTATGACCAGAAGAATAATGTCCTGATCTATAAATTTGATCCGAAAAGAATTTCCAGGAATTCAGATCATTTGCTCGAACTGACTGTTACAGATAACAGGGGTAATAAGAGCATTTACGCAGGAAGTTTTAAATGGTAGGCGTTCAGTAGATCCTCGCCGGGTATATACCCTGACGAATCTTCTTCTTTATGTTCTCAACAACATGCGGTTTATCTTCACGATAGGTCACTCCGAACCATTTCTCATTGCTCATCAGAACCTTGATCCGTATTGTTCCGTTTTTCACGAACTTATCAAGTGATGTTGGGATATCAAGTTCAGCCTTAAGATCCATACCCTTATTATCAATGAATTCCCTGAATTCTTTCCCCAGATATTCATAGCATGATGGTTTGAATCCGAAGAGGTTCATTGAGACTATCTCATTGGCTGTAAAAAGCAGATCCTGTCCGTCAGGTCCCGGAGCTTTAGCTCCACCATTGATTTTCTCAATCTGCCTGGTCTCAACTATATGCTGCAGAAGTCCGTCCTGTCCTACTTTGCATATACCCCGATTCACATGTCCGTGATCTGACAGAGTATTGCCAAGCTTATAACCAACTATGCTGTAACAGTCAGGATCCTTGTCATTTGTAAGAAAATCATACAAAATCCTGAATGATTCAACTCCATAATAATCATCAGCATTAATTACTCCGAAAGGTTCTTTTATCTTTCCTTCAGTAACAAGGATTGCATGGCTTGTACCCCACGGCTTTGCCCTATCCGGAGAAACCTTCACACCCTCGGGCAGGTTTGTGATCTCCTGAAAGACATAATCAACCTCGATCTTATCGCGCAGCTTTTCCACGAATCGCTCTTTTACCTGATCCTCTATGTCACGCCTTATAACAAATACAATCTTTCCAAATCCTGCCCTTATTGCATCATAGATCGAATAATCAATTATTGTTTCACCTGCAGGGCCAACTTCATCAAGCTGTTTGTTACCGCCATACCGGCTTCCCATACCAGCCGCAAGAACTAAAATCGAAGGTTTCATTATCTTAAGTTTAGTATTACGCAATAATACTGAAAAATCTGTAAATGTAATTGCAGGTGAGAAAATTTAAATTATGGAGCTGAAAGGATAATCTAATTAGTACTTAAAGTACTCAAAACATCAGCTACTAATCTATCAGTATCATACAAATAGTAAAATTGGTATAATATCACTTTGAAATATCCTTTGACTTTTTACCTTTGCAATATTCAGTAAAATAATATTTTATCAAATTAATACATTAATGCTTTTATGAAAAGATATTTAGTAATAATAGTAATGACTGTTATAACAGGTATGCTTTCAAACCGCATCTCGCAGGCCTGCACTAACTTCCTTGTCACAAGGGCTGCCTCTGTAACAGGATCGACAATGATCTCATATTCTGCCGATTCTCACGTCCTTTATGGCGAGTTGTATTACTGGCCGGGAAGAGATTATCCTGTTGGTTCCATGATGGACGTGTATGAATGGGATACCCATAAATTCATGGGCAGAATAAAGCAGGTACCTCATACTTATTCAGTCATTGGCAATATGAATGAGCATCAACTTGCAATCGGAGAAACAACATACACTGGAATAGAAAGCCTTATCGACACAACAGGAATAATTGATTACGGTAGTCTTATTTATATCACTCTTCAGCGGGCCCGAAATGCAAGGGAAGCTATCAAGGTTATGTCTGATCTTGTTTCGGAATACGGCTATGCAAGTTCAGGAGAATCATTCTCAATATCAGATCCAAATGAAGTCTGGATATATGAGATTATCGGAAAAGGTCCGGGGAAAAAGGGTGCAGTATGGGCAGCAAGGCTGATCCCGGACGGATATATTTCGGCACATGCCAACCAGGCAAGGATCCAGACTTTCCCTCTGGCAACAGGAAAGAAGAATAGTGTGTCAATCACATCAAAGGATCTGCGAAGGATATCCGACCCGATTGTTGAATGTGTTTACGCTTTTGATGTTATTGACGTTGCAAGAGAAAACAAATTGTATGAAGGATCAGATCAGGATTTCAGTTTTTCTGACACATACAATCCGATAACATTCTCCGGTGCAAGATATTGTGAGATACGTGTATGGGCTTTCTTCAATGCTGTAAGTGATGAGATGGGCCAGTATTACAATTATGCCACAGGTCATGACCTGAGCAGGCGGATGCCTTTATGGATCAAACCGGACAGGAAGATCTCAAATTACGATATGATGAATTTCATGCGCGATCATCTTGAAGGGACACCACTTGACATGAGACTTGATGCAGGGGCCGGACCATTCGGATCACCATACCGCTGGCGCCCGCTTTCATGGAAAGTATCTGACGATCCAAAAGGAGCAGAATATACTAATGAAAGGGCAACAGCAACACAGCAGACAGGTTTCGTATTTGTCGCCGAATCAAGGAACTGGCTGCCCGATCCTGTTGGCGGGATATTCTGGTTCGGTGTTGACGATGCAGGAACAACAGTATTTAATCCTATTTATTGCGGTATCACAGCTGTTCCGGAATGCTTCAGGGCAGGCAACGGAGATATGACAACATATTCACCCACATCAGCTTTCTGGCTTTTCAACCTTGTTGCCAATTTATGCTATTCAAGGTACGATATGATGGGAGCCGATGCTGTTAAGATCCAGAAGGAGCTCGAACTGAAATATATTGCTGAAACAGAAAAAACAGACGCTGCAGCTGTAAAACTGTATGAGAATGATGTCTGGAAAGCCAGGGATTATCTCACTGAGTACTCATTAAAGACCGCTGAAAATACATTCAGCGAATGGAAGAAACTAAGCGAGTATCTTCTTGTAAAATATATCGACGGGAATATAAAGAAAGAAAAAGACGGTAAATTTGCGCGAACAAGAAACGATTATCCGGAATCACCAATGCAGCCCGGGTATTCAGATAAATGGAAAAAAGCTGTTATACAGGATACAGGCGATAAGCTTCTGATGCCGGCCGGAGCAGCTCACTAATGATTGATTACAAGCATTCAGCAAACATTTTAAACGAGATTGTAAAATTTCAAATATTATTTATACCTTTGCGTCCGATTTTGAAAGTATTGACACAAAATATTGACTGAGATGAACCTGATGAATGTTGTTGAGAAGGAATTAGCGGTAAAGAAAGAATTTCCGAAATTCATAGCCGGAGACACAGTTACCGTTCACTATAAGATAATAGAAGGAAATAAGGAAAGGATACAGCAGTTCCGCGGCGTTGTTCTTCAAAGATCGGGCAGTGCACACACTGAAACTTTCACTGTCAGAAAAATGTCAGGGAACATAGGTGTTGAGAGGATTTTCCCTGTCGCATCTCCCTTCATCGATAAGATCGAAGTTAACAAACATGGCAAGGTCAGGAGAGCGAGGATCTTTTACCTCCGTGATCTTACAGGAAAGAAAGCAAGAATAAAGGAAAAGAAATTCTAAAAAAAAGGCCATCGGGAGATGGCTTTTTTAGTCTCATAGTCTTCTAGTCTTAGAGTCTCCTAGTCTTCTAGTCTTCTAGTCTTAGAGTCTTAGATCTTGTTGAGAAGATCTTCTTTTTTGGCTTTGGCTTCTTCGAGCAGTTTGTTTGCTTTTGCATCGGCTTCCTGTTCCAGTTGCGAAGCCCGCTTTTCAGCTTCTTTTCTGAGAGTGTCAGCTGCTTTCTGGGCAGCAAGCTTAGCTACAGCACCTTTCGAAGAAGCATCATCTATAAGTTTCTGAGCTCTGGCATCAGCTTCCTTCCGTATAGTCTCAGCGCCTCTGGCAGCTTCTTCACGTAGTCTGTTACCCTGTTGTTCAGCTTCCCTTATAAGCTCATCACCCTTAGCTTCTGCTTCCTTCCTGAGCTTATCCTTTCCGGTGTCGATTGCATTATCAACTGCCTGTTTAGCAACTTCTTTTACAGGTGCAGCAGCACCCGTAGCAGCCTCTCCGGAAGTTGACCCGAAGAGGGGTGTAACAACTGGTTTACCGAATACTCCTGCGACTTTAACATTTATTTTAAGTATATCGGCAGGCTTAAGGGCAATACCGAAAGCAGCGGCCTGGGCCGAGAGATTATTTACAAGAGTGTTAACAGAGCCACCAAGTTCTGATCTGGGGATCTCTGTCTTAATAATATAATTCATTGTCTGGTCCAGACCCTGATCTCCGCTTATGTTCATTTTAATATTGCCCACCTTCGTATCAAAAGGACTAACATATACTCTCCCGTCTTTCAGGTTAAAACTGATATTCAGGTCTTTAAAAACATTCGTAAAATTATCGCCAAGCTTAAGCAGGTTCTTCATCTGGTCGAAAGCAGCCGATGTTAAAATAGTTACTTCGTCCGACTGAAGCTTGCCGCTACCTGTTAATGTCTGGAGCAGAGGCATCATGTCACTTCCGAGAAGGCTCTGAAAACTAAGCTTTGCATTTACTTTTCCATCCACCCCGGCTGCGGCCGGTGCAAGTTTCTGAATAGTATTGAAGGTGCTGAATGCATCCTTAACGCCAAAACTCTGAAGGCTCATATCACCTTTGACAAAGGGTTTAAGAGAATCCCTGGTATCATAATCTGCATTCAACGCAATACTTCCTCCAAGAATATTCATACCTGTTTCCCTCAGGGTAAGGACACCATCTTTAACTAAAATATGTCCTTTTACATTTTTGGCATTGATCTTACCATACAGCAGATTATTTATCAGGGCATTAAAATCGAAGTCAATATTCTGTGGTATTCTGATCACTGCCAATGAAGTCGTGTCTTCTACTTCGGTTGTATCTGCAGCCATACCTGCAAGCAGATTTGTTACGTCGGTTGTATTTGAACGCAAAGTAAGATTACCTTTTAGGGTGGCATCGCCAAAGAGATAGGGGATATAATTTTCAAGCCGTCCGGAGATGCTGAAATCGCTCTTCTCTCCCACTGTCAGATCAGCTTTTGTAAGAGCTGCATAAGCAGGTGTGAATTCGAAGCCGGCTTCCTTTATTGCCACAGCGGGGTATCCGGTCATTGCTGCATTCATTTCACTTATCGCAAGACTTCCGGAAGCCTGGAACTTATCATATTGTTCCTTTTCGATCATCGACAGTCGGCCGGCCATCTTTACCGACATATCCAAAAGACCTCCGATATCAATACTGTCAAGAGGAATGGCTTTTGACAGTGCAGTAAGATCAAGCTTTCCCAGCATTGAGGCCCTGAAATCCGGATCACTCATAGGAGTCTGCAGATATAAGGTCATATCGAAAGGATTACCTGCAAGTTCAATATGAAAATTACTGACGTCAACAGTAGTTTTATCAAGATCACTGCCATCAACGAAAAGATCAGTTTTCAGATTTATATTTGTGATCCTCTCCGGAAGAGCGGGGTAACTGATAATCCCGTTGTTTACAGCCAGATTCAGGGAAATATCCGGCATCGTGCTGTCTGCATCGCTGTAAATACCTACAGCTGAACCTTCAAGTGTGAAATTACCTGATGCATTAAGATCCTGGAAATCTGTCAGATAAATTACAGGAATCATAGAAAGCAGAGATTTAAAGGAAGTCTGATCAGTTTTGAATCTAAGGTCAGTTTCTATATCATCACCTGGCATTGCAATCTTACCTTCAAAATTTAGTTTAAGATCGTTCAGGGTAAGATAATTATCACGGAGTCTGAATAACATACTATCCAGATTTGCATCAAGATTAAGCTTTGCATCGGCTACAGCTTTATTCAGGTACCTGACACCTTCCATTATAAAATTAACATCTCCCGAATTCAAAGACATCTCAAGATCAGTTGTACTGGCAGTAAGGTCACCCTTCATATTGAAATTCAAATCATTTACTGATGCCTCCATGTCTGAGCTGAGATCAACATAAGAGACAGAGCTGTTAATTATCCCGACTTTTTTCAGGAGGATCTTCATTTCTGAGGCAGAGCTTTCCTCTGTTGTTTCAGTTTCGCCGGTATCTTTAACAATGTCATAGTTGGCAGACCCGTCTTTAAGTACGAGCGTTTTGATCTTTGCATTATCAAGTATAACAGATTTTACTTCATAACCCGATTTCTTGAAGAGACTTGAGAGGTTAAAAACAAGGTCGAGTGAGTTCAGGCTTGCCAGGGTATCATTTTCAAAGGAACCTATTCCTGTAACAGTAAGTTCTTTGAGTGAAAAGGAAAGATCAGGGAAATTCCTGAAAAACCCGAGCTTATAATCTCCGAAACTTACGTTTGCATTTACTGATTCGTTGATTATTTGTTCAACCTTTGTTTTTATCTTGTCTTTAAAAAGAACAGGAACAGTAAACAGCACTAAAAGTAAAACAAGTATCAGACCAAGAACAGATTTTAAAATAATACCGGGTATCTTTTTCATGGATTATAATTTACATCTTAATATCAACGAATTACAGAACCGAAAATTATTACGGAATCCGGAAATAAAAGTAACCATTATTAAGACAAAAAGAAAGTTTGGAGTGCCTGGAGTTTAGAGTACTTAAAGTTAAGATAACTCCAGGCACTTTAGGCACTATCAAATGTTAAATTTATTATCTTTGCACACATTAAAACGGTCCCGTAGCTTAACTGAATAGAGCATCTGACTACGGATCAGAAGGTTGGGGGT
>CAYNRI010000110.1:0-8565 GCA_964399575.1 uncultured Rikenellaceae bacterium
ATGAAAAAAACTGTCGAGCTGCTTCCCTTTTTTAAGCCTGTAATGGTAGAAAAACAGCACCGAAGCAAAGGGAAGGGTTGAAACCGCTGTAATAAGCGACCACCGGAGATCGACATTCGCACTGAAGAATCTATCAAGGACTATCTCAGTGATTATGCAGAATCCCGATAGCACAAGAAATCCCGAGGCAATTATGTTCAATCCCTTGAAATTACATACTTTATAGAGGGCAATTATAATCGCAACCGAAAAAGCCAGGGCAATTGTAACAGGTAATGCAACCGGAAAGAACCACCTGATGCCGGGGGCAAAGCGATCTGTCAGGAAAAGGAATCCAAGCAGGGATAACAGAAGCCCGGGGACAAGTATGAACGGCTGCCTGTAAAAATAATGGAACAAAGTTATGATTGTCCATACAGCCAGCAATGATACATCTGAAAGGAGTGACCATGAAAGGCCTTTTACTGTTAGCAGATCGACAATTGTGCAAATAACTATTCCTGAGAAAGTAATTATTCCGCTCAGTTCCCAGAGATATTTCCGGTTCTCTGTTCCCGGATTGTGAAAAGCAGCTTTGCCCTGCTCTGTTTGTTGATCTTTCTTCTCCTGTTCAGAACGAGGATCTCTTCCGCAAAGAGGACATTCCTTAAAATTTTCATCAAGTTCAACCCCGCAATTAATACATATAAACATTTGTATTTATTTAGGTTTAATTTAATATTTTAATATGTATACCGGCATCAGTAAGGTGCCTGAATATTTGCCTTTCAAGTTCCTTGGATCGGGTTATATTACTGAAACATATCCTTATCTTATCATTGTATGAGGTTAGTCCGCAACTTACCTTCACTTTTGGGTTGGGAGGGGGAGGTATTATCTCAAAAGCTTCCACATGAGCTGCCATCTCATCAGGCAGGCTTACCTGTCCAAGATTTGTAACTATACCTGTCCAACGCTTTGATGCCAGTCCCCTGTAGACGGCAGCAATACCCATTTTCTTTATGAACAAAGGAAGTATCCTGACGAAAAAGAGTTTTTCGTAGCTGACATTAGATGAGAGAAACCGTGATATCTGCTTCAGGTCGGTGCTTATCTGAAGCTGGTGGTGGACTGACTGAAGTATCTCTTCAAAAGTATATTCACCAAGACGGAGATCAATTTCAGGCAAAACAAACAATGAAAAATTTCGCATTGTACGGCTCGGAAGCTTATTTCTCATATTGACAGGTACCTCAATCCTCAGGGCACTGTCTGGCTTTTTCCCTGACCTGCCGGCAGTGGCCGTATATATCTCATAAAGGGATAGCAGATAGACAGAGACAAAATATTCTGTTAATGAAACTTTATGTGTTCTCGCTGTTTCAAGGAGCTCCCTGATGCCTGCCTCTGCACGGATCACTCTCAGCCGTGGTCTCTTATTCAGCCTGAAAGGGATATGCCAAGCCTTCATCAGTTTTGCCGGCGGAGGCAGTTTATTGAAATATCGTTTATACCCGTCTTCGAATTCCTCATCAGATACGGGTGTCTCAGGCAATATAATATTCCCAGGCTGGCCCGGGTTTTTTCCTGTAAGGGTCAGATAAGTATAAAGCAATGATTTCAGATATTCAAGTGCGCCTGACCCGTCGGTGAGGACATGCAGGAATTCAACCGAGATACGGTTCGCTCTTGCCAGGATCCTGTACAAGGGTTCATTGTTTCTGTTTACGGCGAATGCCTTGCATGGAATTTCGTCGTCGGCAACTATGTTGGGCAAACGATTGTTTGACTCAAGGAAATGCCAGAAAAGTCCGCTCCCAAGGGAAACATTGAAGTAGGGGAATCTGTTGGAGGTTATCTCTACTGCTTCTTTCAGAGCCTGATACCTGACAGGATCTTTCAGTGTAACCATTATCCTGAAAACGGATGTCAGGTCATCGGACATTACAGCCGGGAATAGCTTCGCAGCATTGTCAAGTTTCAGCCAGCCTTTTTCCTCGAATGATTTTTTGATTGCTTATCTCCCTGTTAAATTAATTACAAAGATAGTTTTTTCTGTTAAGGTGGAGGGGTAGCTTAAATCCATATTCTTCATAGTGAACTTAATTGAGAATGAGTTGTTATGCTGATATTCTGAATGATCAATTTTCATAATATGGATAAACTTCTTCATAATCAGCAGAAACGAAAAGTAGTTATTGTCGGAGCCGGTCTTGTCGGATCGACATATGCGTATGCATTATCACAGAGCGGGCTGGCTGATGAGATAGTTATTATTGACAGGAATGAGGATCTTGTCAGGGGGCAGGTCCTTGATCTTGTTCATGGGGAAGCATTTGTGCCTACTGTAAGCATCAGGGAGGGAAGCAACTCAGACTATGCTGATGCTCAGCTGATAGTCATAACTGCAGGAAGTGCACAGAAGCCGGGGGAGACGCGTCTTCAGCTTCTGAAGAAGAATGCAGATATTGTTGGAAGCATTGCAGGGGAAGTAAGCAGACAGGGATCCTTAGGGGTTATGCTTATTGTAAGCAATCCGGTTGATGTGATGACCTGGGTAGCCCTAAAGAGTTCAGGATGGGAGAGGGGCAGGGTGATAGGATCGGGAACAGTGCTTGACAGTGCGCGTTTCCGCTATCTGCTTGCGAGGCATTGCGGGATTGATGTTCATAATGTGCATGCTTATATATTGGGAGAACATGGCGACAGTGAGTTCGCTGCCTGGTCAATGACAAATGTGGCAGGAATGGTAATTGACTCTTACTGCCCGGTATGCAAAAAGTGCTCTGACTGGAAAAGCGAAAGGGCCAGTATAGAGCAGCAGGTACGCGAATCAGCTTACCATATAATAAATGCCAAGGGTGCTACTCATTTTGCTGTCGGACTGGCTATGGTCCGTATTACTGCTGCAGTATTGCGAAAGCAGAACAGCGTTATGACAGTTTCGGTTATGCTTAAAGGAGAGTTCGGATTAAGGGATGTATGCCTCAGCGTACCTTCGATTGTTACGGATACCGGTGTTACAAGGGTTATTAATGGTCCTCTTTCGGATGATGAAATGAAACTGCTCGGGCGGTCAGCGGGAATAATTAAGGAAGCTATTGGATCTCTATAATAGATTTATTTACAATAAGTTCCGGCGATCAGTTTATTTAACAGTCTCCGTGAAAAATACAGTTAATTCAGCGTTGCCTTTCTCAATGTTAATCTTTTCGACCTTTACTTTAAGGATTTTATAGCCTGTCTGCAGGGACAGTTCCTGGAGTAGTTCTTTCCTGCTCCCGGGTCCAAGCAGTTTTATGTTTGCATAACTAAGACTGAACGAGTTCATAATTTTTCCCTGGAGATATAATTCAAGTATCAGGGCTGTGGCTAGTATTATTGCATTAACAATAAGGGCTCCAATCACTGGAGGTTCAAGATTGGCCTGGGAATTAATTATTGAGACACCTATGGTTGTAAAGAAATATGTCATATCCTTGGCCGACATATTCATTGTCCGGAATCGGATTATAGCGAAAAGGGCGAAGAGGCCGAGAGCCATTCCGATCTGAACATCAACCTTCTCAAGCAGGGAAACCATGAGGAAGATCATGACACCCATGAGGAAAAAAGAGAACATATTCTCCTCTTTTCGTGAGAAACGATAATAAATGAGCCTTATAAGGATAAAGATGACGAAAAGATTAACAAGGAACCTTATTAAAATGCTCTGGAGGGAATCCTGTAATGCTAAATCTGTGATTGACATATTTTTAAAATTTATTATTGACTATACCGCCTGCAATCAAAGAGAAGGTTATTTACAATAGAATTACGTTTGTCGAACTGGGTATAAAAACTGTCAAGATACTTAATCATATCTTTTTTTGATCTCTCCTTTAAGTAGGGAAAATCAAGGATAACTTTATAGAACTCATCTTTCTTGTCGGAAAATTCTTTCAGGGCTTCTTCAAAAACCTGTTTATCTCTGCACAGGCCAAGGTAAACACGCTCCCGAACCGATTTAACGTCAAGATTATCTCCGGGAACAGCATAATCTGAATTTACTATACCTGAATAGTCAAAATCGTAGGGGACGGCTATTCCAAGATCAGGTCTGTCGGACGCAGCAATATGAAGTACCTCAATATTATGCTGGTTGCCAACAGCCCAGTCGCCGTTCCCTATCATATAATTAAAGATAGCGACTCTGTCGAGTATCTCCGGCCTGATAATTTTCTTGCTCAGCTTTGTTGATTTGACTTCATAAGCATTAATTCGTTTTGTTAACAGATCAAGAGGTTCAATTGCAAATGCGAATTCCCTGATGCTTTTATTTTTTGCACCTGTATTGATGTAATTGATCCTGAATAGTCTGACTTTGAAACTGGTATCTGTCAGGACATTATAGAGCTTATATACAAGATATTCTCTCAGGAGGTAGTCCTCCTGACCTTTCTTGCAGACTGAGACCATTTTAAGCTTGTCTATCTTTCTGAACTCTCTGCCGATTGTATCCTTTAACCTGAAGTTGAGCATCAGGGGAGGGAGGTCACAATAATCACGCCTGAACTTGCCACGCGATCTTACTTTAATATGTTTTGTAAGAGAATCATTAATTCCTCTATAGTAGGTCAGCACTGCATCAAGGTATTCCTCATCTGATCTCTTTCTCTTGTAGTCCCTGATGTCGAAACTAAGTGATATATCCACCACTTCATTCCTTGAAAAAAGATTGTAATCATCAGGTAAAGTGTCTGTTACGGAATAAGAAGAGTCCGCAGGGGTATTCTGGCTCATTAAAGGAGCAATTATAAACCCCTGCATAATAAGGAAAAGCAACAGAGTCTTTTTCATATTGTCATACTTTTTCCCTTTTACTCCTTCATACCAAATATATTAAATTATAAACCATTCTTCCGGTAAATTGTTTATTTATATTATGAATAAATTGGTTATATTTCAGGAGAGGAATAGAATCTGCCATTAATATCAGGTTTATGAAAAGGCATCAGTGCATTATAGTGATAATAGCATTTGTATTCAGCACTAATGTTTTGAGTCAGCCGCTGTCTGACTCTCAGCGGTCGTTAGATGATGGTCCATATTTATTCTCTTTTTATAATACACTTACAGCTCTCTGGATTGAAAATAATGCTCTTAAGGAAGAAATAATTCTGCCCGGTAATTATGAGGATATAAAATCTCTTTTTGGTTTTAACTTTGGTTATAAGGACCTGTACAACACTTTCAGCTTAACTGCTGATTTCAGGCAGAAGTTCAGAAGAGCCGACAGTATATGTGTAATAAGCGATATTCATGGGAAGATTGATACATATTTCAGTTTGCTTCAGGGGGCCGGAATAATAGATGAAAATCAAAGATGGAATTTTGGCAAAGGACATCTTGTTGTGCTTGGAGATATTTTTGACAGGGGGGCAAATGTAACAGATATTCTGTGGCATGTGTTTGATCTGGAGAAACAAGCCCGAAGAGAAGGAGGGAAGGTTCATGTACTTCTTGGCAATCATGAGCTAATGGTTCTCAATGGTGATCTCAGATATATAAATAAGAAATACACCTTAACTGAAAAGTTGACAGGGATCAGCTATTCGGGATTATTTTCTTATAACAGTGTGTTGGGGAGGTGGATACGCACCCGGCCTGCAGCAATAAAAATCAATGATATTCTGTTCATCCATGGTGGCGTCTCAATTGATGTTGTTGAAAGAGGCTTAAAAGTTAAGGATATCAATAAAGCATTTTACAGGCATCTTACTGGCAGGTATCTTGTTGATTCAGCCAGGTATGAAAATCTTGATCTGCTTACTGGTGATGATGGTCCCTTATGGTACAGAGGATATTTTACCGAAAAGGGTATTGATGAAATGGATCTAAACCGGATCCTGGAATTTTATGATGTAAAGAATATTGTTGTAGGACATACTACCGGTACTTATATCAGGACATTAAACCAAAATAAGATATTCGGTGTTGATGCCGGTATAATGAACGATCTTCCCGGAGAGCTCCTGCTTATAAAAAACAACAGGTTCTTCAGGGTAGATCGTAGCGGTATAAGAAAGAGAATCGGGAATTAATCGAGTGCCCCTGCTGTCATCTTGCTTTATTTTTTATGTATTATTTGGAATTACGGGTAATCGTTTTATTGATAATTGTCAAATTGTAGTTGATTGGCAGTTCTCAGCTTATTTTATTTGTATCAGGGATTTCGGGGTAATAATTCTTTACAGATTTGATGAGTATCTTTAAAAACAGTGATTACATTTGCGCCTTGAAATTTTGATTGATTACAGTGCCAATGAATTCAAATAAAGTTACAACTGATCTTAACAGGGAAGAATTTATAAGCCAGGTTAAAAGTCCTCATCAGGACTGGGATTTTATTATTGCAGGCGGAGGAGCAACAGGTCTGGGTATAGCTGTTGATGCAGCCAGCAGGGGATTCCGGACCTTACTCCTTGAGCAATCAGATTTTGCCAAGGCAACCTCAAGCAGGAGCACAAAGCTTGTTCATGGCGGCGTTCGATATCTCCAGAAAGGGGATGTTGCGCTTGTCCGTGAAGCTCTCAGGGAAAGGGGATATCTCAGAAAGAATGCTCCCCATCTTGTGAAAAGCCAGCGTTTTATTATTGGTAACTACAAATGGTGGGAAAGGGCTTTCTATACTATCGGGCTCACTTTCTATGATCTGCTGTCGGGATCAATGTCATTCGGCCGGTCATTGCCGATGAGTAAAAAGGATGTTATAAGAAATATTCCCGGAATAACTCAGGAAGGTCTGAGAGGCGGTGTGATCTATTACGATGGTCAGTTCGATGATTCCCGCCTTGCTGTTAACCTTATGCAGACTGCAACGGAATATGGTGCAACAGTTATTAACTACTGCCGTGTTTCAGAACTTGCAAAAGATGGCAGAGGTAATATAACCGGAGTTATCGCAGAGGATATGCTGGGGCACTCAACTTTCACTCTTAAGGGGCGCTGTGTAATAAATGCTGCCGGCATTTTCGTAGATGATCTTATCCGCATGGATGATCCTTCCGGAAGACCCCTTGTGAGGCCCAGCCAGGGCGTACATCTGGTGGTTGACAAATCATTCCTGGGAGGAGATGATGCAATTATGGTCCCTAAAACAAGTGACGGGAGAGTATTGTTCGGAGTGCCATGGCATAACCGGGTAATTCTGGGAACAACTGATGTGCCAGTTAAGAAATTTGTTCTTGAACCAAAAGCCCTTGACGAGGAGATAGATTTTATCCTCGAAACGGCTGGACGTTACTTAAAAAAGAAACCCCAAAGGAAAGATGTCCTTTGTGTCTTTGCAGGCCTTCGTCCTCTTGCCGCACCAAAGAATGATGACGGAACTTCAAAGACCAAGGAGATCTCGAGGAGCCACAAGTTGATTGTTTCACCTTCGGGACTTGTTTCTATCACCGGGGGCAAATGGACCACGTATCGAAGGATGGCAGAGGATACAGTCAACGCTGCTTTGAAGAGCTCAGGGCTTGAGTTCAGGCCTTGCATGACAAAGAACCTTCCCATACATGGTTTTAAGAAAAATCCTGATCTGAATGACCGGACCTATGTGTACGGAAGCGACAGGGAACAGATGCTTAATTTTGTAAAAGAGAGCCCGGCCCGGGAAAAGAAGCTGCATCCGGATCATGATATCACAGTGGGAGAGGTGATTTGGGCTGTAAGAAAAGAGATGGCCCGGACTGTTGATGATGTCCTGGCAAGGCGGATCAGATTATTATTTCTTGATGCAGGAGCTTCAGTCGGTCTGGCGCCCGGGGTGGCGCAGATAATGGCTGAAGAGCTCCGGAAAGACAGCGAATGGCAGAGACAGCAGGTGGAAGACTATAATGAAATAGCCAAAGCCTACATTATCTCCTCATAACTCATTTTAGCAGATCCTTTACAATAGCAGATATTTCCTTGCCGTCAGCTTTCCCGGCGAGTTCTTTCATAGCTGCTCCCATAATCTTGCCCATGTCGGCCGCTGTTGTTGCACCGACCCTTTCAATTATACTTTTAACAGCAGCAGCCAGATCCTCATTGCTCATCTTTGCCGGAAGATATTTTTCAAGTGTTTCGGCTTCTTTTACTTCATTTATGTAAAGATCCATCCTGTTTTTCTCTTTGTAAATAGCAGCTGATTCTCTTCTCTGCTTAACTAGCTTCTGGATTATTTTCAGTTCTTCCTCAGGGGTCAGTACCGAATCTGCACCTTTTTCGCTCCGGGCAATCAAAAAGGCAGTCTTGGCAGCCCTGATCGCTTCCAATGCAACCTTATTCCTGGCTTTCATCGCTTCTGTAAGATCGTGCGATATTTTTTCTGTAAGTGACATTGTCGTGTTAATTGATTTCAGGACAAAATTAGAAAATCATAGCGAACTTTACAGCGACACAACGAAAACCCTTCTTGTTCCTGCAGTGAGAAGCATTGCCCCGCTTACAGTTGAGAAGATCTATGGTACAATCCCCGGTGCATCATTGCCGCCCGGACAGAGTATCCTGATCGTCTGGCCACAGATAACAGGACTTATTGCTGCAACCATAATTTGTTTTGTGATTTCT
>CAYNRI010000111.1:0-8254 GCA_964399575.1 uncultured Rikenellaceae bacterium
GTTGAACCGCGGACCTCTACATTATCAGTGTAGCGCT
This sequence comes from uncultured Rikenellaceae bacterium, assembly GCA_964399575.1. Classification (GTDB taxonomy): domain Bacteria; phylum Bacteroidota; class Bacteroidia; order Bacteroidales; family VadinHA17; genus LD21. Next base: position 38 of record CAYNRI010000111.1, read on the forward strand.
CTAACCAACTGAGCTACGGGACTAAATTTCAAAGATCTCTTTTTGCAGCCAATTGGTTTACTGTCTTTTATGACAAAGAGCGCTTTCGCTCCTTCCTGCCCGCTGACTGGTAACCAACTGAGCTACGGACTGAGGGTGCAAAGATATAAATTGATTTTTTTAATGCAAGAACTGAGATGAAAATAAATTTTATAACCAGGTTTCAAGTTCCAGATTCCAGGTTCCATGTTCAATGTTCAATGTTCCATTCACAGTTTGGTTACCTGAATGTAATTATAAAATTCATGAGGAAATTCCAGACTGTCACCACTCCTATCGCAAGTAGTTTTGACAGATAAAAATTCATCTTAAATCTGTCGTTAAGAAGATAGATTACAAAATTATTGATCCCCAGGCCGGCTACTGATATCAGGATAAACGAGAAATACTCAACAGCTATCCGGTCGTTCGCACTCTGAAATGTCCAAATCCTGTTCCAGATATAATTTGATGTGGCAGCAAGTATAAAGCCGGTTGAATTGGCGATATACTTATTTACCTTCACCTTCTCCTTCAATAACCAGGTGGTGCCGAAATCTATAAGCATTCCGGAAAACCCTACAACGCAAAATTTCAGGAATTTGAGAAAAAACAAACTGTCAATCATCCTTCCCTATTATTATTTTTACAAAACGACTATTCAGTGAAGGTCCGAAGGCATTATTAAGAGTAAAACCAAAACTATACTTCCCGGCATCAATTTCAGGAATTACAGCATTGATTGTTCCGGTAACAGTCTCCCCTGCCCTTATCACATCAACAGGTTTTTCGCTTGTTCCTTCAACAAGATGTAATCCCTTTCCTTTTATGAGAACAATATTCAGACTGACCGGGAAGTGCCTGTGATCAAAATCAATATCAAAATCACAGGGATTTGTCATTGAGAAATTAACTGTGAGGGCATCACCTGCCCGGTAATCTTTCTGACTAAGATCGTAAGTTATCCTGATCCGGTTCACAGTCTGCAGACTGTCAGTCCTGTATCCGCCAAAGTGTATTGTGTCAGATGCATAGATCCGGGAGTTGCCCAATTGATTGATGCAGACAAAAGCGGGTTTGTTGTGATATTTCTCTTCAAACTGCCATATATCAAATTGTGTCAGACGTGAGTACAAAGAGCTTATTGCCACTGCATTCTTCCCTGTGAAAAAAGTATACAGTGATGGACGTTGAAAGGCTCCTGAAAAAACAAGCGGCAGATCTCCTGCATCCGATTCCAGGTTTCTGTATTCCTGTTCCTTTCCTCCAAAGGCAAGATGCCTGTTAAACTTATTATCAGTTAAGGTGAAGACCCTTGCTGCCAGAAAAAGAAGGAGAGTCGGCAGGATGAATCTCCGGACATATCTGGAGTAACGAGGATCAGTCCGGCATTTTTCAGTCAGGATGATTATTATCGGAACAGAACATGCGATTGTCCAGTGCGGTTCAACATGCCCGCGTAAAGCAATAAAAAAGAAAAAGATAATGAATCCTGTTATCTGCAGGTATAGTGTTTTCTCAAACTGATCTGCAGGTCTGTTCTTTATAATTATATATGCCACTGCCCCTATTGTCAGAGGATTAAATACAGCCAGCTGATTTGGGATGTATTCAAGGAGGTAACTCCATCTGAAACCTTCCGACCGGTCAACAAGATGGTATTGCAAACTCGGGAAATCATTTATCACCTGCCAGTGAATATGAGGTAGCAGAAAAACCAGGGCTGATAATCCCGCCAGCCAGAATTTTAATGAACGGAGAAGCTTCAGGTTTGAAAGAATTGTAAAACCGATTACAAGTACTGCCTGGTACTTGCTATAAACCATTGCAGACATTGAAACAGAAAGCAGTAATACAGACATCCAGTCCTGACACCTGAGAAATCTTTTATACGCAAGTAAAAACAATGCAGTGAAAAATAACAGTGGACCATCGGGTGCGGCAAGAATCCCATAGAATGAGAAGAGACTTATAGATGCAGCTATTATAAAGAATGAGATTACATTCTGTTTCCCGGCTTTTCCCGGGTCAATAATCTTCCATATAATTATCAGGGTGCCGAGTTGCAGCAGTACTGTAAAAAAACGTATCCCGAGGTTACCCGTGAACAATACTGAGCTTAGTCTTGTAAGGAGGGCAACCATCGGCGGATGATCATAATATCCCCAGGCCAGGTATTTTCCGAATAAGCCATAATAAGCTTCATCGCTCATCACTTCCATGAAGATAGCCTGCAACAGATTAACAACAAACCAGACAGCAAGAACTATAAAAAAAGTTATTCTGCTTTTATCTGTTACTATCAATCTTAAAGAAGATAACGGTTTGCCAGGCATAAAACCTATTTTTTAAAACTGTTGTTTAAATTCACTGATAATTTCAATGCCTGCTCGTGATACATAGTATGTTCAGTAAAGTGCAGTGAATATACCAGCTTTATTTTCAACAGATCATTGCCGGCAAAATCTATATAAATATCAGACCTGTTGTATGTTCTGGCTCTGTATATGGGATCACCCCAATAAAGTTCATTATCGTGATCGCTGTAGTAATACATCTGTCCCTTACCACTGTAAAAAGTATTGAAGAGGCCAAAAAACCTGTACTCAATCCTAGCTTCCGACAGAAAGCCCGGCTGTACGAACCATCCTGTCATGTCTGCCCTGGCACGATCAAAGCCGCTTACCCAGCCGGCATTAATATCAAGTTCGTCAAATAGTGTTTTCCCTGAAAGATCCAACCCAAGAGAAGCCATAATTAAGATGTTGTCATGCAACGCTTCGTCAACAACAGGGTCCATCATTCCTGCAAAATGGAACATATACAAGTAATTGCTTACATAAAAGAGCCCATTACTGTATTTGCCTGAAAAGCCCGTAAAAAAAGTCTCATGCATCTCCCTCGATTGCCGGCCGGTCCAGTCGAGCCATAAATTAATCTGAAGCTTTTCATTTGCATAACCAGCCATTATCCCATTTATATTTGGGCGGTAATACCTTATTGAATCCTGATAAAAGAATCTCGGGTAGTTCCCAACAGCATAATCACGCGGGAAGGCCCCCATCATGAAAACAAAAGGATTATTCTCATATTTATAATATGCAGTCGGATGAATATCCCCCAAAAAATTATTGCTTCCAAACTCATGGAGCATATCTGCTCCGGCTGTAAGAGTATGTACTGAATCCCATCTGAATCCAAGCGCCGGGGCAAACCTTACACCAGCCATCGTCTGCGGGATCTGATATGATGAATGACCGAATTCAGTGTTATCAAAAAATGAGTACAGCCTTGCTTCCCAGAATGGTTTTTGAGCAATACCCCTGGTAGCAAAAAGCAGAAAAATAAAGATACTTAACCGTAAGACTCTCATGATGTCATGATTCCGGATGACAAAATTAGAATTAATAATAACTATACCTCTTCACATCAACAGTTTTTATTACAATGATCTGTCACAAATTCTGCACCCGAGCCTCCGGAAGCAATATGCAAGTATTAATTAATGAGTTATGATACCTTTCATTAAATGAATTTACTTATTTTAGCAGATATTTATTTTTCATGTCAAATTTAGTTATAATACCTACCTATAAAGAGAAAGAAAACGTCAAAGCGATAATAAAGACTATTTTCTCACTGAGCGTACCTTTTGAAATCCTTATAATCGATGATAATTCTCCGGATGGGACAGCAGCAATAGTAAAAGATCTCCAGTCAGCTTACGATAACCTCCATCTGATTGAACGCCCCGGGAAGATGGGTCTTGGCACTGCATATATAACCGGTTTTTCATGGGCTCTTGAAAAAAGCTACAAGTACATTTTTGAAATGGATGCAGATTTCTCGCATGATCCGAATGACCTGGTGAGACTTTTTAAGGCGTGCGACGAAGGTGGAGCAGATATGTCAATCGGTTCAAGGTATGTAAGCGGTGTTAATGTTATTAACTGGCCCCTCTCAAGGGTATTGATGTCATATATTGCCTCAATATATGTGAGGATAATTACCGGTATGAAAATAAAAGACACAACTGCCGGATTTATTTGCTACAGAAAAGAGGTACTCGAGAATATTAAACCATTAAGGATCAAATCGCGTGGTTACGGTTTCCAGATAGAAATGAAGTTTATTGCATGGAAGCTTGGTTATAAGTTAGTTGAGGTACCAATAATATTCACCGACAGAAAACAGGGTACGTCAAAAATGTCCGGAGGTATATTCAGTGAAGCTCTGTGGGGCGTTCTCAGGATGAAGCTGAGAAGCTTCTTTATCAGATACAGGAGGCAAGGTGTTGCGAAGAGTTGAGCAGGTTGAAGGGTTGAAGAGGGGGAAGGGTTGAAGAGGGGGTGAAAAGGTGAGGGGATGAAGGGGAGATCTGCGATCCCGATAGCTATCGGGACTGCGGGAAATAAAAAAGGCGGAAGGCGGAAGGCAGAAGACTGAAGGCGGAAGGCGGAAGACGGAAGAAAGAATGTGAGATAAGGAGCGAAAATGAGTTCCATATTAATCAGAAATGCCACAATCGTTAATGAAGGGAAATCTTTCAGGGGCGATCTGCTTATAAAGGATGAGATTATTTCTGCAACAGGTCCTGTCGGTCAGGTGGAGATCCCGAAAGGCTCTCAGATAATTGATGCTTCAGGTTTATTCCTGATCCCGGGTGTAATAGATGATCATGTTCATTTCAGAGAACCCGGTTTAACCCATAAAGGAGATATATTCACTGAATCCAGGGCAGCAGCTGCCGGAGGCATCACTTCTTTTATGGATATGCCCAACACTGTCCCGCAAACTGTAACAATAAAGGAGCTGAATGATAAATACCGGATCGCCTCTGAAAAATCAGTTATAAACTACTCTTTCTATTTAGGTGCGACAAACGATAATATCTCTGAAGTTTTAAAAGCTGATCCTGCTGAGGTATGCGGGATTAAAGTATTCCTGGGGTCCTCAACAGGTAATATGCTTGCTGATAATGAAGATTCTTTAAGGATCCTTTTTAAAGAGGCTTTGCTTCCGGTTGCTGCACATTGTGAAGACGAAAAAATAATCAGAAAAAATATTGATTATTATACAAAAGAATATCGGGAAGAGATCCCATTCAGTTTGCATCCCCTTATCCGCAGCCGTGTAGCCTGCTTTAAGTCAGCCTCTTATGCCGTGAGGCTTGCCATGGAGTATAATACCCGCCTGCATATCCTCCATGTGTCTACTGCAGACGAGATGAAGTTGTTCAGCAACGAGTTGTCATTAAGAGATAAAAGGATTACCGGTGAAGGATGCATAAATTATCTCTGGTTTGATGATACCGGCTATGAGAAGTACGGTGCTTCGATTAAATGTAATCCGGCAATAAAAACAAGATTCGACAGGGAAGCATTGCGGATTGGTATAAACAATGATAATCTTGATATAATTGCAACCGACCATGCACCACATACCACTGAAGAAAAATCCTTTCCTTACCTTAAAGCTCCTTCAGGCGTGCCTGTGGTCCAGCACTCTCTTACAGCGATGCTCGAACTCTGGCATAAAAAGGTTTTCAGCATTGAGAAAATCGTTGAGAAAATGTGTCATAACCCTGCAGTGATCTTCAGAATAAGCAAGCGTGGATTTATAAAGGAAGGATATAAAGCAGATCTGTGCCTTGTCAACCCGGATGATCCATGGACGGTCTCAAAGGAAAATATACTTTATAAATGCGGCTGGTCGCCTTTTGAAGGGACTACGTTCCAATCGAAAATTCTCATGACAATAGTCAATGGAACGATTGTTTTTAATAACGGGATATTCACAGAGGATCACCATGGCCAAAGACTGAAGTTTGAAAGATGAAGGGAGGGCGCAACGGTGCAACGTTATACCTTCCGGACAACATACCGCACCGTACTTCTTGTCCGTTGTTCCAGAAGGATCTCTCGTCCGCTTGTAATTCGCCGTACAGCCCCTTCATCATAATGCCTGATTGTCAGAATTTCAACATCTTCATTGTAGACTGCTGAATACTCATCTTTAAGATAAGCAAGAAGTTTCTCAACTTTAGCTTTCTCGTTATCCACGCAGACATCTATACTTACTGCACTTGCCTCAACAAGATTTACCTTTATCCCGCACTCAAGGAAAAGATGGAAAATGCGTCCCAGGTTATCTCCCATCACAAATGAAAAATCACGTGGGAGAAATGAAATGAGCAACTGGTTTTCTTTCCTGATGAAGACAGGCAATATCTCCCTTAGTAGGGGTTCAGCAATGACGACTGTCCCTTTTTCATCAGGAGATAAAAATGATTTTACAAAAAGCGGGATCCCTTTGTTCTGCAAGGGCTTGATCGTTTTAGGATGTATCACCTTTGCTCCGGAGAATGTCATCTCAACAGCTTCCCTGTATGACATTTGTTCAAGCTTTCTGGCATCGTGGAGCCATCGGGGATCTGCATTCAGAAGCCCCGGAACATCTTTCCAGACTGTAACACTCTCAGCGTCAAGCATATTGGCAATTAAAGCCGCTGTATAATCCGATCCTTCTCTTCCAAGGGTCGTTGAATCGCCGGAAGAAGTACCTCCTATAAAACCCTGTGTAATGTATTTTTCTGACCCGGTGAATTTAAAAACTGAATTCATCAGTTCACTGCTTTTATCCCATAATACGTTTGCATCGCGGTACCTGTCGTCAGTTATCAATACTTTCCTTATGTCGATCCACGTACATTTTATCCCTGATTTATTAAGAAATTCAGCTGCAATAATAGTTGACCAAACTTCACCGTAAGACACAATCTGATCATATTCAAAATCATAGGAGGATCCCTTTTTTGATTTCAGGTAGTTTCCAAGTTCTGAAAAAGAGCTGTCGATCCTTTCCTTAGCGGCATTGCCTGAAGGAAAAAGCTCCCCTGTAAATGATGCATGGTAACTGTAAATATCCTCGAGATGGTCCCTGTATGATTTATCATTATCAAGCCATGATCTGAGTACTCTTTCGAGAGCATTTGTAGTCTTTCCGAAAGCCGAAACAACAACAATAAGATAGTCTTTCTCCTTTTCAACAATTTTTGCCAGATTTCTTATCCCATCAGGATCTTTTACAGATGCTCCGCCGAACTTATAAACCTTCATATGAACAAATTTTTCATAAAATTATTATTTCGGATTCAAAAAGCAACTATCTTAGTACCACTATGCAATCTTACAGAATCACAACTTTAAATGACTTTATTGTTCAGAGTCAGAAAGATTTTCCTTTTGCGAAGGGAGATCTGTCAAGCCTGCTCAGTCATATCGGTACAGCAGCAAAAATTGTCAATAAGAAGATAAATAAGGCCGGACTTGTAGATATCCTTGGAAGATCAGGGCTAATAAATATTCAGGGAGAGACCCAGCAGAAACTTGATATTTTTGCAGATAAAACATTTACTGAGGCTCTGAAGGCAAGCGGAGAATGTTGTGGAATCGCTACTGAGGAGAACCAGAATGAGATAGTTTTTACAGATAAACTCTCAAAAAAGGGGAAATATGTTGTCTGTATGGATCCTCTCGACGGTTCGTCAAATATAGATTACAATGTATCAGTGGGTTCTATCTTTTCAATTTACCGCAGGATATCACCCAAGGGAAAATCTGCAAAAATTGAGGACTTCCTGCAACCGGGGATTAACCAGGTAGCTGCCGGTTATATTATTTATGGTTCCTCGACAATGCTTGTTTACTCAACCGGGAACGGGGTTGTTGGATTCACTCTCGATCCTTCAATAGGAGAATTCTGCCTCTCACACCCGAATATTAATACACCGGTGGATGGCGGAATATACTCCATTAATGAGGGTAACTACAATTATTTCCCTCTGGGTATTAAAAAATTCATAAAATATTGTCAGGAAAAAGATGAGGATACTAACCGGCCATATACCTCAAGGTATATTGGTTCGCTTGTGTCTGATTTTCATCGTAACCTTATAAAGGGTGGGATTTTTCTGTATCCTCAGAATGAGCGTGCTCCGCAAGGTAAATTAAGGGTTGTCTATGAATGTAACCCGATGTCATTTCTTGCCGAAGAGGCAGGAGGAAAATCTTCAGACGGGATTACAAGGATTATGGAACTGGAGTTAAAATCCCTTCATCAGAGATCTCCATTCTACGTAGGATCTGCTAATATGGTACAAAAGGTCGAGGAATTTATTAAAGCTTATCCGGATTAGCA
>CAYNRI010000112.1:0-8253 GCA_964399575.1 uncultured Rikenellaceae bacterium
TATTCATCAGCTTGAGTGCATCCTGCTGACTGTCGAATGTTATGTCAGCATTCTCATCAAAATAAATTGCCAAAGGGTCGGCCGACAGAGGATCATCGGAGAAAAGTGCTGTCAGCCTTGCAAGGGGCTTTGACAGACCTTTGGCAGACTTTGCAAATGGCTCTGTCAGATCATTTATTCTTACATTGTTGTTTAATGCCAGAGTGCCTTCAACCTGAAAGGCTCCATTCGTTACATGAACAAAGAATCCCTGCATTGAAGGAATTATATTTGAAGCCAGTCCGTCGCTTGATTCACCGTTAACATAACTGCTGTATGAACCTCCATACTGATCAGTAGTGCTGGCCCTGAAGAAATGGATCGCATTGTCAATATTAGTTTTTGTCCAGCCGGATGAGGCATCCCAGTCAATAGGAGAGGGATAGGGATTACCAACAAGATTGAAGCCTTTGGTATAAGGTTGATTATTATTATAAAGGGTTAATGAAAGCGGACCGTTATTTACCGCACCTGTCATATCCATTGTTTTTGGGGTGTTCCCTGACCCGAAATTTGCTGCATATCCGTTCAGCGGATACAGAGTGTTTGACGGTGTGTTATATGAGACCCATCCTGAAGAAGCCCTGTTCTCATCGTAACGGTAGAACATTGAAAATGTGGTTCCCAGGCTCATATCATCACTGAATTCGCTGACAGTTGCAGACTGGAACGGCGAAGAAAAATATTTATACCCGAACCTTGAAGTAAGATACCTTTGCATATTTACATTCCCCGTGACTGTTCCGCTTCCTGATCCGTCAATCAGGGCCGTTTGTAAATCAGTCGACAGTAAAGTCAGGAATCCTCCCGATGTAAGATTCCCATCTTGAAGGGACACTATGCCGGATATCTTAAGCGAATCAAGGAGAGTCACCCCGGCAGTATTATTAACTGTCAGGTTCCTTATTGTGTTATTTGCAAACAATCCGTCATCAATTGTCTGTGCAACGCTTCCTGACATTTCAACTGTACCGTCTGAAGCAGAAATTGTACCGTTGTTAGTTATTATACCTGAAATATTTATTGTATTATCAGTTATTGTAAGAGAGGAACCGGAGTTAACTGTAAGATTCTTAACAGAAGCAGTGGCGCCTGAGTTAAGTACGGGTTTATTTGTTACATCAGGTATCAGGACCGACATTGCCCGGTTAGGAATAAAATTACAGGTCCAGTTGCCAGGTTCATTCCAGTCGGAGCTTATTGCACCGGTCCAGGTCAGATCTGATACTATCTCAAAGGGACTTGTTGCCGTTACATCACCGCATCCTGCGGGTGCTGTAACAGTATTTGTTACAACATAGGAACCCGGGGTGCTTGCAGCAATGTCAATTTCCCCTGTCGAAGTATTTGCAAAAACCAATCCGGGGCCGGAGGAGAAGGTCCCTGCAATACCTCCTCCGCTGAATGCCGGCAGGGGATTGGCAGCGTTAGGGCAATAAGGATTATCAGGGTAGCTGAATGTTGCAAGCGGGAGGGGTATAACTGTGAGTGTGGCAGAACCTGAAGTGACCGGAGAAGGGCCGCATGAAGTCGTTATAACGCACTGATATGTTTTGCCGTTTTTTAATATCCCCGGATCAGTTAATACAAGATTTGCTGTTGACGATCCTGAATAGATTCCGCCATCAGAGATATTTACTCCATTCTCCTGCCAGCGGTAAGAAAGGTTATAGCCAATTGACGAAACAGAAAAAGAAGCATTCTCTCCTTCACATATTGTTACTGATTGCGGCTGGGTGTTGATTGCTATACCTCTGCCAATCGTTAGTGTTACAGTTGTGGCAGGGCTCTGGCAATCATTGATTGTCTGTGTTACGTAGTAAGTATATATCCCCGAGGTTGTTTTTCCGGTAGGAAAAGGAGTTCCTGTTCCTGCCAGCTGGGTCAATCCCGCATCTGTATACCATTTAATGTTTGTTCCTGTTGCCTCGAGATCAACAATGTTTAAATAACAGCATTCCCTGTCTGATGCAACAGGTGCTGCCGGAACCGGTGTAACAATAATATTCTTGCTTACAATATTTGTGCAACCAAAAGCATCAGTATAGGAATAAGTTATCAGATGTGTCCCGGTACCCGCATTTGTGGCATTAAAAGAATTGCCTGATACACCGGGGCCACTGTATGTGCCTCCTGCCGGATAGCCCTGGTCAAGAAGATAATTTGTAAAGCATTCGCCAACTGATGCAAGAACAGATGGTGAATTCTCAACTCCCACAGAAATAAAGTCTCCCGGATTGTTCTGGTTGTTATATTCAGTCATGATCCAGTCAGCCGTTTTGGTGCTCATCGAGAACCTTGGTTCATCAATAACAGCATCAATATACTCTCCGTTATTATAACGACCGATATTGCATTCATCAGGCATGGCTGTCTGAGGAGCTACAGTTGAGGTGGCTCTCTGCAGGCCGTCAACAAAAAGACGGCTTGTTGTACCATCGAAGGTATAGACATAATAATGCCAGGCATTTACCGAAGGCGAGGGACCTGCATTTACAAGTTCTTCACCATTCCATTTCCAGGCAACAGTATTACCTCCACGGAAACCAAGCTGAATAGCTGAACTTGAATCTGCATTCTGGAAAGTGATAAAGTTACGGCTCCCTGACGGGCTTGTTGAATAATAGCCCCATACACTTATTGTCTGGTTATTATCATTATCAGCCATGCCGTTAGTCGGGGTAATGATATAGGAAGTGGAGCCATTAAAATCTTTGGCACCTGCTATCTTTCCTGTTGCATTGACTGTAGCGTTTGAAGTACCGTTGTTATTATAAATTGTGGCATCAGTATAATCTGTGCCATTTAAATGCCAGACAGCCTTGTAATTACTTGACCAGACTGATTTCACCGACTGACTTGATGAAATTGTCCGGTTACCATAAAGCATTTTAATAGTTGTAGTTGAAGAAGATGACAATACAGGTATGCGTACCCATGCCACATACTGTCCTGTTGACGGATCATAAGCTTCCAGTTGATGATCCAGTTTGTTACCGTTCAGGTCGGTAAAAATTATATCATAGCCGTTTGAGTTTTCGACATGACCGCCATTGGAGACTGTCCTCAGTCTGTCGCGGTCAGGTGAGGCAGTGATGCTTATAAGTGCAGGGAAATCATTAAGGTCTGATGATCCTGATGCAGCATCCAGGGTTAAATCGGTTGAATAACTATACCCCAACGTCACAACAGTAAGGGTAAGCTGGGCACTGTTACTTGTTACTGTATTACTGTAAGCATCAGTCACTATACAACGGAAACGGTATCCGTTCATTGACATTGGTGCTCCGGTGATTGTTAGGGTGGCAGTTGCCGAACCGCTGTAAATGCTTCCATCGCTTATATCTGCAAAGCCGCTTCCATTATCCTCCTGCCATCTGTATGTAAGGGGAGTTTTCCCGCTTGCCGCAACAGTGAAAACAGAGTTACATCCGCTTGCATCAGACGGGTGAGTTACTATCCTGACAGCAGCTTTGCCTATTGCCAGATCTGTAGTAGTTGTTGAGATCCCGTTCATGGCTGTTCGTGTTATTTCCGGTGAAGCCACAGAGCCATGAGTGCCATCGAGGGTGAGATTACCGCTGTTTGTGCGCTTAATTATCCGGGCCATTGCATCAACACCCGTAAAGCCATTATAGTTAAGATTTGCATTATAATTTGTTGAAGCCATTGAACCAACTGCTGTCATCCTCCAGTAACCTGTTGTATGTCGGTCAAATATCTCGTTCCCGGCATCATCAAGAGGTAGTCCGGTAGTACCGATATCATCCGGCAGGAATTGAACCGCAAGCTGCCCTGGTACCAGGTTTGAGAAAGTTATCTTTAGCGGATTGTAATTTGAAGATGTTCCAACCGGGAAAAGATACTGAAATCCCGTTGTCGTAATTGCCCTCTGGAATTTTCCGATTATGGTTCCATTGGTATAGTTTAATGTACTACCCGCAAGAATAAGAGTATTTGTACCGGAAATTATGTTACCCTGTGTCATAGTTAATGTTCCTGCAACGGTTACATTGCTATTAAGGGTAATACCGGATGAATTATTAATTGTCAGGGTATTCAAAGCTGAAACGCTCGAGGGTATCTGTATTCCTGCTGACGAACCTCCGAAAACAAGACCTGAAGATGATGAAGTTACCAGGTTTGTTGCTGTTCCTGCAATAGTCGGACCATTGAGTGTCAGTGTCCAGGTTCCCAGTGTAAAACTGCCCGTGTTTAATGTCAGGGTACCGGCTATTGTCAGATCTCCTCCAAGTGAGATATTACGGTTTGAAATCAGGTTGTTCAGGCCTCCTGTAACTGTATTGAGGGTAATATCAGTCCCTGTGCCTATTGTGAGATTTGATGTTGAGCCTCCGGTAAGAGAACCCGAACCATAGTTAAGGGTTGAACCATTTGACATGGTGAGAGTGTTAGCCGCTATCGAAAGAGCTCCGCTAGCAAGCGAAAGAGAGTATGTGATCGTCTTTGATCCTGAAAGAGAAACCCCGGCATTATTATTTATGATTACACCCCCTGTCCCGTTGAATGTAACGGGAAATTCGTTTCCTGTAACCTGTGCTGCAGACCCCTTGTACTGTATTGTGGCATTTGTCCCATAAGTCAGAGTAGCAGAAGCTGTGGCAGTCCCCTCCATTGAGAGTATCCCGTTCACTGTTGAAGTGGAGATGGTTTTAGATCCCGAGCCTGACAGAGTAAGATTACCATAGGTAGCATTGATAACTGTTTGTGTTCCTGCGTTCGAATAGTTTATAGTGGATGAATTAGCAAAAGACTCCGTGCCGCCGAAAATACTCACGGAGTTCACCTGGTGATTAAGAGTACCTCCATTATCCACCTGTAAAGTTGTGTTTGCTGAAAAAGATACAGGAGTCGTTTCAGTCAGTATGCCTCCGTTTTGTATTATTACTTTAGTACCGGTACCCGATACAGTCCAGCCGGATCCTGATGTGGTCATAGCATGTCCATTCTGAATGGCGAATGTCTGATAGGATGCTGTAAAGCTTGAAGGAGAATGACCTCCTGATGTTCTCCAGTTTGATAATACATTGGGGTCACCTGAGGCTTGTGAGTAGAAAACAGGTTGGGTCCAGGAGATTATAACCTGCCCATTGGCACCGGCTCCTCCGCTGCGGTTCCCGTCGCCTGATCCGCCGCCACCGCCCCCGGGAATCGTTCCCGGCGAACCATTTGATCCGGCATTGCCTCCATTACCGCCAATGCCTCCACCGGCCGGCGGAGTTCCGGCTATTAATGTACTCCATACAAGCGGACCTGAAGTGCCGTCAGCTCCTGTTCCTGCCGATGATCCACCCGGGCCGCCCCGTCCGGTATTTGAATTTCTTCCAGTGCCTCCATTCCCTCCGCTGTACACATCTGTTCCGATACAGCTTCCGGAAGCACCTCCGCTGCCACCAACTCCACCTGCTCCTGATACAGGTGAACGCCCGCCTGTTCCTCCCTTGGCAAGAATAGTGGTTGAGTTAATAAACCATGTATCTCCGCCATTAGTACCGTTGCCGGTACTTCCTGTTCCGCCATTACCGACGTTTACAGCATAAGGGGTTCCTGGAGTAACCGTTATTGCAGAGCTGCTGTAAGCGCCACCGCCTCCGCCACCTCCGCCATCAGCATTGGTTGTATTTCCTCCTCCGGCACCGCCTCCACCCCAGCATTGTACAATAACTGAGGTCACACCGGCTGGTGCTGTGAATGTGCCGCCTGAGGTATATGTCTGACTTTGCCCGGAAGACAGAACATTGACTGAAAGCAGTGTCAGCGTTATTATAAACATTCGTATGAGAGAACAATGTCCTTTCATCTTCCGGGGATGTTAATGGAAAAACGTTAATCCACAAATATCATTACTTCAGTGCCAGCTCAGCTTCAGCATACCTCAGAGGTTTCACATCGGTGGAGGCGGAATAAATAATTCGCAGAGTTCCGGTTCTGTAATCGATACCGGGAATCCTGTTCAGGTTGAGCTGGATACTCCTTGATTTATTCGGAGTATATACTGCAACTCCGTTTACTGCACCTACTTTTGTAATAGTACCCTGGGTGGATATGTGTTCAACAACTATATCCCCGAATACTGACATATTGCCGGTTCTGTTAAATGTAAAACTGACGCTTGGCTGGTTATCTTCAGCAGTTTCAAATGCCAGATCTGTAATCGTTACCCTGGCTGTTGATGTGCCTCTTCTTATAAGAGCAGGGATTGTGATGCCAAAAATAGGTGTAAGCTTTACTGATATAGTTGTGCTATCCCTTAATTTTTCTTCTTCACCCAGAGGTACCTTTTTAGGAACAGCCCTGAAATAGATATGTGATCTGTATTCTCCTTCCTGAAGCTCGTTTGTCCTAGTAAGTTGTACTTTAACTACCTGGGCTTCATTAGGTCCCAGAGTGACTGAACGGGGAAAAAACCTGATATACCTGTCGGCAAACCTCTGATCGGGGTCCGGTTCGGTAATATTTTCAAATCCTCCGTCTTCCTTCATCCTGATATTTACTATCGAAATAGCATAAGTTGAAGTGTCCCTGCCTGTATTTGCAAGATTCAGATCAACAGATCTGGATGATCCTTCAAAAACAACCCTGCGGGGAGTGATAAGCAGATTCCCCTGAGCTTTAAGATCAGATAATGAAAAAAAATTGCCTGTCAGCAGACCTGCAGCCAGTAAGATTGCAGATTTCCGCAGACAGGATAGAATGGATCCCGGTCTTTCCCGATTTTTAATATTTAGCATCAGCTCATTTCTTTATTCGAACCTGTCAGTTAAAGTCAAAAGTTATAGTATATATTCCTGTATAAATGCCTACAGGATTATCATGCAATGTTCCCACATTAAGGGTGGCTCCTACAAGTACCACCTGAAAACCATTCTGCAGCATACCTGTACCTATCCCGGGGGCAGGGTCGGAGTACCATTCGTCTATAGTCATTGTCTTTGCACTTGAGGTATGTTTGAGTATCACCGGGTTGGATGGCAAGGTGATTGAATACGAAGCATCTATATCACCGCTTATATAGAAACTTGCCGCATTATAGGAGCCTGTGCCCTTGTAGACTGAGCCAAGTACCGAAACAGTACTTTGAGGAGTCAGTATTAATTTTCCGCCCTGCGGCCCCGGAGCAAAACGGCCGAAATTAAGCTGGGCTGTCTCGCTGGCTGTGAATACCGGGATAATTTCAGCAATGACATGTCCCGTTGCACCTGCTTCAACACCAGTTTGTGCATTAATTCCGGTGATTGTCATAAGAGACAATAAAACCAGACAGGGTACTATTTTTAAAAACTTTGCCATTGAATTTTTATAATGGCAAAACATCGGTAAAGGCTAATTGTAGTTGACAGTTACAGTAAAATCGCCGGAGCCATTTGAATTTGATGAAGAATAAACTCCGGGAGTCTGGGCCGCACCTACTGTCAGAGTTGCTCCTACAGTCAGGGTCTGCTCACCGGCGGCATCAAGTTCCCCTCCCGCAGCAACTGTCGGGCTGCTCGTCCAGCCGGTTACTGTCATCGTGGCGCTTGCACCATCACCTATTATGACAGAACCTGGAGGCAATGTTATTGCATAAGTCCAGGTTGGTTCTCCCTCTACATCAAATGATGCTGCCGACCCAATATCGGAACCGTGCAAAGTAACCCCCCCGCTTAATGATCTGCCACCATTTGGTGCAATAGTTACCGTCCCTCCTGCACCTGCAATTATGGCACCAAAATCAAGGGGATCAACATTTGTTATCGTTAAAGGAGTAATTATTGTTGCCGTAGCTTCAGAAGTTGCCTGAGCCATCAGCCCTGCTGAAAAGGCAGTCAATAATGCAACGATTGCAAAGAATTTTTTCATAGATCTCGTTTTGTTTAATGATTAATCTGGTTAACAGTTAAATGATTCATAAGTTAATTATCTACAGTATTTGCATTCCGCAAGTTATCTAAACAAGCGGCTAAAAAATCTCTGTAAATTTATTACAATGGTATGATCAGGGTTTGCAACTATTTAACAAATGGCAATAGTTATTAACATCTGATTATGGGTTAATTGCCACTCACCGATTATCAGAGATTGAATGTATAGGTGTATTTAAGCATTATTGCCCTAGAATTAAACACAGGTAATTCAGGTATCTGTCTGTTGAGGTCTGAATTTCCTGTTTTGTGCGATTTTTAGGGACTTAAAAAGATAACTAACAGATATCTA
>CAYNRI010000113.1:0-7019 GCA_964399575.1 uncultured Rikenellaceae bacterium
CAGACGTGTTGCCAATTACACCACGGAGCAATTCGGGGGCCAAATATAAGAATTTTTAATTTTATTCTTTTGATGAAGATCTGATTTTGCTAAAAAACAGGTTTTTCGTATATTGTACAGCATGATAAAAAAAAAGCCTGCGAAACTGATAATAGTCTCAAACCGCCTCCCGGTAAAAGCCGAAATCACAAAAGAGACAATCCTCTTTGAGAAAAGCGCCGGAGGGCTGGCTACAGGTCTCGAATCGCTTGACACTTCCAGAGAGAAACACTGGATCGGATGGCCCGGAATCTATACTTCTGAACCTGCAACACGGGAGAGAATAACTAATTCCCTTGCTGCCTATAATTTCCACCCTGTGTTTCTTTCTGATGAAGATGTGGAACTCTACTATGAGGGTTACAGTAACTCAACTCTATGGCCCCTGTTCCATTATTTTTTCGTTTACACACGCCATGAAAACAAATTCTGGGAAGCCTACCAGAATGTAAACAGAAAATTTCTCGAAAAGGTACTGGAGATAGCCACCAGCGATGACATAATCTGGATTCAGGATTATCATCTTATGCTCCTCCCGGGCATGGTAAGAGAATTTCTTTCTGGTGTCAGAATAGGATTCTTCCTTCACATTCCCTTCCCTTCCTTTGAACTTTTCCGTACCCTGGAGAACAGGAAAGAGATACTGAATGGATTGCTGGGAGCCGATCTTATTGGATTTCATACCTTCGATTACATGCGGCATTTTATAAGCGCACTGTATAGGATTACCGGGATAGAATCGGACGATAATATTTTCCATGTCGGAAACCGGAACCTCTCGGTTGATACCTTCCCTATGGGCATTAACTACAACAATTTTTACACAGCCCATAAGAATCCGGAAGTCAGATCCTTTATCGGACAATTCCTGGAGCAATACAAAAAATCAAAGATAATACTGTCAGTCGACCGTCTCGATTACAGCAAAGGTCTGATTCATCGCCTCGAAGCTTTCAGAATTTTTCTGGGGCGACACCCTGAATGGATAATGAGAGTATCCCTTGTGATGATACTGGTACCTTCACGCGACAGTGTTAACAGGTATAATGATCTGAAGATCAGAATTGATGAAACAATCGGCAATATCAACGGCACCTTCTCCCAGTCGGGCTGGATCCCTATACATTATTTCTACAAGAATTTCTCATTCGATGAACTTACAGCCTTTTATCATATCAGCAATGTTGCCCTTGTAACCCCTCTTCGTGATGGAATGAACCTGGTAGCCAAGGAGTTCGTTGCAGCAAAAGCAGGGAAACCGGGAGTGCTTATCCTGAGCGAAATGGCGGGAGTCGCGATCGAACTTCCAGAGGCAATTATTGTCAATCCAAATAACTCGGGAGAAATTGCGGAAGCACTGAACAGAGCCCTGCAGATGCCATACCAGGAACAAAGAGAACGGATGAGAAAGATGCAGAAGACTCTCAAAAAATATGATATAAAGAAGTGGGCTGGCGATTTTATTGATGAACTCGAACGAGTACACCTCCGGCAGAGAGGCCTGAGAAAGAAATACCTTAAGCAACAACAACTTCATTCAATAGCAGACAGTTACCTCAGATCACAAAGAAAGCTCATCATCCTCGATTATGATGGGACATTGGTGCCTTATCACCCTGATCCTGCTCTTGCTCTGCCTGCGCAACCACTTGTCAGGCTTCTCAGGGAGATCAGAAAAGGGCCTGGGGCGACAATGACAATAGTGAGCGGTCGCAACAGGGAATTTCTTGATGCCATTTTCCCGGAACCTGATTTAATGATTTTTGCTGAACATGGTGCCCACAGACGGATTGAGGGCAAATGGGAGTCACTGTTCAGAAAAGGATTGCTGTGGCAATCTGAAATTGTAAGGATAATGCAGGATGTTACAGACTCAACTCCCGGGTCATTTATTGAAAGAAAAAATACAGCGGTCGTCTGGCATTACCGAAACACAGATAAATGGCTCGCTGATCTGAGAGTGGCTCAACTGATAAACAAGCTGATTTATCCCTGTACTAACCTGCAACTTCATCTGATGAAAGGGGAGAAAATAGTTGAAGTAAAACCCTCAGAACACACAAAAGGAACAGCTATAAAAACTTATTTCAATTTCAGGGATTATGATTTTATTCTTGCAGCCGGCGACGATACAACCGATGAAGATATGTTTGAAGCTCTTCCGGATAACTCTATAACAATAAAGATCGGAAAACCTTCCGAAAAATCACGGTATTCCCTGGCAAAAAGCGAAGATTTTGTAAGATTTCTAAAACTGTTGACAAGTTAATTGTATGCTTATTTCGGATTATGGAATTACAGGCAACTGCCGGAGCAGTGCCCTTATATCAAAATACGGATCAGTTGACTGGTGCTGCCTGCCTGATTTTGATTCGCCGTCAGTGTTCGCCCGTCTTCTGGACGATGTACAGGGAGGACATTTCAGCATTATTCCTGAAGGAGAATTCTCAGTTTCGCAGAGTTATATCCTGAATACAAATATTCTGAGAACAGTATTTGAATCAGAAGCTGCTTCCTTTGAAATAATCGATTTTATGCCAATCTACAGATCGGATGAACAGGGACACTACAACGCTCCGGAGCTATATCGCTTGCTGAGAGTGAGAAAGGGTATCCCGGTTCTCAGGATTGAATATGTCCCTTCTCTTAATTACGGGAGCCCCACGAAGGGTATAGTTAACAAGAACTATATAAAGCATGTAACAACGGAAGGAAGATATGAATCTGTCTACCTGTATACAAACATTGACAGGAATACTGTTTTTTATGGAAACAGATTTGAGCTTAAAGAGAACACCTTTCTTTGTGTCACCTATAATCAGAAACTGATCAGGGTTGATTATAACAGGGCCTATCTGGAATACCAGCGAACCAAGGTTTACTGGATGAACTGGTCGAACCGTACAATGAACTTCCAGAAGTACCAGAGCCAGATAATAAGGAGTGCTCTTGTTCTTAAACTTCTGTTTTATGAAAAGTCGGGTGCTATAATTGCAGCACCCACTACCTCACTTCCTGAGATACCAGGCGGAACACGTAACTGGGATTACCGTTTCTGCTGGATCCGCGATTCATCAATGGTAATAAGGACACTTCTTCAGATAGGTCACTCAAACTCGGCAAGGAAATTCCAGAATTTTATCCTTAACGTCAATACGGGGAAACAGGATGATATTCAGATAATGTACGGAATAAACGGAGAGACGAATCTCGAGGAAAAGGTTATAGTTAATCTTAAGGGTTACCGTGATTCACCACCTGTCAGAACAGGTAACGGGGCCTTCTCACAGAAGCAGAACGATATTTACGGGATACTCATTGATACAATACTTATGTCATTCATTAAGTTTCCTTCAACACTTGACACTTCTGAAGAGATGTGGACATTCGTAAGGGGAATGGTTGCAATTGTTGAGCGGAACTGGAGAAACCCTGATAAGGGTATCTGGGAAATAAGGGGCCCTGAAAGGCATTTTGTCTATTCAAAGATAATGTCGTGGGTGGCTGTCGACAGGGGAATGAAGATCGCACAGATGCTTGACAAGGATTTTTACATTGATGAATGGAAGTGCCTCGCCGAAACAATCAGGAATGATGTTTTTAAAAATGGATGGGATGAAGAGCTTGGAAGCTTTGTTCAGTATTATGGATCAAAGGACCTTGATGCTTCCAACCTGCTTATGGAGGAATTTGGGATGATCGATGCCGGTGATCCTAGGTATGTGAGTACCGTTCTGAAAACAAAAGAACAGTTGCTTATAAACGGCTTCGTTTACAGGTATATAAATGATGATGACTTCGGAAAGCCTTCAGGCTCGTTCGTACTATGCAATTTCTGGCTCGTTAACAGCCTTTTCAAAACAGGACACAGAGCAGAAGCTGTTGAACTGTTTGACAGTCTTTTACGGCATACTAATCATGTCGGGTTGCTGAGCGAACATATCGATACTTCAACCGGAGAACTATTGGGAAATTTTCCACAGGCTTATTCCCATCTGGGGATCATTCAATCAGCCCTCCTGATAAATGGAGAAGAACTTACATTTGAGATGAATGATTTCAGGTTTATCAAGCCCTGACACTATTTATTAACCTTTGCCCATGTATCCCTAAGTGACACGGTCCGGTTAAAAACAAGATTATCTTGGCTTGAATCGTTATCGACACAGAAATACCCCAGGCGCTGGAACTGAAACTTATCCAATTGTTTAGCTGACTGAAGCGATGGTTCAAGCTTACATCCTTTAAGTACCCTGAGTGAATCGGGATTAAGGAATTTTCTGTAGTCTTCATCCTTTTGTCCGGCCGGATCTTCGTGATCGAAAAGCCTGTCATAAAGCCTTACCTCAGCATCAACAGCGTGTTTTACGGAAACCCAGTGGAGAGTACCTTTCACTTTCTTGCCGGAGGCATTTTCTCCGCTGCGGGTAGATGGATCATAGGTGCAGAAGATCTCTTCTATGAAGCCGGTAGTCTCATTCTTTCTGAAAGATTCACATTTAATAATATATGCACCTTTAAGGCGAACTTCCATCCCGGGGGCAAGGCGGAAATACTTTGGCGGAGGGGTCTCCATGAAATCATCCCTTTCAATAAAGATCTCCCTTCCGAAAGGGATTTTCCGTGATCCCATACTCTCATCTTCCGGATTATTAATGACTTCCACCTCTTCAGTTTTATCTTCAGGGTAGTTGGTTATTGTAACCTTTACGGGATCAAGTACCCCGAAAACTCTTGGAGCCTTAAGATTAAGATCATCACGTACTGCATGCTCAAGTAGTGAGACGTCATTGATCGCTTCGACTTTGGTGTATCCAATAAGGTCGATAAAATTCCTAATTGATTCAGAAGTGTATCCCCTCCTTCGCAAACCACAAAGGGTGGGCATC
Source organism: uncultured Rikenellaceae bacterium (assembly GCA_964399575.1). GTDB lineage: Bacteria > Bacteroidota > Bacteroidia > Bacteroidales > VadinHA17 > LD21. The sequence goes on from CAYNRI010000113.1 coordinate 4,929, forward strand.
CTCGGATCGTCCCAGCCTGATACTCTGCCTTCCCTGACAAGTTCAAGAAGCTTTCTCTTACTCATCATTGTGTAAGTGAGGTTGAGCCGGTTGAACTCGATTTGCCTCGGCCTGTAATCGGATGTCTTCAGCTGATCTATCAGCCAGTCGTAAAGGGGACGGTGAACTTCAAATTCAAGTGTACAGAGAGAGTGAGTGATACCTTCGAAATAATCACACTGTCCGTGCGCAAAATCGTACATAGGATAAACATTCCATTTTTCACCGGTCCGGTGATGAGGCGACTTCAATATTCTGTAAATTATCGGATCACGCATGTGCATGTTTGGAGATGTCATATCGATCTTTGCCCTTACTACCCTGTGGCCCTCTTCAAACTCGCCTTCATTCATCCTGTAGAACAGATCAAGACTTTCAGAAGCAGGTCTGTCCCTGAAGGGACTATTTGTCCCGGGCTGGGAGGGAGTGCCTTTTTGTGCTGATATCAGCTCAGCCGACTGATCATCAACATATGCCAGGCCTTTATTTATCAGGTCAACCGCAAAGTCGAAGAGCCTGCCAAAATAATCAGATGCATAATACTCTCTGTCTTCCCAGTCAAAACCAAGCCAGCGGATATCTTCCTTTATTGAATCAATATATTCCACTTCCTCTTTGACAGGATTCGTATCGTCAAAACGCAGGTTACATTTACCTCCGTATTTTTGTGCCATTCCGAAATCAAGGCATATTGCTTTTGCATGTCCTATATGAAGGTATCCGTTAGGCTCTGGAGGGAAGCGGGTGTGTATCCTGCCGTTATTCTTACCTTCTTTCAGATCGTCGATTATGAACTGTTCAATAAAGCTTACAGAAGGTTTTGGTTCCTCATTCCTGCTGTTGATTTCATCACTCATCCTGACAAATTTAAGACTACAAAAATAGGATGATTTTGGGTACGGGCGATGAATTGCAGGTGAAATTTTGCCCTTGTGTAAGAAATGTTGCAGGATGCATGTTGCAGGGTGCAAGGCACAGAGGCACAAAGGTGCAAAGGCGCAGTGGCGCAGAGGTCAGCACATAATAATTCCCCCTTTGAAGGGGGTAAGGGGGATGTTTAGACTTTTAATAGCCGCTATTTTTTAACCTTTTTGGTCTGGTTCAAGATAATCTTTCAGTGCATTTACGTATTCGGTAAATTTTTTCTTACCCAGTGGTGTTATGCTGCAGAGAGTCCGGGGGTAGTTATTACTGAATTTTTTCACGACATCAATATAACCGGCTTCTTTGAGTTTGGTGATCTGGATGCTCAGGTTCCCGGCTGTAGCTCCTGTCTGCTTCTGAATATATGTGAAATCAGCGGATTCCGCGCTCATCAGCAGAGAGATTACAGCTAGCCTCAGCTGCGAGTGCAGTATCGGATCAAGATCTTTAAATGACGTCATGATAATCTTTCTTTTTCAGGAGATAGCCAGGGATAAGGTATCCGGTCAGCATTGCAGCAGGAACTGCCAGTCCGGATATTTCGTTTCCGCCGAAATGTGCTATAAGAGCGAATATCCAGAATGTTATTGCGCCAATTATCAGAGGTCTGAATTTAAGTATTATACCGCTGATGAATGTCGGCATTGCCGCCATGGTGAGAATTAAGGGAGCAAATGATCCCATCTTTTTCCATAGGATAACAGACATTATAACAGATGCTATAAGGAATGCTGTCCACGTCCATACATATACCATTGTTGCATAGGTATTGATTTTTTCCTGCCTGCCTTTTAAGAAGCCATAGATAAGAGATACAAACACTCCGGGTATTACAAAGAACCAGACATACCAGGGGGAGGTGATGTCAGTGAATTTCAGCAGAAGGTATTCGGTTATGCTGCAGGCGAATATGAGCCATCCCCAGAAGAGAAGATGGAAGCTGCTCTGGCGTATACTTACTTTTGTTTTATTTATCATATCCGTTATGACCTTCAGGCTTTCTTCGCCTGTCATCAATTTTTCTTCATTTTCCATAATAATTACTATTTTTAAAATATAAAAGAAAGAATAAACATAAACATATTGCAAATATAAAGTAGTTTATAATATAAACCAAATATTTTAACA
>CAYNRI010000113.1:7119-8182 GCA_964399575.1 uncultured Rikenellaceae bacterium
ACCCCATGGGAAAGATCCGGATAGAAGGAATGGAATTTTATGCTTTTCACGGTCACTACAAGGAAGAGCAGATTGTCGGCAGCCATTTCGTTGTTGATGTGGCACTTGAGACTGATACTGATAAGGCCGGGATCAGTGATGATCTTAAGGACACATTGAATTATCAGAAGGCGTATCTTATTATTAAGAAGGAGATGGAGACGACATCTAACCTGCTGGAGCATATAGCCACGAGAATCCTTGATGCCCTGTACAGAGAGCTAAGCGGCATAAAAAAAGCAACTATAAAGGTTTCAAAACTGAATCCTGTTATGGGAGGGAAAATAGGAAGTGTAAGTGTTGAGCTTTCGCGTTGATGGCCTGTTTAAAGCCATGTAGCAGGGAATGGTTTTATATATAACATTTTTTGTTATTTTTGCATGTTGGATTTAGTCCAGGCAAAGTTAATGGTCGGTTTACCGAGTGGCTAGGTAGTGGTCTGCAAAACCATTTACGGCGGTTCGAATCCGCCACCGACCTCAACCTTACCCTCCCCCTCGGGCATCGAAGGAGGGTTTTTTCTTTTCGCCCCGAAGCATGCTTGCAAAGCGGAGGGTAGAAAAGATAAATACCCTAGCACACTAATAAGGTTTGCAGGGGGCTAAGGCTGATGGGGCCACCACTACCAAATCACCGCTGTTAATCAGCTGCAATAAAGAAAAATTTGCAGTTAATATCAAGCTGCATCCGGCATACAACTCAGTGAGCTTTTTTATTCCATAACCTGACTCTCACTTGCTTTTGGAAATGGTATAATATAATTTTACATTAATATTAATGAAATTTTAAACGATACAAAATGAAACAAATAATATCTCAAGCCTTTTTACTTTCATTGGCATTGTTCATCGTGACTCAAAGTTGTTCACGGGCTGACAAGGGTGATTCCGGCAAGCCCGGTATTGTAATAGTTCCTGAACTGCTTAAGCCAGGGAGGGCCGGAATGCCAAAAGAAAAGAAACTGGCAGCTTATCTGATGGTTTACTTCAAGGACCAGACTCAATCAGCCTATATGGCTGTCAGC
>CAYNRI010000114.1:0-7866 GCA_964399575.1 uncultured Rikenellaceae bacterium
CTTTATAAAGTCTCAAATACTGTGTTCAGTGCTAATCAGGGAAATTCCTTTCCTCCGGCTGGTGCTGCCATTATGCGCCGGAATAGTGTGCGGATTATTTTACACACCCGGAGATATTTTATTTATTTCAACAGCAGTATTTTTATTCCTCCTCTTCTGTATATCTCTTTTCTTCAATAAATCATTAAGCAACAAGGTTTTTGGAGTAAGCCTGACTCTGACATTTTTCTTTTGCGGATCCTTCCTTTACAGAATGGAGAAGGATAATATTTCTGTTCTTGAAACCGGCGAAGCTCTCTATTCAGGCATATTATGCGATTTCCCTGAAGAAAAGGAGAATACCTTCAGCATGGTCATCAGGCTTTACAACAGGCTTGAAAGTGAAAAAGCAATGCCTGTAAAAGGTTCAATTTTACTTTACCACAGAAAGGGTAACGATGTATCTCTCTACCACCCGGGCGACAGGATGATAATCAGATGTGCCCCTGTCAGCATAACTAACCACGGCAATCCATATGAGTTCGATTACAGATTCTATATGGAAAATCACGGTATCAGTTACTATGCGTTTACCGACAGCAGCGATGTGATAAGGCACACATCACCTGAGCACAGGAGGTTCAGACACAAGGCTCTTATTATAAGGGAAAAAATCATAGCTATGTACAGGGAAAGAGGCATAGAAGGCGAGAGACTTGCGCTTGTTTCAGCTATAACCCTGGGGCAGAAGAGTATGCTGGAGCAGGATCAGAAGCAGGCTTTCATAAAGGCAGGTGTAATGCATATAATGGCTGTTTCAGGCCTGCATGCAATGATATTAAGTCTCTTCATGTTCAAAATGCTGTTTTTTCTTAAGGGAAAGCTCAGGATACTGAGAGTGCTTTTCACTATACTTTTTTTGTGGATGTTTGCCTTCGTGACAGGGCTGACGCCGTCTGTAATGAGGGCAACACTTATGTTCACTTTTCTCCAGACAGGATCCCTTATGAAAAGACCTGTAAACCAAATCAATTCTGTTCTGGCTTCAGCCTATGCAATAATTATCAGCAGGCCTTCAGCAATATTCGATGCAGGCTTTCTTCTCTCCTATTCGGCAGTTATATATATAATTTCCTTCTACCGGGACCTTTATCTGAAAATGTCTTTCAGCAACAGGATATCAGATTATATCTGGCAATCTGCAGCAGTTACGATCATTGCTCAGCTTGGAACGCTACCGCTTACAGTGATGCTTTTCAACAGGTTCCCTACATGGTTCATCCTGTCAAATATAATTATAGTGCCTGTTTCTTCACTGGTAATAATAACAGGATGCCTGGTACCCCTGACATTCCACCTCAGGTTTCTTTCTGAGTTTATCGCCCGGGTACTTGGTTCTCTAACCGGTTTTACGCAATACCTTACTGAAAAAGCATCATCATTGCCGCTTTCTACTGTCGGGAATATTGGCATGATAACTTCTGAGTGCATCCTTCTTATTATAGTGATCTTTCTGTTTACCTCGATGATACTTAAAAAGAGATCCGTTTCTCCAATTATTGCAGTCTTTGCATTACTGGTGTTAATTGTTGCAGGCACTGCCAGACACATCAGAACTAAAACAACGGCAGAGCTTATAGTCTATAATACTACCGGATACACAACAGTCGGAATAAGATCCGGGCATAAACTCAGAATATTCTCCGATTCATTATCTTCAAAAGAGGTTAACAGGCATAAAGCAGTGCTTGATCTCAGGGAAAAGACCTTCTCTCTTAACGGAGATCCAAGGCTCCTGCTGACAGATAACAAAAGGATACTTATCACGGGAACATTAAATTCTCAAATAATAAGTAAACTAAGGCCTGATTATATAATACTTAGCGGACCGGCAACTGCATTTAAAATAAATACGGGAGATTCAGCCGGGGCATCTGAACTGATAATCAGTCCGGGCGTCTCTTCAGGATTCAGACTGCCAGTGGGGATATTCAGACAAGATAATGTACATATTGTAAGAAAAGAGGGAGCTTATAATAGCCGCTTATGAGATCATAATAAATATATTCAGTGAAAAACTTGAGTATTACCGTATTTATCTATTATTTTGCTATGTTTTTCAATTCATTTTATGAGAATAATAATTGCCGGAGCAGGAGAAGTCGGGACGCATCTGGCTAAGATGCTTTCAAACGAGAATCATGAGATCATCCTTATAGACCCGGACGATGAAAGACTCAAACCTATTGAGTCAACTCTTGACGTTCTGACATTCCACGGATCAGCAACATCAATAAGGATACTTCAGGACTCCTTGCAGAAAAAGACAGATCTTTTCATAGCTGTCACTCATTCTGAAGACACCAACATTATATCCTCAATACTTGCCAAGAGGTATGGTGCACTGAAAACAGTAGCCAGGATTGATAATCTTGATTACCTGGAACACTCTACGATTGAATTCTTCAAGATCCTTGGCATTGATTCCCTCATTTATCCTGAACTTATTGCAGCAAGGGAAGTGCTTATGCTTCTTCAGGAAACAGGAGCTACCGAATACATGGAATTCTCGGGCGGGAAGCTGTCAATGTTCGTACAAAAGCTTGACCAGAATGCTCCTATAATAGATAAGAGCCTTGAGGAGATCTCTGTAACAAATAAGACTGACAAATACAGGGCAGTTGCTATAAAGAGAGATGACAAGACTATTATTCCCAGGGGTAAGGAACATTTCAAACTGGGAGATCTTGTTTTTGTGATCTCAACTCCTGAAGGTATAGATGAGATGATGAAAACATCAGGGAAAGAGAGTTTTGAAACAAAAAGCATAATGATCCTTGGCGGAAGCAGGATAGGCAAGCATGTTGCTTTCTACATGCAGAATAAATGTGTTGTGAAACTTATTGATTCAAATCCCGCAAAATGTGAGGATCTTGCAGAATTCCTTGACAACACTCTGATTATTAACGGAGACGGAAGAAATTTCGAGCTCCTTGAACAGGAAGGCATATCTGAAATTGATGTATTTGTGGCTGTTACAGGTAATTCCGAGACCAACATACTTTCATGCCTGCTTGCAAAGAAAATGGGAGTTAAAAAGACAATAGCCGAGGTGGAGAACATGGAATATATTCATCTTGCAGAAAACTCGGGGATAGATACCATAATAAACAAAAAGATCTCAGCAGCCAGCAGGATATTCAGGCACACCACAAACCTGAACATGACCCAGGTAAAATTCATGGCGGGCACCGAAGCAGAAGTAATTGAGTTCACAGTTCCCCCTGACGCAAAAATTACCAGAGGCACACTCCGCAGCATGGATTTCCCTAAAGATGCAATAGTCGGCGGCGGTACAAGGGACGGAGTTCCTTTTATTGCTACAGGTGATACTATAATAAAAGCAAACGACAGGGTCGTTGTGTTTACATTACCAAGCGCTTACGACCGTCTGACTAAATTCTTTACCTGATATAATGCTTAATTTCAGGATTATCGCAAGGTTCTTCAGTCTTGCACTGATAGTCGAAGGGCTGTTTATGCTTCTGGCCGCAGGGGTATCATTCATTTACAATGAACCGGCTTCTATTTTATTCGCAGGCATCATAACAATAGTCACCGGAGTACTTGTTTATACCCCGTTAAGAAAGGAAGAGAAGCTCTACAGCAATAAGGAAGGTTATATAATTGTTGTAGGCATGTGGCTGATCATCACTCTTTTCAGTACCCTTCCCTATCTGATGACAAAAACTGTCACCAGCTTCACAGATGCTTTTTTTGAGTCAATGTCAGGATTCACAACGACAGGTGCAACGATACTAAACAGTATTGAATCACAATCGCACGGGATATTATTCTGGAGAAGCCTTACCCAGTGGCTTGGTGGCCTGGGATTCATAATAATCTCCTTGTCACTGCTGCCGGTAGTAAAATCAATAAATATCCCGCTGACACTGACTGATTTTACAGGTCAGACAACAGATAAGATACATCCAAAGATCAGGGAAGCAACCAAAAGACTGTTCACAATATACCTTGTTCTGACCTTATCCGAAACCTTGCTCCTTGTAACAGGCGGCCTGGATCTTTTCGATGCCCTGTGCCATTCATTCACGACAATGTCGACGGGAGGCTTCACAACACACGACTACAGCCTGGCCTCAATCGCGAATCCTTTCATCCTGATAGTCCTGACTGTCTTCATGTTCATTGCAGGTACCAATCTGACACTGATATATTTCGGTATACACTCAGGTATTAGAAAGATAAGCCGTAATAATGAATTCAAATTTTACCTTATAGTCTGCCTTGTCTTCATCCTCACCGGAAGTTTCATATTGTGGCATGAATCTCTGTATAATGCAGGTAAATCATTACTGATGAGCTCATTTCATATGGTGTCGATAATCACAACAACAGGTTTTTACAGTGCGAATTATAATACCTGGGGGAATATAATGATACTGCTGATCTTTGTTCTTATGTTTACGGGACCGTCCGCAGGTTCTGCCGGAGGAAGCCTTAAGATGATAAGACTTCTTGTAGCTACGAAGAATTCAAGACTGGAGATGAGAAGGATGATACATCCCAATGCACTGATACCTGTACAGGTAGATCACAAGGTGATACAGCAGAGTCTTGTCTATAACCTTCTTATGTTCATTGTAATTTATTTCATCGTGATCTGCATCAGCTCGATAGTAATTGCATTTATGGGATATGATATAGTCACCTCATTCAGTACATCTGCTGCATTGCTTGGAAATATTGGTCCCGCAATCGGATCATTCGGACCGTTCAGCACATATAACTCTGCCCCTCAGTGGGGTAAGTGGTTCTTTTCATTTATTATGCTACTGGGGAGGCTTGAGATGCTGTCGGTATTGATCTTCTTCATTAAGGGCTTTTATAAACGCTGATAAACAGTTATAATTCAAGATTACCAAGCCCCTGCCTGATTATTTCTATCTCATCCCCGGTGCAGTCAACAATTGTAGATGCCTCATTTCTACCATAACCTCCATCGATAACAACATCGGCAAAGTCGCGGAATTTCTCATAAATAAGTTCCGGATCCGTCGTATACTCAATTATCTCATCAGGATCATGTATTGAAGTTGTTATCAAAGGCCGGCCAAGTTCCCTGACAAGTTCCAGTACGATATTATTGTCAGGTATCCTTATACCGACAGTCTTCTTTTTATTCTTGAATAGTTTAGGTATCTGGTTATTTGCTCTTACAATAAATGTGAATGCGCCTGGCAGGTTACGTTTTAAAAGCTTGAAGATACTGTTGTCCCTGACAATAGTATATTCAGATAGCTGGCTCATATCGTGAAAGATAAGAGACAGGTCGGGATTTTTTGGATTGAGGCCTTTGTATTGAGCTATTCTTTCAATAGCCTTGTTTGCTTTTATGTCGCATCCCATCGCATACACTGTATCGGTTGGATAAATTATTATCCCCCCGGATTCCAGTGCATCCAGGACTATACGGATATGTCTCGGATTCGGATTTTCGGGATAGATGCGAATCAACATGCGTGCTACTGTTATTTCTGCAAATATAATAAAAGTGCCTAGAGTGACTAAAGTGCCTGGAGTGTCTAAAGTTAGAGAAGTTTTCGATCTGCGAAAATCTGCGAGATCAGCGGGAAAAAAGAACCTGGAACTATCTGATAATAGGATAAAAAAAGGGTAAGCTCCTTACATCGCACCGCTACAACCGCCTACCCTTGCTACCTTCCGATCCTGGGGGAGTTCAGCAGGAGCTGGTCGTATAAGACTTACCCCGTGCAAAAATACGACAATTTTGCCAGCATACAAAATATAATTCCGGAGCCCCCTCCCGCTGTGATTATTTTTAGATTATATTTGTTAGCAGTATTGAATTAAAGTCAAAAAAAATGGAACAAAAAGTTAATGTCTGGAAAGCCAATCTGACAAACGGGCTTATCCTCGGATTAATCGGTATTGTCTATACCCTTGTTATGTATTTCCTGGATCTTTCTCTTAATAATGCACAGGGTTATGTTTTTATTCTGATCCAGATAGTAGTTCTCTACTTCCTAGTAAAGATGTACCGCGATAACTTCATGCATGGGATGATAACATTCGGCCAGGCACTTGGGGCAGGAATTGTTATATGTCTGTATTACAGCATAATAATCGCCATCTTCACATATATACTATATGCATTCATCGACACGAACCTGATTGACAAGATGCTTGCGATGACAGAAGAGAAATTACTTGACAGAGGATTAAGCCAGAGTCAGATTGATGCAGGCATGAATGTGCAGGCAAGGATAATGAAACCAGGGTTCATAGCTCCGATCAGTATTTTCGGGAATATGTTCCAGGGCCTTATAATGTCGCTTATAGTTGCAGCTTTCGTTCGTAAGGAAGGCAATCCCCTTATCGATACCCCTGAGCAGTAATAATTATTGATAATGGATCTTAGCATCGTCATACCGGTCTATAACGAAGATGAATCCGTTACAGAACTTGCCGGCTGGATAGAAAAAGTATGCAGCAAGGCAGGTCTTTCATTTGAGATCCTGTTCATTGACGATGGCAGCTCTGATTCTTCGTGGCAGAAAATCGGGGAGATAACCATGAACAACAAGTCAGTGAAAGGTGTGCGTTTCAGGAGAAACTATGGAAAGGCCGCTGCTCTTCACACTGGTTTCCGTGAAGCGTCGGGCGATGTTATAATAACAATGGATTCCGATCTCCAGGATAGTCCTGATGAAATACCAGAGCTTTACAGGATGATAAGGGACCAGGGATATGATATGGTATCCGGCTGGAAGAAAAAGAGATACGATTCCTTTATCAAGCGATTCAGCAGTAAATTCTATAATTTTACAGCAAGGATCTCTTCAGGCATCAGATTGCATGATTTCAACTGCGGACTGAAAGCTTACAGGAGCGAGGTTGTAAAGAGCATAGAAGTATTTGGTGAGATGCACCGTTACATACCAATGCTTTCCAAAGAAGCAGGCTTCAGAAAGATCGGCGAGAAGGTTGTTGAACACCGGCCCAGGAAATATGGCGTGTCAAAATACGGTATGGACAGGTTTGTAAAGGGTTACCTCGACCTGCTTACAATCGGATTCATCAGCCGCTTCGGGAAGAGGCCTATGCATCTTTTCGGGTTGCTTGGCACGATAATGTTCATGATCGGTCTTGTTATGGCTGGGTATCTCGGGGTCAGGAAGCTTGTATTTGTGAATAATAACATGAGAGCGCCCCTTGTCACAGACAGTCCATACTTCTATATTGCCCTGACTACAATGATAATCGGCACTTTATTGTTCCTGACCGGTTTCCTTGGTGAACTGATAAACCGTAACTCTGCCGAGAGGAATATCTATCTAATAAAGGAAAAGATCAATCTGTAGTCTGCTGACGTTTTATATACCCCTTCCCTGCCTTATACAAGTGCATATTTGCTTCGGGGATACCTGCTCTCCTCCCGGCTTCAAGGTCAGATTCCTTGTCACCAAAAAGAGCACACCCGGTAATATCAAGGTTGAATTCACCGATTGCCTGCAGTAACATTCCGGGTTCCGGTTTTCGGCAGGCACAAGGTCCTGTAAAATCAGGATGATGAGGACAATAATAGACTTTCGCAATAATAATTCCTCTTTCCCTGAATTGTCCGACCATCCATCGGGTAAGCTTTAAGAAATCTGCTTCAGTATAGATACCCTTGGCTATCCTTGCCTGATTTGTTATTACGAGAACCAGGAAATCCCTGTCAATATATTCCCTGCAGATATCGAATATCTCTTCATTAAAAATGAAATCCCTGTTTGTGAAGATATCACCCCTGTCATGATTTATGACACCGTCGCGATCCAGAAAGAGAGCTTTATTCAT
>CAYNRI010000115.1:0-7719 GCA_964399575.1 uncultured Rikenellaceae bacterium
GCTTAGATATCTGTTAGTTATCTTTTTAAGTCCCTGAAAATCGCACAAAACAGGACAGAGGCTTATGAACTGGTCCCTGCCTTCATTTACAGGGAATCCGTCAGGGATATTTTTGTAGCAAGGATCGCCCCCCGGATATTTTCCCCGCAGGGGATAAAGAAAACCCTGATGAAGGATCACTTTCTTTCGATAACAGCTCTTCTCTTGTATCGCGAAAAAATATTAGTATATTTCAGCAAACTTTAACCTGTATCTCATGAAAAAAATCAGCCTCATTTTCATTGCAGGCATCCTGTTCCTTCCGGGCTTAAGTATTTTTACAGCAACTTCCTGTGATTCAGCGAAGAAGAAAAATATCGGACTGCAACTGTATTCGATCCGTGATTCAATAAACAGGGACGTTGCGGCAGCTATCAAAAAAGTAGCTGATATGGGCTATGCTTTTGTCGAGCCTGCAGGTTACAGGGATGGTAAATTCTACAACATGGAACCGGCAGAGTTTAAAGCACTGTGTGAAAAGAATGGCATGAAAGTAGTCAGCTCTCATACAAGCCGGGAGCTGCCCGTAGCGGAGAATTATGAGGAGACAATGGTCTGGTGGGACAAATGTATTGATGCCCATCTGGCTGTCGGTGCAACATATATAATCCAGTCATCAATGGGGAGATCAGCTTATCAGAGCATTGCAGATCTTAAGAAATGGTGCAATTACTTCAATGAAGTGGGAGCAAAATGTAACGCCAGAGGCATACGTTTCGGTTATCATAATCATGACCGCGAATTTACTACAGTGCATGGAGATACAGTTATGTACGACTTTATGCTGCAAAATACTGACCCTTCAAAGGTGATGTTCCAGCTGGATCTGTACTGGTGTGTTGTGGGTGGCAAGGATCCTGTTGATTATTTCAGCAAATATCCGGGAAGATTTGAACACTGGCATATTAAAGATAAGGAAGAGATTGGGGCAAGCGGCATGATTGATTTTGAATCGATCTGGGCTGGATTGAAGGTATCCGGGATGAAATATGGTATTGTTGAGGTTGAAAGATATAATTTTGACCAGTTCACAAGTTGCCAGAAAAGCATTGAATTCCTCATGGCTGCTGATTATGTTGTATTGCCTGAATAAGAAGTATTTACTGCCTTGTATGGTTCATACAAAAAAGCGATAGTGAATTCATATGGTTTATTTAATTATTAAAGTGTAAATATTACGCTTATCTTGATGCGGATTATATAAAATTTCAAGGTGTTGATATGAAAAATTCGGAACATTAAATTCTTAACTGATATGCAAAAAATTGTTGTTGCAGGTGCAGGCGGGTTTATAGCCGGGCACCTGGTAAAAGAGTTATTAAAGAAAGGTCACATGGTAAGAGCTGTTGATTTAAAGCCAGTTAATGAATGGTACCAGCTTTTTCCGGAGGCAGATAATATGGTGCTTGATCTGAGGATCAGGGACAATTGTTACAGGGCAGTCAACGGCTTCAATGAAGTGTTCAATCTGGCTGCCGATATGGGCGGAATGGGCTTCATTGAGAACAATAAAGCTGCCTGTATGATAAGCGTATTAATTAATACCCATCTTTTAATAGCGTCCAGGGATTGCGGGATTGATAGGTTTTTCTATGCATCATCAGCATGTGTATACAATGGTGAAAAACAGACAGATCCTGATAACCCCGGGTTGAAAGAATCTGATGCCTATCCCGCCCTTGCCGAAGATGGATATGGCTGGGAGAAACTGTTCAGCGAGCGTATGTGCCGCCATTTCATGGAAGATTTCGGATTGACAACAAGGGTTGCCCGCTTCCATAATGTTTACGGACCCAACGGCACGTACGATGGCGGAAGGGAAAAGGCACCTGCTGCCATTTGCCGCAAGGTGATTGAATCAACAATTACAGGCAACAAGGAAATTGTTATCTGGGGTGACGGGCATCAGACAAGGAGCTTTATGTATATTGACGATTGCATAAAAGGGATCCTTGATATCATGTACAGCAACATTATTGAGCCCATCAATTTGGGCAGCAGTGAGATGGTATCTATCAACGAGCTTGTCGATATTGTTGAGGAGATTGCCGGTGTTAAGCTTATAAGGAAGTATGATCCTGATGCTCCTAAAGGTGTGCGCGGCAGGAACAGTGAAAACACTTTAATAAAAAAATACCTTGGGTGGGAACCTTCAATTTCTCTGAGGATAGGTATGAAGAAGACCTACGACTGGATAAAAGACGAGATACTGCATAGTCAGGAAAGCAAAAAAATCAGGGATAGATTTAACAGGTAAACTGACCGGTGTGATGAAGAATAAAATTGTACTCGTAAGCGGCTGCTTTGATCTGCTTCACGGAGGACACATAGCATTTCTGAAAACAGCTGCGTCGTATGGCAGAGTATTTGTAAGCATAGGAACAGATGATAACCTGCTTATGCTGAAGGGGAAGAGGCCTTTTTTTTCACAGGAAGAGCGTCTCTTTATAATCAGGTCAGTCAGGTTCGTTGAAGATGCTTTCCTGTCATCAGGTTCCGGTATGCTTGATTTTGAACCTGATATGATAAGTTTGAAACCAGATATTTTTATAGTTAACAGCGACGGACATACTGAAGAAAAGGAACAGCTTTGTAAAAAACTTGGTGTTGAGTATATTATCCTGGATCGTATACCCGAGACGGGTTTGCCTGAACGGGCTAGCTCAGGTATAAAGAAAGAGCTCAGGTTCCCTTACAGGCTCTGCCTGGCAGGCGGCTGGGTTGATCAGCCATGGATCTCCAGTATCTGTCCGGGATCAGTCGTTGTTGCCCAGATAAAGCCCACAATGGATTTCAATGACCGTTCAGGACTGGCAACAAGCTCAAGGAATGTAGCAATTAAACTTTGGGGAGACAGGTATCCTGACGGCGATCATGAACTGAATGCAAAGCTTCTGTTCGGAGCAGAAAACCCTCCGGGAACATCATATATATCCGGTTCCCAGGATCATATAGGACTGCTTTACCCGGGCATCAACAGGCTTTTTTACAGCGGGGATTACTGGCCTGAAAAGATCGATTCAACAACAGACCCTGGAATTTGCGGCTGGCTCACAAGTGTATTGCATCTTGTACCACTGGAGCCCCGGCCTCAGGGTTATGATCCGCTCAAAATAATGAATCTCGAAAAGCCCTTGATACAAGCCCTTGGAGAATCAGGGAACAGATGCTGGGAATCGATAATGAAAAAAGATATTATTGGTTTAGGCAGATCAATGACTGACACTATCTTATCCTGGAAGAAGATACTTCCCCTCACAGTGCCTGATTACGTGATGGATGAGCTTGAAACGAAATATTTTCCGAATTATCCGGGAGCGATCTTATCGGGAAGCGGAGGAGGGTACGTGATAGTTGTTTCGGAGAAGCCTGTGGCGGGAGCGGTCGGGATAAAGGTGAGATCGTAAAGCGTTGAAACGTTGAAAGATTGAGGCGTTGAAGCGTTGAAGCGTTGAAGCGTTAAAGGGGGTTGAAAGAATGAAGGGAGATGAGGCGACTCCAAGACTCCAAGACTCTGAGACTCTGAGACTCCAAGACTAATAGCTGTATTCGTTTTTCACCGCTCTGAACGAGATAATTCCGCAGCTGCAGAACATTTATGAAGCTTTTGTTTAAAACTTAAAACCGGGAAATCACAGGAATTTTACTACTTTTAAAACGACTTCAGTCAGGCATAGTAAAGTAAATAAAATTCTGATATTTAAGTGAATACAATCCGGTTTATACGAAACAATATCTACAGGGTCTTCCTGTCAGTATTTTTAATATATTCTCCATTTCTGACATACGGTCAGGAGAAGATCTTTGGGTTGTTATACACAGACATGCTGCCTGTGTCTGTAACTATCCGGGATGGACTTATAACAGATGTTAAAAGAATAAACAAGCTTCCTAAAGGAAGCCAGCCTCTGATAATTGCTCCGGGCTTTATTGACAACCAGGTCAATGGTTTTGCCGGCATTTCTTTTTCAATTGGTAATTCCGAACTGACAGCTGAAGGTATAAGGAACGCTACCTATGCTATCTGGAGGACAGGAGTTACAACTTTCCTTCCGGTCATTAATACAAATGACCCCGGATTATTAAAAAAGAATATTGTTGCATTGGCTCATATGAAGGATGAACCTGCATTGCTGGAATCAATCCCGGGGTTTCATCTGGAAGGACCATATATATCACCTGTTGACGGATACAGGGGAACACATCCTCTGAAATATGTTAAAAAACCTGACTGGAAAGAGTTTCAGGACCTCTATGAATCATCCGGGCGAAGCATACTTCAGGTTACTCTTGCACCGGAACTTGAAGGAGCGATGGAATTCATCGATAAATGCAAGTCAAGCGGGATAGTTGTTGCACTTGGACACCATAACGCATCATCAGGGATTATTTCTGAGGCAATTACGAGGGGTGCGAAAATTGCAACAAATATCGGGAGCGGACTTGCTGACAATATAAGTAACAGCGAAAATCCCCTGTGGCCCCAGTTGTCAGATGACCGTTTGCTGATAAGCCTTGTATGTGATAAATTCAACCTCAGACCTGAGGAGTTAAGGGTCTTTTATAAAGTAAAAGGGCCTTCAGGAACAATAATAGCTTCGGATGTGACAAAATATGCTTCCCTGCAACCTGGTAATTATGTAACTGATTTCGGTGATCCTGTGGAGCTTACAAGAGAAGGCATGTTGAAGTATGCTGGTCAGAACATTGTTTATGGATCCGCATCACCAATTAAGGACGGTGTGGCAAACCTGATAGATCTTACCGGGTGTTCACTCTCTGACGCCATAACGATGGCAAGCACAAATCCGGCAAAGCTGTATGGGTTTTCTGACAGGGGTATTATTGCAGTCGGCAAAAGAGCTGATATTATAATGTTCCAGGTTATTGGTTCAGAAATTGTTATCAGTAAGACTTACGTTAAGGGGAATCTTGTATTTGACGCGACACTGGACCGCCGATAAGGACTAGCTAAACTTTTAATAATTGCCTTATTCATTTAAATTTTTAATAATCGCGTATTATAACTCTTTTGATAAATTTGCCTTTTTAAAACGATGCAATGATCACCTTTTTTATCTCGGTCAGCATATTGATCCTGGGTTATTTCTTCTATTCAAGGTTTATTGAGAGGATCGAGGGTATCGATCCGCAACGTCAGACACCGGCATATAAGCTGAATGACGGGGTGGATTATGTACCCTTGCCCTGGTGGAGGGCCTTCCTTATCCAATTTCTGAATATTGCAGGACTGGGTCCTATTTTTGGAGCTATGGCAGGAGCAATGTGGGGACCGGTTGCCTTCCTCTGGATAGTACTTGGTTCGGTCTTTGCAGGGGCTGTCCACGATTATTTCTCCGGAATGTTATCAATTCGTCATAATGGATTGAGCATTACCGAGATAGTTGGCATTTACTTTGGCAAGGGAGTTAAGCAGTTTATGAGAGGTTTTACTGTTGTTCTTATGGTACTTGTAGGGGCGGTTTTCATAATGGGGCCTGCAGAGATACTTGCAGGTTTGACACCCGGGTTTCTGACAATGACCTTCTGGGTGTGGGTAGTCCTGGTTTATTATATTATCGCGACACTACTCCCGATAGATAAGATAATCGGAAAAGTATATCCCCTGTTCGGATTTGCATTGCTCTTTATGGCTGTCGGTCTTATTACAGCATTGTTTGTTGAAGGGTACAGGATACCTGAACTGACATTATCAACATTTAAGAATTATCATACCGATCCTGAGAGATTTCCTGTTTTCCCGATGATGTTCATTACAATTGCATGCGGAGCTATCTCAGGATTTCATTCCACTCAGTCGCCATTAATGGCCCGCTGCCTTAAGAATGAGAACCTCGGCAGAAGGGTTTTTTACGGGGCCATGATATCTGAGGGCATTGTGGCAATGATATGGGCAGCGATCGGAATGAGCTTCTATGGTGGCATAAGAGAACTGAACGACATGATGACAGCCCGGAATGGAAATGCTGCTTATCTGGTAAATGAGATCTCGAATTCACTCCTGGGTACATTCGGAGGCATATTGGCTCTGCTGGGGGTTGTAGCTGCCCCGATCACTTCGGGTGATACTGCTTTCAGAAGCGCAAGACTGATTGTAGCCGACTTTCTGAAATTCAGGCAGGGACCAATAAAAAACCGCTTATTTATAAGCATCCCCCTCTTTTTTATCGGATTTCTTATAACAAGAATTGATTTCAGTGTGATCTGGAGGTATTTTGCATGGTCCAATCAGACACTTGCAATGATAGTATTGTGGGCAATAACAGTTTATCTTTTACAAACTGGGAAGATCTTCTGGGTGACACTCATACCGGCTTTGTTTATGACATCTGTTACAGTAACTTATATATTTTTCGCGCCTGAAGGATTTTCACTTCCCGGTGGGATATCATATGTCATCGGAGGCATTGCAACTGCAGTGTCGCTGGCAGGATTTCTTATTTACCGTCATAAGCTCCTGAAGAAGACGTCAAAGTATTCCATATTGGGTTAACGCACCCTTTCCGCTCTCGCGGAATCGTCGCATCACTTTGTTTTGCTCCTGGCAAAAAACCTGTAACCTGTAACCCTTCTTTCTCCTCTGCTTCTAAAAAAAGCCGTTTGGTGTATGAAATCAATAAATTGGTCAAATTATAATTGTTTTGTGCTTTAAAACCCTTAATTTAGATGTCATATTATAAGAATAGGCTGAGCAAATTATACTTTATTAAATCTTTCTCTGATTAACCAGGGCAAAAGGGATATCTATCCTTTGTTATGGGATTTATTATCTGGTCAGCCTTTTAAAATGAGGTTATCAGGCCTTATTTTGTTGGTCATTGCAATGTGACTGACGGGGCGGAAGCGTACCCTGACGGGAAGTTTGTAGCGGAAGACACAGTGTGAAAAGATTTGAGATTTGAGAAAAGGGTACTGGTTATATTGGGAGGGTACGATCCTCTCTTTTCGTGATTTAAAAAAAGGCTTATCAAGGATTTTAATTCAAGCGATATGAAACACAGTTTTCATTCGATTATTAATCATAAAACAAACTTAAGAAGGGTGTTCAGGGCCTTGCTCCTGGGGACTCTTTTTTCCCTGGTGAGTGCGAAGGGGTGGGGACAGTTGGATGGTACAATAGCGAATGATGTTATTGTTTGCCAGAATGCAGTGTCTCCGGAATTGATTTTTACTGGGACCGGTGGTACTGAACCTTATACTTTCTATTATAATGTCAATAACGGAAGTGTTGATTCTATTAAAACTACAACTGGTTACACATGTGTTTTAAGCGTTTCAACATCTGTCCCGGGTACATATATATTTACTCTTGACAGTTTAAGGGATGTGAATAATTATTGGGCGTATCCCACGGGACAAAATGTAACAGTAACAGTAAATGCTCTTCCTGGAGCGCCATTAGTTACAACACCAGTTTTATACTGTCAGGATGCGTCAGCAGTACCGTTGACAGCAACAGGCACAAATCTTTTGTGGTATACAGATGCAGTTGGGGGAACAGGGAGTACAACAGCTCCAGCACCATCAACAGCCGTATTAGGGAACACATCCTACTGGGTAAGTCAGACAGTCAGTGGCTGTGAAGGACCAAGATCAGAAATCGTAGTAACAGTAAATGCTCTTCCTGGAGCGCCATTAGTTACAACACCAGTTTTATAC
>CAYNRI010000116.1:0-1790 GCA_964399575.1 uncultured Rikenellaceae bacterium
AAAAATATTCAGGGATTCTTGCCTTATTAATTATAATATAATATATTTGCAATATATAAGACACTTAAATATAATGAAAATATGGTATCTGGCGAACTTCTTAAAGGATCCCTCAAAACAATAATCCTGAAAATACTCGAAGAGGAAGGACCAATGCATGGCTATGCACTGACCAAAAAAACAGAGCAGATAACCGGCGGTAAAATAAAACTTACTTATGGAGCACTTTACCCTGTACTCCATAAACTTGAAAGTGAAAAAATACTTGTTACAGCCTCCGAAATCCGCGACAACAGAATGCGCGTCTATTATGCACTGACTCAGAAAGGCCATTCCGTCGTAAAAGAAAAAATCGAGGAATTGAAAGAATTCGTCCAATCACTCCAGAATATTATTGAACTCAAACCAGGTATAAGCTATGCCTGAACTTTCTGTTCTTCATATCGAACAAATCAGCAATGACGTCAGACAACAGGAAATATCATTTTCTCACCTGCCCGACGAACTCATCGATCATATATGCTGCGATGTTGAATATGAAATGGATGCCGGCCTCGATTTTAAGGAAGCCTATAATAAAGTCAGACAGAAAATCGGATCCCGCAGACTTAAGGAAATCCAGGAAGAAACTCTATATCTAGTTGACTATAAATACAGATACATGAAAAACACAATGAAAATTTCAGGAATTGCAGGAACTGTCCTGCTTGGTTTTGCCTCATTATTCAAAATCAATCACTGGCCTTTTGCCGGAATCATGATGACTCTTGGGGCTGTAACCCTGGCATTGATATTCCTGCCTTCTGCCCTTGGAGTGCTCTGGAAAGAGACCAGGAGCAGTAAAAGGATTTTTCTCTACGTCTCTGGTTTTTTTGCAGGCATGCTCTTTATTATGGGGAGCTTGTTTAAAGTTCAGCACTGGCCGGGAGCAGGATTAATGTTAAGCCTGTCATATTTCTCAGGGATTATTTTCTTTATCCCGGCTTTGTTCTACAGTTTATTCAGGGATAAGGAAAGAAGAATCAAAAGACCGGTCTATATACTTGCTATGACAGGAGTGACCCTGCATTTACTGGGACTGCTTTTTAAGATACAGCACTGGCCATACGCAGGCCTGCTACTGACCGCAGGTATGTCTATCCTTTATGTATTCACTCTTCCATTATACACCTGGATCAAATGGAAAGATGAAAAGTATGTTAAAGCAGAATTCATCTATTTACTGATCGGTTCTCTGGCTATTTTAATTCCTTCAGTCCTTATTTCAATTATGAATCAGTAATATTAAATGTCATGAAACAGAAAATATATATACTTGGCCTGATAACCACGGTAATAATCTATTTAGGGTTGCTGTTCAAAACAAACCATTGGCCCGGAGCAGGTTACCTGTTAACTGCAGGATTATTGGCGTTTGTGTTCATATTTCTGCCGTTGGCTCTCAGAAACCACTATATTGCAGAAGGGAACCCGGGGAACCGCTTACTTTATATAGTTACATGGGTGACTTCTTTTGTGTTCTTTATTTCAGCATTGTTCAAGATAATGCACTGGCCGGGAGCCGGGACAGCCCTTGCTATAGCTCTTCCATTTCCATTTGTGGTCTTTTTGCCCGTATACCTTATTGTTACTTCAAAAAATAAAAACTTCGATATATATAATACTGTTTTTATATTGTTTCTGCTTGCAGCAATATCAGCCTTCTCGGCCTTGCTCGCCTTAAATCCCGCTCTTATAAAATAAGCAGATTATTTATTGAATTTCCTCCCGATTCTTCTCAGGCGGGTTTT
>CAYNRI010000116.1:1890-5455 GCA_964399575.1 uncultured Rikenellaceae bacterium
TTCTGACGGAGAGGCGATTGATACCGGTGCTACAGCCTGGATGCTGACTTCAACTGCACTGGTTTTGTTAATGATCCCCGGTCTTGCGATGTTTTACGGAGGACTTGTCCGTTCCAAGAATGTGCTTGGAACGATAATGCACAGCTTTGCTGCAATGGGCATAATAAGCGTTCTGTGGGTTATTATTGGATACAGTATGTGTTTCGGCCCCAATGTCCTTGGCGGATGGTTCGGATGGAATAATGATTACTTTTTCCTTAAGGGTATTGATGAAAGTATTATAAATGCACATATTCCTGAATACGTCTTTTCAATGTTCCAGGGGAAATTTGCAATAATTACTCCTGCTCTCATTGCAGGAGCATTTGCAGAAAGGGTATCTTTTAAAGCCTACTGCTTGTTTATTGTATTATGGAGCATTCTTGTATATAATCCCTTATGTCACTGGGTATGGGCATCTGACGGTTTTCTTTATAACCTCGGAGCAAAGGGTGCGATTGATTTTGCAGGCGGAACAGTTGTCCATATATCAGCCGGGGTCAGCGGACTTGTTGCTGCTATTTACCTGGGATCAAGACGGGGTTATCCTTACCAGGTTATAAGACCAAATAATCTTGTAATTACAATGCTTGGCGCGGGTCTTCTCTGGGTAGGCTGGTTTGGTTTCAATGCAGGCAGCAGCATTTCAAGCGGACTGAGCACGGCGCAGGCTCTAACAGCCACACAGGTTGCAGCTGCATCGGGAGCTATTACATGGATGATAATTGAAAGCTTTCATCAGACAAAAGCAACTGCACTCGGGTTTGCAAGCGGGATCCTAGCAGGACTTGTTGCTGTAACCCCCGCTGCCGGTGTTGTAAAGCCTTATGGTGCAATGATACTTGGTATAATAGCGTCCCTCGCATGCTATAAGGCAATTCAGATAAAAAACAAACTTGGTTACGACGACAGCCTCGATGCATTCGGCATACACGGTGTGGGAGGTATCATAGGGGCTATCTTTCTTACTTTTTTCATAAGAAAATCATGGATGGAAGAAGCAGCAGCTGCTTCAGGCGGCTCATGGAGTATATGGAATCAGCTTGGTGTACAGTTACTTGCAGTCATTATTGCTATAGTTTTTGCGGCAGTAACAACCCTTATAATATTGTTCCTTATTGATAAGACAATGAAATTCAAATCAACAGAGGAAGAGGAGATGGCAGGCCTGGACAGATCGTACCATGGTGAGAGGGGTTATGGTATGCTCAACCCAAGTTAATATTTTAAAACTTAAAATTAGAGGCTATGAAACTTATAACAGCTATAATCAGGGAAGTTCAGCTTGACAAGGTACGCGAAGCTTTGATCAAGGCGGAAATAGCAAGGATAACAGTGAGCCGTGTCTCTGGTCATGGTCAGCAGAGAATAGAAGAAATGTACAGGGGTCAGCGGATCATCCCGGATCTGATACCAAAGATCAAAATTGAGATTGCAGTAAATGATTCATTTGTTGATATTACTGTTGATGCAATACTCAGATCGGCAAAGACAAACGGTACAGAAGGTGTCGTTGGTGATGGTAAAATATTCATCACGCAGTTGGAGGAGTGTATAAGGATAAGAACCGGAGAAAGGGGCGGATCAGCTATATAATATAGCGGCAGGACATTAAAGGGTGTCTCAAAAGTCAATAGAACTACCCCCTGCCCCCTAAAGGGGGTTCTCTAAAATACTGAATATCAGAAAGTCCCCTTTAGGGGATTTAGGGGTAGATAAAGAGAGGTAGGCTTTTGAGACATCCTTGTTTTTGTTAGTTATTCATGAAAAGCTTCACATCATCTTCAACGGTTCCTATACCGGAAATACCGAATTTTTCGACAAGAACCTTTGCTACATTGGGCGAAAGAAATCCCGGAAGAGTAGGACCAAGATGAATATTCTTCACTCCAAGGTACAGAAGGGCCAGTAATACTATTACAGCCTTCTGCTCATACCAGGCGATATTGTAAGCTATTGGCAATTCATTTATATCCTTGAGATTAAATGCTTCTTTTAATTTCAGAGCAATTACAGCAAGTGAATATGAATCGTTGCACTGTCCGGCATCAAGAACCCTTGGAATACCATTTATATCTCCGAGAGGCAGTTTATTATACCTGTATTTTGCACATCCTGCGGTGAGTATAACAGTGTCTTTAGGCAGCGCTGAGGCAAATTCAGTATAATAATTTCTGTCCTTCATCCTGCCGTCGCAACCGGCCATTACAAAGAATTTCTTAATTGCTCCCGACTTAACAGCTTCCACGACCTTGTCAGCGAGTGCCATTACCTGATTGTGGGCAAAACCTCCGACGATCTCGCCTTTTTCGATCTCAACAGGCGGTTTGCATTTTTTTGCTGCTGCAATTATTTCAGAAAAATCCTTTTGTCCTCCGGCCGGCCTGTCAGCAATATGCCTGAATCCCGGGAATCCTGCAGATCCGGTCGTATAAACCCTGTCCGAATAGGATGCATCCTTTCTTGGTGGTACAATACAATTGGTTGTGAAAAGCACAGGACCATTAAAAGTCTCAAATTCTTCTTTTTGTTTCCACCAGGAACTTCCGTAGTTGCCGACAAAATGTTTGTATTTTTTGAATGCCGGGTAATAATTTGCTGGCAGCATCTCGCTATGGGTGTAAACATCCACGCCGGTCCCTTCTGTTTGTTTAAGGAGATCTTCCATATCTCTCAGGTCATGGCCGCTGATAAGGATACCCGGGTTGTTACGGACTCCTATATTTACTTTTGTTATTTCAGGATTGCCGTATGCAGAGGTATTTGCCTTATCCAGAAGAGCCATTGCAGCAACACCGAATTTCCCTGTTTCATTTACAAGTGCTACAAGCTGGTCTGCTGTAAGAGAATTGTCAGTTGTCGCAACGAGTGCTTCCTGAATGAATTTATGAATTGACTTATCATCATGCCCCAGATTCATTGCATGTTCTGTATAAGCTGCCATGCCTTTTAATCCGTAAATTATCATCTCCCTGAGTGACCTTAGGTCTTCATTCTTCTCAGAAAGTACTCCTACCTCTGTATTTTTTGCCGTGAATTCTTCCACGGTGCTGCCACTCCATGTAGCTGATTCATGAAGGTCTGATGGAAGTTTGCCTCCTGCCTTAAGGTAAGCAGATTTAATGCTGTCGCGCAGGTTAAGGCCCTCGCTTATCTTTACCACGAATCTGTCGTTATCAAAGTTGGCATTAGTTATTGTCATGAACAGGCTATCGACGACAAATTTATTCACTTCTTCATTTTCGATCTCATGTGATCTGGCTTTTGTACTGAAGATCGATATCCCTTTCAGAACGAAAATCAGCAGATCCTGCATATTGGCAACTATATCTGTTTTTCCGCACACCCCGGATATTGTGCATCCGGTCCCTTTTGCGGTCTCCTGGCATTGAAAACAAAACATGCTCATAATTTATTGATTTAGTTATTATTTGTTAATATATACTCTTTTACTATTTACAAAAATATATATTTAGATTAATTATAAATGTAACAAATGTTACATTATTATTATAAAAGATTGACT
>CAYNRI010000116.1:5555-7712 GCA_964399575.1 uncultured Rikenellaceae bacterium
GCTCTTCCTTCATCAGTATCGTTATCGTATTTTGGAACTGTTTCCCCAAAACCTTTAATTATCATTCTGGTATCAGTTATCCCCTTCTGTGCCAGGTAGCTATGCACCTCGGAAGCACGTTTCTCTGAAAGTGTCAGATTATAGGATTCAGATCCTTTGCTGTCGGTATGTCCCTGCAGCTCAATATCTGTATCCGGATAATGATTAAGTACTGTCACCAGTTTGTCGAGGTTGACCCTGGCATCATCTGACAAGGCTGACTGGTCAAAACCAAAAAGGATATTACTGCTGAATTCTACGACAATGCCTTCACCGACACGTTCGACTTTTGCATCAGGGACAGTGTTTTTGATCTCTTCGGCCTGCTTATCCATTTTATTACCGATTACAGCCCCTGTTGTTCCGCCAACGGCAGCTCCTATTATAGCTCCCAGTGCTGCATTTCCTGTAGCTCTGCCTATCACAGCACCCATTGCTCCGCCGGCAGCGGTACCAACAGCTGCTCCTTTGGTAGCCCTGTTCATTGAAGAGCAACCTGTTAACAACAGCGTCGCACTCAATCCCATTATTAATGCATACTTTATAATTTTCATGTCTTGAAATTGGTTAATTGTTAGATAATATTTAATAAAAAAAAACTTTGATAATTTCTAAATCCGTTCTAAAAATCCGGCAATACTTAAAATTATTAATTTCAATGCGATTTTTTCCTAACTTTCACTACAAACAACAATCGGAGATTGCCATTTATTGGTACAAACTTAATTAATTATTAAAAATTTCCAAAGAATAACCAGCATGACTTTTGAATCCCGACTAAATTGTTTAAATTACAACGAAATTGTGTTGTCATTCTAAATTGTGCATATCATTTCCTGATTATATTATTATTAACCTGATTAATTAAATTAATTTCAAAACTATGGCAGTATTAAAAGTTATCGAGATCATGGCATCATCCCCTAAAAGCTGGGAAGATGCAGCCGCTATTGCCGTTAAAACGGCAGGAAAAACAGTCAAAGGGATCAAGTCTGTTTATGTTCAGGACCAGAGCGCAGTTGTAAAGAACAACAAAATAGCCGAATTCCGGGTCAATCTGAAGATCACCTTTGAAGTAATAAATTAAATAGAATAATCAACTAACCAAAATGTAATATCATGGGACTAATTTCATTTATTAAGAATGCAGGAGAAAAAATCTTCAAATCTGAAGAAAAAAGAGAACAGGCAAAAGCTGATCTGATAGCAGCCCACATTAAAAAATTCGGTTTTGATACGAGCAGTATTCAGATCAAGGTGGATGATGACCGTGTAACATTGACCGGAACAATAGATACTCAGGAAAACAAAAACAAAGTAATTGTTGCAGCCGGGAATGTTGAAGGTATTTCAGCTGTTGATGACTGGCTGGTTGTAAAGAATCCGCCTGTTGTTGCACCGCCGGCTCCTGAAAAACAATTTTACACTGTTAAAAAAGGAGATTATCTTTCAAAAATTGCAAAGGAAGTATACGGCAATGCCAATAAGTATATGGTTATTTTCGAGGCAAACAAGCCTATGCTGAAAGATCCTAACCTTATTTATCCGGGGCAGGTGCTTGTAATACCACCTCTTGAGAAATAATGTTAAATGAAGAAGGTGCCTTGAAAGCCAGTTTACCTATGTCGCCTTTAAATTCCCGTAGTGTATCTGCTTATAAACATTATTTAAGCTCAGTATACGGGAGTCAGGTGAAAGAATAAGGGCTGTTAAGGCACCCTGTTTTTAAAATCCTGCCAGATCAGGTTTAAGCTTTTGGTTCCTCAGGTTCCTGGGGGTTTTTAGCCTTATCGCGTATATCATCAGCTATATCATCCAGCTTGTCAGCAACCTTACCGGCTACTTTCTTGCTAAACTCTTTTGCTTTCGATAGTTTTTCCTTTGCCTCATCCTCAGCTTTATCTGCAAAAGCCTTGATTTTTTCTTTAGCTTCTCCGGTCTTGACTTCTTCAACTTTGTCTTCAACAAAATCACCAGCCTTATCCATTGCTTCAGACACTTTTTCGAAGGCTTTTGTTTTTTTCAATTTTTCAACATTCTCATCGATAAAATCATCTGCTTTATCCACAAGTTTTTTTGCTTTGTCCAGAAGGCTTTCATCCTTGGGTTCTTCCGGCA
>CAYNRI010000117.1:0-7602 GCA_964399575.1 uncultured Rikenellaceae bacterium
GAAGGGATGTAAGTGTTATTGCTGTCGACCGGCAGACAGGAAAGCTGATATGGAAAAGCAGGGGCAACGGAGAACTTTCATCATATTGTTCTCCGATACTTGTTCAGCTTAAGTCACGTAAGATCCTGATCACTATGATGCAGAAATCAATTCAGGCTTATGAGGTCTCAACAGGGAAATTCCTCTGGAGTTTCAGGCATATAACGGAATATGATATCAATCCGAATACTCCTTACTATAAAGACGGGTTTCTTTATTGTACTTCAGGTTATGGTACCGGTGGCGTTATGCTGAAGTTGTCGCCCGACGGCTCATCAGTGTCTGAGGTATGGAAGAGCAATGTTCCGGATCCGAAATTCGGAGGGTTCGTAGTGCTTAACGGAAAAATATTTGGAGCAGGGGACCGAAACAGGAGATTCTCCTGCATCGACTGGCTTACAGGTAAGGAACTTTATTCACTGAGGCAGCTTGCGCCGGCAAATGTTATAGCTAATGAAGGATTGCTGTATGTATACAGTGAGAATGGTACTGTTTCACTGGTTAAGCCCGGGACTACTGCCTTTGAAATTGTAAGCTCATTTAAAGTACCCCGTGGCTCCGGGACGCATTGGGCACATCTTGTTATCAAAAACAGGAAATTATATGTAAGGCATGGAGAATCGCTGATGGTTTACGATATTTCTGCCACAGGTAAATAACAGTTGTCAGCGAAGATGAGGATGTCTCACTTAAGTTTCATGGATCTATTTTTTGAGTATTAGTTCCGGTTTGCCGAATCCTATTTTTTCAAGAGGTTTCATCTGGCTTGCCGCATCACCAACTACTACATAATACATTCTGTCAGGAACGATGTATTTCTGGATAGTGGCATTAGCCTCTTCACTGGTCATGTTTCTGATTATAGCTTCCTCTTGTTTAATATAGTCATCACTTAGTCCGTATTTGCTCATTGTTGCCAGCATGCCTGCAAGTGCATCATTAGTTTCAAACCTGAGCGCATTTGATCTTGTGAGGTAATTCTTAACGAACTGCAGATCTTCTTCTGAAATGCCATTACGGTATTTCTCCATCTCTTCCCTGATTATTTTTACTGACTCAAGAGTGGCATCTGATCTTACGCTGGTGGCTGCAACAAAGGGTGCTGTTGATTTCATTTCCCTGAAGGAGCTTGATGCCCCATAGGTAAATCCCTTCTGTTCCCTCAATATCTGGTTCAGAATACTGGTGAAAGCCCCTCCCAGCCGGTAGTTGATAAAATAGGCCTTTATGAAATCAGGGTCTGATCTTTTAATTGCCGGATATCCTGCGTAAATGACAGACTGAAATGAACCGGGCATATCTGCAAAGAAAATCACAGATTCTTCGGGAATAACAGGGTCAGGGACTTTCAGAATATCAGATTGAACGATATCACCTTTCCATTCCCTTGAGAGCGTCTCCAATGCAGCCATTACCTGCTCCTGAGAAACATTTCCGGCGATATGAATGCTGGTCAGGGAAGGGAGGAAACTTTTTGCATAATAAGCCTTCAGGTCTTTGATGCTTATCCAGTCTATTGATTCTCTTGTTCCACGGGTGCTGTATCCCAGTATATTGTCGTTACCATAAACAAGTTTGTAAAATGCAGAGCTTGCTATATTTGTCGGCTGTGCTTCAGCCTGGATTATAGCGTTTTTATTCCTTGAAAGAGCCAATGCAAATTCAGAAGAATCCCATCTGGGTTCAAGTAGTATCTCCTTCATCAGGGATACTGTTTTCTCAAAATTTCTTGACAGCATATTCCCTTCCATTGTAATTTCTTCACGACCGGCAGACACCTGAATCGATGATCCAAGTAATTCTATCTCTTCCTCGAGTTCCTCAGGAGTTTTATTTTTTGTTCCCTGAGGCAGGACATTTGCTACCATATTTGCCACGCCGGGAAGAGCCACCTTGTCCTGAAGGGCGCCCCCTTCAATTGTAACACTCATATATACGAGAGGTAATTCCTTGTTTTGAATCCCATAGACTTTTATCCCATTTGTCAGACTGGCCTTCCAGAAAACCGGCAGGTTTACTTCCGGCTCTTCGCCGGCAGGAGGTTCAACAGTACGATCAATCAAGGAAGGAGTTTTAATTATTTCTTCGGTCTGTCCCTCAGGTATCTCAACCTGAGTTGCCTCATTTATATTCTCTTCCTTAATTCCTGCAGAGACCGAATTATCGGCAACCATTTCACTGTGTCCCTTAGGCACCACGCTCGTGGCTATAAATGGCTTGTCCTTGATGTATTTGTTATATACCATTATTATATCATCAGGGGTAACAGCTTTTATGTTCTCTATATCCTTTTCAATGAAACCGGGATCATCGAGCATCGTGTTGTAATAAGCCAGTGTGACTGATTTATTAAAAACCCCGTTAAGTCCGTCATAGAAATTCTTCTCACTCAGTGCTTTTATTCTCTCAACATCCTTTTCGGTTATACCTTCTTTTTCAAAACGATCAAATGCTTCAAATACAGCCTGTTCGACTTCTTTCAAAGTTTTGCCTTCGTTTGCTCTGACCGAAATTGTAAATTCACCTGCAAGTTCATTTGTGCTGTTATATGCGTTGGCTGAGGATGTCAGCTGTTTCTCCTTTACAAGGACCTTATACAATGGTGCTTTCTTACCATCCGCCAGGATCCTTGCCAGGAAGTTCAGAGCGTACATATCCTCGTGAAATTCCTGTGGAACCGGCCATACAATAGTTATCTCCGGAACATTAGCGAAGTTATCCTCATGAAATAGTTTCCTGGTACCTTCAAGTGTGACTGCAGCCGGATCCCGCCTGTTAACTTCGCCGTGGGCTTCTATTTCTCCGAAATATTTGTCAATCAGTATTTTAATAGAGTCTGAGTTGAAATCGCCAGCCAGTACCAGCGTGGCATTATTCGGCCCGTAAAATTTCTCATAGAAGTTCCTGACATCATCAAGCGTGGCATTCTTGAGATCTTCCATCTCGCCAATCACTGTCCAGCTGTAGGGATGGCCTAAGGGATAGAGGTTTTTAACTATTATGTCTTCAGTAAAGCCATAAGGAGTATTATCCATTACTTGTCTTTTCTCATTCTGCACGACGTTCTGTTGAAGCGCAAGCGCTGAAGGTGTTACTGAGTTGATGAAAAATCCCATACGATCAGATTCGAGCCAGAAGACTTTCTCAAGAGCATTTTTTGGGAATACCTCATAATAAACCGTGTAATCCCTGCTCGTACCGCCATTATTTGAAGCCCCCATTCCTTCAAGGACCATATCAAATTTACCTGTAGGGACATTTTCGGAACCCATGAAAAGGAGGTGCTCAAAAAGATGAGCAAATCCGGTCTTTCCGGGTGTTTCTCTTCCCGATCCCACATGGTACATTATAGCATAGGAAATCATAGGATCGGAATGGTCCTCATGAAGTATCACCTGCAAACCATTAGACAATCTGTACTTTTCGAAGTCAACACTCAGCCTGTCATCATCCGTTTTGTTGCATGAAGCAATGACAAACAGGATTATAAGAACCAGTCCGGCTTTGAAAATTTTACTTATTTTAGTCATATTGAGTATATATTTAGCCATGTTAAGTGAAAAAACAGAATGCTAAATTAAGCATAATATCAGAAAACTTAATTAATACCGGAAATACATTTCAAAGATACCGGAAGGATTAAATTGTGTATATTTCGTTCAAAATTAGCATGCAGTATGAAAAAGGTCATATTAATTATCTGTCTCCTGATAACAGTATCTGTATTGTTTTCCCAGGAAAAGGGATTTCTGGACAATATTTATCACTATCTGGAGAACCCTTCGGTTTTTGAACTTAACCAGGAAGATGGACATACTCCTCTTATACCGTATAAGTCTGTAGATGATGCATTAATAAATAATAAGAAAAAATCCCCGGGTTATCTGTCACTTAACGGTTCCTGGAAATTTCACTTTTCAGAGACTCCGGAAGGCGCTCCCCGTGACTTTTTTGAGATTAATTATAATGACAAAAAATGGGATACGATTCATGTACCGTCAAACTGGGAGATGCAGGGTTTCGGCGACCCTCTTTTCAGGAATGTAAATACACCTTTTCCTCCTGATCCCCCTTCTGTGCCGAAAGAGTATAATCCGACAGGCTCATACAGGAGAAGCTTCACAATACCATCAGCATGGAAAGACAGGGAGATCTTTTTAAGGATGGAAAAGACCGCTTCTGCTTCATTTGTCTGGATCAATGGAAGGGAAGCGGGTTATAATGAGGGAGGACAGGAACCCGCGGAATATAATATTACAAAATATGTTAAACCGGGAAAGAATACAATTGCCGTTCTCGTAACAAAATATTCTGACGGTTATTATCTTGAAGATCAGGACTACTGGCGTCTTGCCGGGATATTTGATGATGTCT
The DNA here is from genome assembly GCA_964399575.1 of uncultured Rikenellaceae bacterium. GTDB lineage: Bacteria > Bacteroidota > Bacteroidia > Bacteroidales > VadinHA17 > LD21. Next base: position 4,414 of record CAYNRI010000117.1, read on the forward strand.
GGATCTGTGCTTTCCCGAAGATCAGGTTCTTCGACTGGTTCGCAACTACTGACCTTGATGAAAGATATAAGGATGCAATGCTTGAAGTATCAGTAGATCTCAGGAATCATGGTTCAGAATCAGCTGATGGATTCTCTGTCAGAACTATATTGTATGATCCGGATAAGAAAGTAGCTAAGAAAATGATTTCCGATAAGGTAGTGATTGATCCTTCAGGAAAGCAAACTGTATTATTTAAAGAAAACATATCAGATCCCCTGAAGTGGACAGCTGAGCAACCTGATCTTTATACCCTTGTTTTTGAACTTCTTGATCCTTCAGGGAAAACTGTCAGTGTAATCTCCGGGCGGATCGGCTTCAAAGAAACAGAGATAAGGGACCAGGTATTTTATCTTAACGGGATGCCTGTCAAACTCAACGGGATCAACAGCCATATGCAGCATCCTGTTTTGGGGCATACTATGGATGAGGCAACGATACGACAGGATCTGGCTCTGCTTAAACAGTTCAATATCAATTGCGTGCGAATATCTCACTACCCTCCTGTTAACAAATACCTTGAGCTGGCTGATGAGTATGGAATGTATATAGTTGATGAGACAGGCGATGAAGCGCATGCAACAATGTATTTATCAACTGACAGGAACTGGGAAGCCATGTACAGGGAGAGAGCAAGGAAGATGGTCCTCCGTGACAGGAATCATCCCTGCATCCTTTTCTGGAGTGCAGGAAATGAAAGCGGTGAAGGAGATAATATATGTGCGGTTATTGATGAGGGCAAAAAATATGATAAGACAAGGTTCTGGATGTACGGCGGAAATGATTTTGCTCATCATTGCGAAGATATAATCGGACCGCGATATCCCCAGTTATCAGAACTCGTTAAAGATGTGTTCCTTATTGACAAAGAAACAGATCCACGACCATCATTCCTTGATGAATATCTTGCAGTTACAGGCAACGGAGGAGGCGCACTTGATGATTACTGGGAACTTTTTTACCGTTACCCGAGAAGCATGGGCGGAGCAATCTGGGATTTTGTCAGCACAGGGCTCACAGAAAAAATCAGGTCCGTCAGAGATGGTTCACCGAATAAAGTGCAGGCAAATATCATGGGACGGGCAAAACTGGTCCCCGGAAAGACCGGCAAGGGAATTGACCTGAACGGGCACGACCAGTGGGTGGAGGTTTACAGGGATGATGCCCTCGAGATAAACAGTGATCAGCTGACACTTACTCTATGGGTTTACCCCAGGTCACTTATGTATTCCTCAGGTACTCTGATAACAAAAGGCAATAACCAGTTCGGGATCAATCAGACTGGAAGAGATTCACTCGAATTCTATGTAATGACAAGATCAAGGCAAAAAGTACAGATCGCCCTGCCTGCAAACTGGGAAAACAACTGGCATTTTATTACAGCCATATATGATGGCAGATCAATTTACATAAGCCTTGACGGGAAGGAGAGCAGGAAGAAAGCTGTTTCAGGCATTATAAGGAACACGCCTTTCCCTGTAAATATCGGCAGGAATGCTGAGATACACGGGCAGGAAACAGAGGTTTATATCTGTGATGCGATAATAGATCAGGTTGGCATATTCACGACAGGCATTCCTGCTGATTCCTTGCATTCACCTTCAGCTTCGTTGAAAAGGAAAGCTTCTCTCTGGCTGGATTTTGAGGAAGAAAGTGAAGAAGGTGAGTTCTTCAGCTATGGTATCGGGGCGAGGACCTATGGAACTATCTGGCCTGACAGGCGGCCGCAGCCGGAGATGTGGCAGATAAAAAAATCGGCACAGCCTGTAAAAGCAGAATTGATATCAGCTGATGCAGGTAAAATCGAACTGACCAACCGTTATCTTTTTACAAATCTATCCGATTTGGAATCTGTTTGGGAATTAAAAGCTGATAATGAGACAATTGAGCGGGGAGTGCTCTCACCCGACCTGAAACCTCTCCAATCAGTTGTTATGGAGATTCCATTCAACAAACCCGAAATCAGAGAGAATACTGAATATCGTCTGTGCCTCAGCTTCCGGCTGAGGAAGGGTTCAATCTGGGCTGATGCCGGGCATGAAGTGGCATGGGAAGAATTTGAGCTTCCATGGAGAAATGAAGCAAAAATAGCAGCCAGAGGTTCTGTTAAACAATTAACAGTAAATGAGAGTGACGGTAAACTGATAATATCAGGAGAGAACTTCAGATATGCATTTGATATGGATCAGGGTCAGCTGATATCTTTCCGTGTTTCAGGCAGGGAGCTTGTAAAACGGGGAGTTCAGCTAAACCTCTGGCGCGCACCTCTGGCCAACGAAGTTGATGACTGGGCAGGATGGAGAGAGGGGCGGCAGTATGCCTCACAGGGTTATGGCGCCTGGATATCGTCTGCCTGGTACGCCAGCAGCCTGGATCAGATGAAAAGAATTCCTGAGTCATTCACTTACAAAATGTCAGATGAAGGATCTCTGGAGATTGAGATCAGGGACCTGACAGCGAATGCCTCAGAAAGAGGGATCTTTATGAATACTTACAGATACAAGATCTCACCTGATGGCGTGATGACTGTCAGTCATACACTCATTCCTGATGGCATCCTGCCGCAATGGCTTCCAAGGATAGGAGTGGATCTTGTTCTTGATCCTTCAGTATCGAATGTTGAATGGTATGGGCGCGGACCACAGGAGAATTACCCTGACAGGAAAAGCGGTTACAGGACCGGGATCTACAGATCTACAGTCGAAGAAATGTATGAGCCTTACCTGATACCGCAGGATTATGGTCTGAGAACTGATAACAGGTACGTAAGGATGACCGATGACAGAGGTACGGGTATAGAATTCAGCGGCGACAAGCTCTTCAACTTCAATGCTTACCCTTACACTACGGAAAACCTTTCGCGGTCCGTCTATACTTACCAGCTCAGAGAATCTGACGGGATAACATTCAATTTCGATTATGCAACAAGCGGAGTGGGATGTACTGCCTTGTCTGTGTTTCCGGAGTACAGGGTAAGGCCTCAGCGCTGCGATTTCATAATAACTATAAAACCATTGACAGGCGATCTTTGATATTTTTGTACTTTTGAATCCTTTCGGAAATTAAATTAGCGTCAGGAACTGGAATATTTAAATCAGATTCATATTGTGAAGAAGAAAATAGTAACATTCGGAGAGATAATGCTTAGGC
>CAYNRI010000118.1:0-3588 GCA_964399575.1 uncultured Rikenellaceae bacterium
ACGACCTCTTGCCGGTAATATTGTAGCAATGGTTGCTGTCTCGGCATTTGAACCGCTGCCAATTGTGATGGTCTGACCGACGCTGAAGCCTGTCAGGCGTGCAACAGTAATAACATTAGTGCCTGCGCTGGTGGCAGCTCCTGTTGTTGTGGCTCCTGCTGTACCAACAGTCTTGATAGTGGCAGTTTCGCTGTTTGTACCTTTATCGATAATTATTTTCTGGCCATCGCGGAAACCCGCAACATTTGCAACTTTTATATTATCAGAACCGGCTGCTGATGAAGCTAACGTGAATGTGCTGTTCTGTACATTGAAATCATGGCAGTTGGAGTCGTTGTCAGTACCATCAGGGTAGCGGCCTGTACTCATATCAGGCTGGAATGGAGTGATTGCATCAGGCCTGATGTTAACTCCGGTTATAGTAATACGGGGCGAAGGTGCTTTGCATCCGCTCGCTTCAATTTCTGAAACACCCATGTACCCTTCTGCTGCCCATGGATCGACGATAAGTCCATAGTTGAGACCGTCAACAACATTGTCTGCTGCATCACGCAGCACCATATTGCCTGCACTGATAGAGAAGGCAGGGCCGCCGAACCACTGGTCTGGTGCGGGAGTTCCCTGGTAACCCACGGTTGTTACTTTTTCATCACGTATAACAGAATTGATCTCATGGTCCATGGTAAGTGGCTGGTCGAGGGTGATACCGGTGCCAAGGGGAAGGACCGGCTCGTTGCTCGAGTGATCGAAAGCCGTTGCCGGCTCGAAGGTGATCCCAGTTCCATTGCAAGCAAATGGCAGGTTGGATGAATGGTTGAACTTCAGCGGTTCTGCCAGATCGAGTCCGGTACCCGGATCCTCGTTATCTGCAAGAGGGCCATTAAAAGTGTTGCGAACCGACTGTGTTCCCACCTTCGTCACGGTGACCCACTCGATACCGTGACCTTCACTGGCAACATCCAATCTGATTTTGTCACCAACAGAAATGTCTCCGACAGGATACACCTTTATGTTGGTATCGCCAGCTTTTGCATCCATTGAAAGCCAACCCTGTGTACCCGGTTTGCCTACTTCCGTAACCGTAACCACCTCGTACTTTTCAACGGGATTCACTGCAACAGGATATGTGGCGCCATAACCGATGGCAATCTTCTGACCTGCCACGATACCTGCCACACTCGCAACAGGCACGTTTGTTGATCCTTTGGGGATCGTAATAACCGGACCTTCAGGAAGAGGTTGCCATATGCTTGAAGGTGTATCGGGTCCGGCAGAACGGATTCCAGAGGAGGTTCCCGGAAGACCTGCTGCTGCCCCGACACTTTTGATAGTACGTCTTTCCATGTTGGCGCCTTCGCCGATCTCAATTACATCGCCGGCCGACATGCCGGTCGTACTCCTCACGTATATGGTTGACTCACTCTTTTTCGCCGGAACAGCCAGCCCTGAATTAGACATTCCTAACAGGTAGAAACCATTTGAGGCCAGCTTTGTACCTTCCGGGATATTTATGGATGAGAAGATTGGCATCTGGTATGGGCGGATGGTCAGCGTCCAGTTTGAGATATCGATTTCACTGTTGCCGGCATTATAGAGCTCTATGAATGAATTCGTCGTGTTGGAACCGTCAGTGATACGGAATTCGTTGATCTTGACAGGGTCGACATTGCGGACTTTTTCAACTGCAATCTCGGATTGAGTCTTACTGTTGCCTGAGTTCTTCCATGAGGCTTCGGCAACCAGGTCGCCATTGAAAGCCTGAGATCCTGAAGTTACAGTGAAAGTTGCATTTACGCTGGACCCTGGTTCTATCTTATCCGGGAAACTCTTTGAAGTCTCTGTTGAGTTTTGAACAACAGCCTTCCATCCCCCGGGAAGGGTAAGGCTCAGGTTAAGACCCTTTACCGGTGCGCCTGTAGTATTTGTAAATGTCAAGGTCGTGTTCTGTGACGATCCAGGTGAGAAAGTCTGAAGACCCGGAGGCATGTCGGTTGCATTGGCCGGAGCGATGCTCAGACGGGGGACATCGTAGCCGGCTGCCACTATATTAGCCTGTATCTTCCGGTTGGTTTCTTCTGTTGGGAATGTACCTGCAGCTGTCATTGCGCCTTCGTACATAGTTCCCTGTGACCAGTTGCCATTATCGCCACCGTTACCCAGGTCGATAGCTCCCTGCTTACGCATAGGATCATAGCTGCTTATTAATTCCGGACGCGTTGCTTTTTCATTTTGGACGCGGGGTCCGTCGAACATTATTGACAGATCGCCTCTCTGAGCGTCGCCGCCCATAGTCCTCCAGTGGCTTGGTTCGCCGTCAAATGTGGCGGTAACGAAACGCCATGAAATGGATGGCAGGTCGGGGCAGTACTTATTGGTAGGTGAGTCGGTGACACAACCTACAACGTTATTCTCCTGGTCGGTCATGATCCATGGACCAGATCCCTGTCCATAATACCACGTAACGGCATTGCCATAATAGGTGGTTTCCATTGTACCGTCGCCGTCATCGCGGCTGTCGATCTCAGCGTTGCCGTAGTCGAAGCAACAGCCACCGTTATAGTGATGACCGTTAATAACCCAATACTGTCCCTCTGCCTGATCATCAACTGCAGTACCCTTCGGATCGTTCTGGCGAAGGCCCATACCCGGCTCGATGAATATGCCATAGACCTTGTGACCCATGAGTGTAACAGGAGCCATGTCGGCGACAGGAAGACTGTTAAATCCTCCCATCATTGGCGGATTTCCTGTTCCTCCACGGGGTGCCTGATAAAGATGGTTGCCTGTACCTGACTGGTCATAAAGAATTGAGATCCAGCAATAGGTATTGGCACAGAATTTATCCTGGGCAGCTGCATCGGCATATCCTCCCGGATCGTCCCTGGTAGGTTTTACCACACCTATGTCCATGGTTTTACCGTCCGACTGACGTATAACCTGGTAAAGAGGTCCATTATATGATGCATATAACGCACGGGTACTGCTGTGGGCAGCCACACAGGGACTGCCATCTGCAGCATAGATGTCACACGGACCTTCCGGTCTGGATGGTGTAACTACATTGCATCCTGCTCCAACTAATGAAATCACCATCATCATGGTGGCAGGTAGTACGAGAGCCAATGCAAGAACAGCTAAGAGATAAATTTTTTCCTTTTTCATGTTTTATTCTACTGGGTTTATTAATGGTAAAATGAAGTTTTTAATAGATTCATTAATTCTAAGCATTCCAGAAACAACAATTTCGGGATTAATGGCTGGTAGATTTAAATATGAAGTAAAATCATATTTTACTAATTTATTTAAAATTTATTAAACAAGAATCTCTTTTGAATTAATTTATCTGAGAAATATTTCACATAATTATCATTAAGTGATAATTTGGTTTATGTTTTATCTCAATAAATACTATCATGGAAATGAATTCAGATGATGAAGATGATATCGCAAGTCTGGATCAGGAAGTAACCTATACTCCTGAAATAAAAAACATAAGGGGTTGTGGTTTTTACTTTCCATCCCCGGTACCTTCTGACTCTGTATTATGTGCAATGAAAGCGACTGCCCTTCTGGAAAGAGGGAAGGGTC
>CAYNRI010000118.1:3688-7495 GCA_964399575.1 uncultured Rikenellaceae bacterium
ATTAATAATGCAGCTGAGTTAAAATCTGAAGTTATAAAGCGCATTAAAATTACTGACCTTAAAACCAAAACTGCATGAGCCGGTTGCCTTGACCACATTTCGCCGGAAATTTGGAAATTTTTATATTTATTTATTGGTCATATGATTAACTCCGGCCCTGAGTGGTCAATTTGTGATGGCGAGAGATGGCCTGGGCACGGCCTATTCACTGCAATTCTTAAAGTCCCTTCAATCCCATTTAACTGATCAGAGGTCAAAGGCTACCCTGAATCCTACATACTGTGAATACGCTTCAGGAAGGTAGCTGAAACGATTTGCTGAGCGGCACTGCTGCGCGTAATTGGTCCAGCCCCCCCCACGCAGCACCTTTGATGTTCCGCTTGCCGGTCCCGTGGGATTGTTCTGACTGCCTGGCTGGTAATCGCCAAACCAGTCAGCGACCCATTCCCATACATTGCCGTGCATATCATGGAGATTAAATGCATTGGCACTGAACTGACCAACTGCCATTGTATGTTCCGGATAAGTGGTAACTGTATTAGTGCATCCGGGATATGGTGTCTCATAGTTAAAGTTACCCTGGGAATCAACGAAACAATCGCCTGTGTTGAACGGAGTAGTTGTCCCGGCCCGGCAGGCATATTCCCATTCTGCCTCGGTTGGCAATCGCCCCCCCACATATTTGCAAAACTCACAGGCCCCGTACCAGGATACGAAAATAACAGGATGATCTTCAAACCCTGCTACCGGAATCCATTTGTTGCCTGAATATTCAAGTCCCCAGTTCTCAGGAGTATGGCTGTTATCGGCAAGTTTTGTTCCGGCGTAGTCCCCCGAAGTGGCAAGGCCATCAGCTCCAATGCCTTTGACATTCAGGAAATCTGCGAATTGCTTGTTTGTTACTTCATACTTGCTCATTGAGAAACCTGAAACAGTCACTTCCCTCTGAATCTCGTTGCTGTTGCGGGTGGGTTCTGTATCCGGACTACCCATTATGAAGCTACCTCCATTAATCTTTACCGTAGCTATGTTATGCACAGGTTCATCATCATTATTCTTGTCGCATGATACGACAGACAGAAGGAATAAAATACAGAACAGGGGTAAACAAGCGTTTTTAAATATCTTTTTCTCTATGATCATATTTCTTAGGTTATAATTTTATTATTAATTTACAATGCATTACAAAGATTGAAACATCCAATTCCAAATATATGGTCATTATTGACCTTCAGTTTACAATAATAATAAAACTATTATTCTTATCTATACTGAGTGATGTGTTCCCGTAACAAAATTTAACCACCCGACCCATGCCCGGTTTTGAATCAATTGTATCTGAAATTTACTATTAACTACCTGTAAAATGTCACTTTCCAACGATAATTTGAAATTCTCCCATTTTCAAATTTTCAAATTCTCCCATTTTCAAATTTTCAAATTTTCAAATTATCTTCCCTATCCCAATCCCAGATATTTGGATGCAATACTGAAGAAAATCCACACTCCTGTGATATCGGCCATTGAAGTAATCAGCGGGGCGCTGGCAGTTGCAGGGTCTATATTAAGTTTTGTAAATATGAAAGGGATAGTCAGACCTATGAGACTTCCGACCATAACAGTTATTATCATGGTGCTGGCAACAACAAAAATAATATCAGGAGCCTTGACACTTGCAATAAGAGAAACACCCGCAGCCATGGTTATTCCCAGTAAAAACGAGACCAGGAACTCCTTGCCAAGAAGTCTGAGCCAGTCACTGGCCTCCACATCACCTGTTGCCAGAGAACGGATCATAAGGGTTGCCGATTGTGACCCTGCATTTCCGCCACTGGCAATAAGAAGGGGCAGAAAGAAAATAAGCGAAACCATCGACTTTATGACATCCTCGAAGTTGGCAATGGCAGCACCCGAGAATATGTTCATAAAGACAAGTATAGTAAGCCAGAGAATTCGTTTCTGGTACATCTGGGTGGGCTTTGCTTTCAGGGGATTAAGGACCGCATTCTGAAATGCCCCGAATTTATGGAAGTCCTCCGTGGTCTCTTCTTCTTCCACGTCCATAATATCGTCAAAAGTAACAATTCCCAGAAGCACACCGTTAGAGTCGGTTACCGGAAGAGCGACCCTGTCGTGGTCCCTGAAAATCCTGACAGCCTTCTCCTGGTCATCATAGGCATTCAGTGAGACAAAACGGTTGTCCAGCAGTTCAGATATTGACTGACCGGGGTCAGCAAGTATAATTTCCCTTATCCTTATATCATCAATAAGCTTCCAGTTGTTGTCAACGATATAGATTACATTAAGAGTTTCAGAGTTATGTCCGAATTTTCTTATGTGTTCGAGTGTCTGCGCTACCGTAAAATGAACCTTCACAGCCACAAACTCCGGAGTCATAAGCCTTCCGATACTGTCTTCAGGATAACCCAGAAGCTGAAGTGCTATTTTCCGCTCCCCGGGCGAAAGCAACTGTATAAGACGCTGCGAGACCTGTCCGGGTAACTCCTCAAAGAAAGCCGTCCTGTCATCAGGATCAAGATCGTTAAGCAGCGAGGATAACCTGCTGGTTTGCTTTGCTATACCCTCAATTATTTCCTCCTGCTTGTCGTGTGAGAGAAGCTGGAATGTATCCCTGGCCTGGGTGTTGGATAAAAGGCGGAAGATTATAATTTCTTCGCCCGGAGATAATTCTTCTATAATTTCAGCAACTTCAAGGCTTTCAAGCTTTGATAATTCAGTCCTGAGAACTTTCCACTCCTTTTTCTCAATGAGTTCGCTGATTTCATCAATTGTTTCAATCATGACCTGGTCTCCTTACATTTTACATCTGCAAGGAAGCCCGGGAGTTTTCCTTACAGTACTTTAAAGCTTAATTTCTCTCTGACAAGGGTCTTCGTCCATCTTTGTATTTGTACTAAACCATTTAATATATGCGTGGTTATCCGATTATCAGTGTCATCCTATACTCCCGCTGCAACATACCTGCATCCGATATTATCAGGAATAATCCGAGGCGTTAAAATTAAAATAAATTAATCAGTAATTAGGAGAAAAGCTGCTTAAAAGGATTAAGAAAAAAGCATGCAGGAAATGTAGCAACCTTGCGGCCCCAATCAGTAAAACTATAGACTATCAACAATTAAATATACCACTATAATCCGATTGCTTCAACAGAATAAAACCCCCAATTTAAATTCTTCCCTTCTTCAATTTTCAAATTTTCAAATTTTCAAATTTTCAGATTCCCATTCTTTCAAAAAACTTCCCCCATCCTCAATATCGCCGATTCCGAGTATCTTATGATTCAGGCTAATGCGATTTTCTTAAAATACCTTGAAAAGAGAATACTTACAATAATTAATTCAATCCAGGTTATTGAAATTATCATTACTTCAAACCTGTATTCCCTGTTTATGCCGTATATCAATGCTACTGCTGCAAATGATAATATCATTAAAATGAACCCTGTGATGAAAGTCAGCCTCAAACTTTTTCAGGTGTGCTGTTTGAATAAGCTTTGCCTTGTACAGTCTTAATTATTTCCCAGCCCAGGTATGTATTGACCAGTCCGATCAACAGAAAAAGAGGCTGAAGAACACTCGATAATGAGATCCAGGCTACCTGGATAATTATCCAGAGACTGAGCAAAACACCCAGAATTAATCCTGTATATCCTGTATACCTGTTTCTTGTAAAGGAGAGGAAGGCGCCAGCCAGGTGAGCCAGCCCGTTAAACAGTAGTAAAAATAATCCTGGCAGAAGAAATGAACTGAGGGGTGAGTTCTCAAGCAACTTTGTTGACATTCC
>CAYNRI010000119.1:0-6875 GCA_964399575.1 uncultured Rikenellaceae bacterium
AAAATAAAATGCAAAATTAATAAAAACCCTATAAACTTATTGTCTTTTTTAATAATATTAAAATAAATAGCAGGTATTATGTTGAAATGGAACAAACAGTACCTGCTATTTAAATATATTTAATAAATAAGCCTAGCTGACTGATGCTTTTTCAAGTCTTCTGAGTATTGAAAAGATGAATGCAGCAGATATCAAGCAACAAACAATGAATACCAGCCAGAGTGTGCTTAAATTAACTTTATCCCACAGGAGTGTTCCGATGAACAGCAGTTTATTGCCGACAGCTGTTGCAAGGAGCCATCCGCCCTGCATAAGGCCCTGGAATCTTGAAGGGGCCACTTTCGATACGAAGGATAATCCCATCGGGCTCAGGAAAAGTTCTGCAACTGTAAGGACAAGATAACTGCTTATCAGCCAGTATGGCGAGACTCTGTCGATATCAGCTACCGGCGCTCCCTGGAGTGAAGCCGGCGATGGTGCACCTATTGACGAAACCAGAATAATTACGAATCCCAGGGCTGCTATCACCATTCCTATCCCGATCTTTTTCGGAGTTGATGGCTCGATTCCCTTTTTGTTCATCCATGCAAAGGCTCCCATTACCGGGAATGTCAGAGCTACAATGAACAAGGGGTTGAAAGACTGGAAGACTTCAGGGGCAATTGAATTCTGGAGTTCAAAAACATTAAAGAATCTTTTCATTTGTCCGGTAGGATCAAATCCGTAAAGGAAATAGAAAGCGAAAGATAGTGCGACAACTAAAAGTACTCCTCCGATTATCCTGTTACTTGTTTTAATTTTCTTGTAGAATAGCAGTACCAGACCGGCTATAGAACCGATGACTGCAAGCATTGACGGCAGTGTGAAGAAGAGATTGGTGAACGGACCTACCTGTTTCACAGTGTAGTCTCTTGCAAACAAGGTAAGGGTCAGCCCGTTCTGATGGAATGACATCCAGAAAAAGATAACAACTATAAACACAAGTATGAGGGTAGTTATTCTTGCCCTTTCTTCCTTGCGGGAACTCAGGAAGATCCAGGTGACAAATCCTGCAAATAACCCGAAAGCAAAACCGTTAGCCCAGCCAACCTCTTTTATAAAGTGCAGCGCTGTGGCAGTCACCCCGATAGCTATGATTGCAGCTAAAATTACAGCGGGTTTGAAATCAACTTTTTCGGATGATTCAGAAGCAGTATTTATCTTCTTCTCCTTGTTTGGCAGCAGCCTGTTAAAAATCACATACACAAGCAGAGATATCACCATGGCTCCCGCAGCAATTCCGAAAGCGTAGTTATAACCCTTTGAAAACACATCGATATAGCTGTCCGCGAATGCTGAAAGGTCAGTCACTGGTCCGCTAAGACTCACTTTGTCAGCCAGTTGCTGTAATGTTGAAGTGTCTGCAAGAGTGCCATTCTTTAACTGATGGCAGAGTGAGGGGAGGCTTCCGTCGTGGGCTAAACCATTGAATTTCAACCACCAGTTACGAATACTGTTTGCTGCAAAGGGTGCAAAGAATGCGCCGACATTTATACCCATGTAAAAGATCATAAAGGCTGTGTCTCTCAGCTTGGAGTATTTTGGATCGTCATACATCTGTCCGACAACTGCCTGAAGATTACCCTTGAACAACCCGTTACCCAGTGCAATTGTCATCAATCCGACAATTGTGACCGTCAGGGACATTCCCGGAACTGCCATAATAACATAGCCGGCGAACATGATTATAATACCGGCAAGTATGACAAGTTTATATTTCTTTGTTGAGTCAGCAAGAATACCCCCTGCAAGGGCCAGGGCATATATACTGAAATAAAACCAGCCGTAGATCCCTCCTGCCTTGTCAGCCGACAGACCGAACTTGGCCTGTAAAAAGAGGACGAGAATAGCCATCATTGTGTAAAAGCCGAATCTCTCTCCCATATTGGAGAAGAAGGCAACCAGTAAACCTTTTGGGTGATTCTTAAGCATTGAAATTGATGTTAGTTAACACAATATATAGTTTGGTCAGGTATTCAGCCATGAAACGAATATTTCTTATTCAGGATTATTCTGTACATGACTGCCAACAAATATATTAATCTTTTTTTATTAATGCCTGAAGAGATTAAATTTGTGAAATATTGAGCAAATGTTATGAAGATCTTGCGGAGCGAACAGATAAGGCAGATTGATGAGTTCACAATCATGAATGAACCTGTTCCTTCCATTGATCTTATGGAAAGGGCTGCGGGGAAGATAAGAGAATGGATTACTGCAGGTTTCAGCAATAAAAATCCTGTCATGATCTTTGTTGGGCCAGGGAATAACGGAGGTGACGGACTGGCTCTGGCCAGAATGCTTGCTGCGGATCATTATAAAACTCAGGTATTCTTTGTTCAGGTCAGCGAAAACACATCAAATGACTGGAAAAAAAACAAGGAAAGGCTGATTAAGGAAACAGATGTTCCGTTCAGAATTATAAATGATCCGGAACAGGTACCGGTTTTACCTGATAATACTATTGTTGTAGATGCTTTGTTCGGAACAGGTCTGTCAAAACCGGTCAAAGGTTTAGCAGCGCAAGTAATTAAAAAGATTAACGGATCGCGTTCCACAATTGTATCTGTTGATATTCCGTCAGGCTTATCAGGTGAGGATAATTCTGCCAATGATGAAGAGAATATAATACATGCTCATTTTACAGTGAGTTTCCAGTTCCCGAAACTTTCTTTTATGTTCCCCGAGAATGATAAATTTGTCGGTAAATGGTTAATTCTGCCCATCGGCCTGCATAAGGAAATTACAGACAAAACAGAAACCCCTTATTTCTTTTTGCAGAAAGAATCGATAAGGTCTTTTCTGAAGACAAGGAGAAAATTTGATCATAAAGGTGTTTATGGTCATGCTTTTCTGATAGGCGGTTCTTACGGGAAAATCGGAGCAGTAGCACTCGGCGCTGAAGCTGCTCTCCGTACGGGAACGGGACTTCTTACATGCCAGGTTCCATCGAAGGGCAATGTGATAATGCAGTGTTTAGTGCCGGAAGCAATGATAATAAGCGATAAATCTGAAGAGATAATTAGCGATAAGGTTGTAACCGATCCTTTCACAGCTGCAGCAATAGGACCGGGCATTGGTACCGACATGGAAACACAGGCGGTTCTGTATGACCTTATTAAAAGCTGGAAAAAGCCACTTGTGATTGATGCCGATGCATTGAACATACTTTCACAGAATAAGAACTGGCTTGATATTCTTCCGGAAAAAAGCATACTAACTCCTCACCCCGGGGAATTTGAACGACTTGCAGGTAAATTTTCGGACAGTTGTGAAAGACTCGGGAAACAGATTGAATTTTCTGCAAAATATAAATGTATTGTTGTCCTCAAAGGTGCCCATACATCTGTTTCATCACCTGATGGCAGGGTGTGGTTTAACAGTACAGGAAACCCGGGAATGGCGACTGCCGGCAGCGGCGATACGCTGACTGGTATGATCCTTTCACTCCTTGCCCAGGGTTATGACACGCTTAATGCAGCATTAACGGGGGTTTATTTACATGGGCTTGCCGGAGATATCGCTGTTGAGAGATCAGGTTTCGAATCAGTAATAGCTTCCGATATCATAGCCGGGATCGGCGAAGCTTATAACAGAATAAGATCAGCGGATTGACGTTATTTAAACAGGTTGAAAAGAAAGTAAATACTCAGAGTGATGATGATAAAAAGAAATATGCAAAAAGTTTCCTTCTTTGTTTTGATGCTATTAATAGTAATTACAAGCTCCTGTACTCTTCTCAAAAAACAGAAAACTCCGGGACTTGTTGTGACTCCTTTGTCTGACACAGTAATTTTGAGATCCGGAAGTCTTATCTATGCACTCCCTTTAACAGTTTTCAGGCTTACTTTTCAATTTGAAAGGACAATTGAACTTCCGGGTCCCTATGCAGAATTTGCCGAAGAGCTTCTCGGATTGACTAATGTGATAGCTCAGGAAGATGAGCACTGGGAAGTCAGAAGTATTACTGTCACCTCTCATGAGGAAGTTGATCCTTCAGAGTTTTACGTGATCGAGTCAGGCAGCCTGCAGCAGACAAATGCTCTGGCACTTAAAAAGAGCGGGCTTATCCTTGATCTGAATCCTGAATCTGATAAACCGGGACTGACAGGGTCTGATGGTAATGAATTCAATATTAATGATTTCATGACCTATGATCTGGGATCGGATGAATACTTCAGGGTGCAGACTGACACTGCATACAGGAGGGCCAGGATAGACGATCAGTTTATCAGGATACCCTATGTGGTTGAGAAAAGTACAAGACTTTCTCCCGGCGAGCTGGCCGGACGTGCTGCTAAAAGGCTTATGGAGCTTCGCGAAGGGAAGTTCATGGTATTGACAGGCGAAGCAAATGTATTTCCCCAGGATGAAGCAGCAATTAAGGAGCTGAACAGGATGGAGAGAGAATACTCCCAATTATTTATAGGAAAGGTTATAAGTGAAACACGATCTTTTACTTATCAGCTTATTCCCAATGCGGAAATGTCAGGAAAACCTTTATCCCTTTTTAATTTCTCAGAAGTTACAGGACCAGGATCCGATACAATATCAAACGGAATACCTGTAATGATTGAGTTAACTCCGGAAAAGAAAATTAAGGATCTGACAATTATTTCCAGGCAGCAGGGAGATCCCGGCACATCGATAACTGACAGGCTTTATTACCGTATCCCTGATGTTGCGGATCTGAAGATAAGAATGGGTGACGAAGTACTTCATAATTCACGAAAGCTGATCTATCAGTTCGGTCAGATAGTGCAGTTACCGGCTAATTACATTATCGGGAAATAAAGGATCTGTCTACCTTATCTTTCCGGTAAAATTTTTCTGGTACTCATCAAGGCTGAGTTTCTCGTAAGCTCTGTCGGCAAAATAACTCAGGAATAATTCCATATCCCTGGCTTGCCTGTAACCTTTTATAGGAGTGACCATTACCTTATCCTCTTCTTTAGTGAGAAAAACTACTGTGGGATACGATAATTCACCCTGCAGAAGCGCTACTGCCAGCTGATGTGCATTGCCATATTTGCCATCATTGATGAAGGTCTGTCCCAGGAAGGAGACCCTTTCTTTTCCTTCTGCATTGAATTTTACGGGGTAGAACTTATTGTTGAGTATTTCTGCAATAACGGGATCACTGAAAGTATCCTGGTCCATTTTCTTACACCATCCGCACCAGTCAGTATAGGTATCAATAAACACAGGCTTTGGTGCATTTGTCATTAGTTTTTCTGCCTGTTCAACAGTCAGCCATTTTACTCCGGAAGGACCGGGAAGATTGACCTGTGTAAAGGCCGGAAGGACAACTAATATGGTGAGTATTATAAGTATCGCTTTTTTCATATCTAAAATAAGAATAGGTTTAATGCAAGTACAAAATTATAACTATTTATTGTGACCACAATTGGTATCTTTTTCAAATTAAAAACAAATAATGTTTCGTTTGGTTCATTAATAGTGATATTCCAAGGGTGTTTCATATAAATTATTTTTTACTTTTACCTTCCTTAATTTTTCTAAATCAGCTGTATGGAAACAATAAAGAAAACCCTGCGCGACTCAAAGGCTGCACGCTGGACTGCATTGGCTGTAGTCGCTTTCACGATGTTATGCGGCTATTACCTCACTGATGTTATGGCACCTCTGAAGCCGCTTCTTGAGAAGGAGCTTCTTTGGAACAGTGCTGAATACGGATTCTTCACAAGCGCCTATGGCTGGTTTAACGTCTTCCTGCTGATGCTTCTTTTCGGCGGTATCATCCTTGATAAAATGGGTGTGAGGTTCACGGGGGTCATGGCAACAGCTGTAATGGTTGCCGGGACGGCAATAAAATACTGGGCTATATCGACACATGCTCTCGACGGACATGAGATTCTTGGAATGAAAGCACAGGTAGTTGTTGCCGGACTGGGTTTTGCTGTTTTTGGTGTCGGTGTTGAGGTAGCAGGTATCACTGTATCGAAAATAATTGTAAAATGGTTCAAGGGGAAAGAAATGGCTCTCGCAATGGGACTTGAGATGGCAACAGCCAGGCTGGGTACTGCACTTGCAATGACAACTTCCATTCCGATTGCCAGAGCTTTGAACGGAGTCTCCAAACCTGTACTTGTTTGTCTTATAATGCTCTGTATAGGCATGATCTCATTCATTGTCTATACATTTATGGATAAGAAACTTGAGAAATCAATAAGTGAAGCAGGTCTTGTCGAATCAGCTGACAGTGAAGAATCTTTCAGACTCAGGGATATCCTGTTAATAATAAGTAACCGGGGATGGTGGCTCATAGCTATACTATGTGTTCTGTTCTACTCTGCTGTATTCCCTTTCATCAAATATGCCACAGATTTAATGGTCAATAAGTTCAATGTTGACCAGGAACTGGCCGGATTAATACCGGGACTTTTACCTTTCGGGACTATTTTGCTAACACCTCTTTTCGGGAATCTTTATGACCGGAAGGGGAAAGGAGCTACTATTATGATCATTGGTGCTATAATTCTCATTTTCGTACATGCAATGTTTTCAATACCTTTCCTTAAGGCAACCCCTATTGCTATAATACTTATTATAATTCTCGGCATCGGTTTCTCACTTGTTCCTTCAGCAATGTGGCCGTCAGTCCCGAAAATAATACCCGAAAAACAGCTTGGTACTGCATACGGACTTATCTTCCTGGTTCAGAATGTCGGACTTATGCTTGTTCCTCTTCTTATAGGCTGGGTTCTTGACAGATTCTGTATAACAGGTACAAGAATGCTTGACGGAGCAGAGGTAAGCAGTTACAACTATACCCTGCCTATGATAATATTTACTGCTTTTGGGATACTGGCCCT
>CAYNRI010000120.1:0-1871 GCA_964399575.1 uncultured Rikenellaceae bacterium
CTTTATTTGTTGAGCTTCTGAGTATATTATCCACCTGGTTATCGGATAACTCTTTTCCATTGACATTAGCCCTGAAATTCAGGTATTTCTTATTGATCTCAGTCTCCATCCTGAGTCTCTCTGAAATAAGAACTGTATCAACCTGGTTGCCAAGGTAAGAATCGTACAGCAGCTCGAGCTGCCGATAAAGAAGAGGATCCTTAACAGCACCCGATTCTTTTATCTCCTTTAATTCATTAAAAGCCCGGGCATCTGTAAAGAGTTTTGTGTATTCGAAAGCAGCTTTCTCACTCAGAGCAAGATCTTCATCAGTGCCGCTGATATTCGCATTCCAGGATGTAATAGCCTGTTCCCTGTAGAGGGGAATGCTTTTCGCTTCAAATTCAGTTATGAATTTCTTCATCCGGTTCTCCATTTTCTCCTGTTCCGATGAGCAGGAGAACAGAATTAAAACCATAATAACAGCATTGATAATCAGATTAAGTCTTTTCATATGTTGTCAGTTTAGTCCCGCTAAGGTATAAAAATGACTGCTTAATCTATATGGTTTGATCTAAAACTTATAAATTTGAAGGATTAGCAGGATTGAACAGGGAGAAAATGGAAATAATGATAATAATATATATAGCTGGAGGGTTTATAGCAGGGATGCTTATTTCCTGGATAATTACAAAGGCTGTCTGGAATTCAAGGCTTGAGACTAAAAGATCTGAGCTTACTGAGCTGATCCGCAGGAACAGCTCACTGGAGGCGAGGATCGAAGCTCAGGAAAAGAGCCTTGGGGAAGTCAGGAACGCAATGCTTAATACTTTCAAGGCAGCTGCATCGGATGCTTTGGTACAGAACAATAAGCAATTCCTGGATCTGGCTAAAACACATCTCGAGACCCAGATAAAGGAAGCAGAGGGGAATCTTGATGAGAGGAAGTCGGCTATTGCAGAGATGCTGAAGCCTGTGAAGGAATCTATCGACACATATAAAAAACGGATCGAGGAACTTGAGAAGGGATCCAGGGAGACATTCGGTCAGGTATCAGAAATGCTTTCGGGCCTGAGACTGACAAGCGCAAGTCTGCAGAAAGAGACAGGTGCCCTCGTAAATGCTCTGCGTAATCCGCGTGTAAGGGGCAGATGGGGTGAAATAGGCCTGAAAAGAGTGGTTGAGTTCTCAGGTATGTCGGAACATTGCGATTTCGTAGAGCAGGTTTTCAGAGAGGGAGAAGACTCAGCGCTGAAACCGGATATGATAATCAAGCTCCCTGGTAACGGCCACGTTGTTGTAGATTCAAAGCTTCCGCTGGATGCATACCTTGACGCCCTTGAAACAGATGATGAATCCTTAAGGACCAAACTGTTTGAAAAACATGCAAGGGACCTTCGAGATCATGTTAATAAGTTAAGCAAAAAACAATACTGGTCGCAGTTCGAGAATTCACCCGACTTCGTAATATTGTACATGGAGGTTGAGTCGGCATTCAACGTGGCCCTGATGACTGACAAGACACTTCTTCAGGATGCCATGAACAATAAGATCATACTTACAACCCCGACAACCCTGATAGTGGTGCTGAAATCTGTTGCAATGTCATGGCAGCAACATAACATAACCGAGAATGCAATGCAGATAATGAACGCTGCCAGTGAACTTTACAGCAGGGTCAATGTTTTTGCAGATCATTTTGACAAGGTAGGCAACGGTCTTAAGGCTGCGCTGAAGGGTTTCAATGATGCTGCGGGATCGTGGGAGAGCCGGGTTATTCCTGCCGGCCGAAAGTTGGAACAACTAAAGGCAACTGACAATAAAGGAGTATTGCCTGATTTTGAAATAATTGATAATCCTGTGAGGGAATTAAAAAAGCCGAAAGAATAAAA
>CAYNRI010000120.1:1971-6697 GCA_964399575.1 uncultured Rikenellaceae bacterium
GTATCCGGAGGTCAGATCGTTCTGGGCATGGGAGAGGGCTGTACAGGGATAACATATAAAAAGGAATTCCCCGGACTTGATTATAAAGTGACTCTTGATGCAAAACGGGTGGCAGGAAATGATTTCTTCTGCGGCATGACATTCCCGGCCGGAAAAGAATCGTGTACACTGATAGTGGGAGGATGGGGTGGAACAACAGTTGGATTAAGCAGTATAAACAAAAAAGACGCCTCGGAGAACCAGACTACAACTTATATGAACTTTGAAAAGGGTCGCTGGTACAGAATTTCGCTCATAGTGAGGAAAGATACAATCAGGGCCTACATTGATGATAAAATGATAATTGATTATATAAGGGCCAAAGATGATATCTTGTCAATAAGGCCGGAAGTAGCCCTTTCGAAGCCTTTTGGTATAGCTTCATGGTATACAACGGCGGCTTTAAAAGACATAAGGCTTGAGAGACTTGAATAAAAATTATATGAAATTTCAAAATAAAATGAGAATAATCCTTTATCTGATGCTGACTGCAGGATTACTGGTTTCATGTAAAACAAACCAGCTTTACCTGAACGTCATTGAACCCGCTCCGGTTACATTGTCAAAATCTGTCAGGACAGCTGGTGTAATTAATCGCAGTATGCCCACTGATGAGACAAAAGGACTTGATAAGATCGAGAAAATCCTTTCACTTGAGGGTGTTGATCTGGATAAGGACGGTGCCCAGCAATGCATCATAGGAATGACTGATGAGCTACTTAATAACAGGAGGTTTGATGCAGTGAAGAATCTTTCGGATGTTGATTTCCGGACTCCGAAAACTCTTTCATTCCCGGAACCCCTGAAATGGGATATAGTTGATATGATATGCAGGGAGAACAAGGTCGATATTCTTTTTTCACTTGAATACTATGATACAGATGCGCGTATAAATTACTCAACTGGGAAAGCTGATGTCAAAACAGCACTTGGGATAGTGATCCCGGCTCTGGGACACATAGCTGATATGGAGACAATTGTAAAGACAGGCTGGAGAATTTATGAACCCGTTGACAGAAAGATATCTGATGAGTTCAATCACATTCAATCGGTAGTCTATTCAGGCAGGGGAATTAATCCGGTAGTTGCAGTTGAAGGTCTTACAAAAAGGAAAGAAGCTGTACAGGAAGTGAGTAACCAGGCGGGACATGGATATGCAATGAGGTTACTGCCTGCTGAATTACGGGTTGTCAGGGATTATTTTGTAAAGGGTACAAATAACTTTAAGATCGCAAAAAGAAAGGCCAGGCTCGGCAAGTGGGACGAGGCAGGGCTTCTGTGGGAGAAGGAGACACAGAATCCTAAGATGAAGGTCGCAGGCAGGGCCTGTTACAACATGGGAATAATAAATGAGATTAACGGCGATGTTGATGCTGCCCTGGGATGGACTCAAAAAGCTTACGAAGATTACAACATAAAGCTTGCACTTAGATATTCACGAATACTTGAGAACCGCTTATATAAACGCGAAATTTTAGATCAGCAGCAGGCTCAGTAAAAACTCCTGCAACTCTTTCTACTAACTTTTCGTCTGAGAAGTTGAGGGAAGGATTAATTAACTCAAGTTGCTACTTATAAATTTTTCTATTATATCCTTCAGGCTCTTATGTTTGGAGACTTAAACCTGCAGGATCTCCGGTTTCTTCTCGGAAAATTATCAGGGACAGATTAATAATTTTATCATTTTTTGTTCATGCCGGAATAATTAAGATATTTGTTTTGTCATATATAATATAGGGCTGTTACAATTAGTAACAGCTTTTCAGCAGAAGACTGAAGTGGACTTTAGTTTCAGCATGTTAAGTGCAAAACTGTAGTTCCATTTTTCTGATGCAGAAATGAAACTGATCCTCATGAGGAAACTCTTTTTATTACTGATTTTTTCTCTGTCCATTTTAGTCGGAGCCGGAGGGGAAAATCTTTTTCCTGCAGGAATAAGTACGTTTGACACAGAGTTAATGATCCAGGATAATAAAGATTATCAGATCCTTTATAATGGCAGGATCTGGCGGAATCTCTATTCAAAGGTCAGGGGAAACCAATTCCTTTTCACAGATGCCTTCTTGCCCGGGACAGTTATCATAGGCAACACCTTATTCAGGGATCTTTTCCTCAGATATGATATTTACAATGATGAACTCCAGATCCGGACCGACAAGGATATTATTCTTCAGCTTAACAAAGAGATGGTAACTGAATTCAGCCTTGATTACAATAAAAGGATCTATAGCTTTAAGAAGCTTGAAGGGGATACACTGGATATAAAAGCGGGATATTACAATATATTATATAAAGGCAGGTCTGAGTTTCTAGTGAGCTATAAGAAAGAGATAATGCTGCTGGCTGTAGATAATAAGTTTGACTTGTTCGACCAGTACCATCGGTTCTATCTCAGGAAAGACAATGTTATATTTCCGGTCAGAAAAAAAAGCGATTTGGCTGAGCCTTTTGGATTGAGTAAAAAAGATATAAAAGGTTTTGCAAAAAGCAGGAGGATATCTGTTACTGTCAAAGATCCGGATAGTATCAGCTCTCTTGCAGAATTCTGTGATAAACTACCGGGGGATGAACAATAAAATGAGGTTCGGAATCCTGATCATTCTCATCTTGCTGCCCTCAGGGATTTTATCAGCTCAGGAGGAGGGGATATACATAAAATGGGATTACAGCGGACTGTCTTTCAGGGAATTTGCAGATAGAGCAGAAAGGGCAGACAGTATAAGGTTCTTCTTCAGGGAAGAGTGGGTGAATAATTTAAAATTGGGAGATTACAATGGACCTGTGCTGTTATCGGAACTGCTTAAATCAGCTTTCAGGGGAAGCCAGCTTTACTTTTTCATCAGCAGGAACCGGGATGTTGTTATAACAAAGGATTTTGCCATAAGGATTCCCACAAAACAATCAGGTGAAGACCAGAATTTCATACCGGCTACTGATTACTCCAGCCAGGATAATCAGAAGATGAACGGTAATGTTTTTGTTGATATAGGAAATCCGGCCGATAAGAAGAAAGCTGGCAATGTTGAATTGTCAGGTTATATAACAAACAGAGATACAAGGGAGCCGGTAGCCGGAGTAACTGTCTTTAACCAGAAACTTTCTGTAGGAACGATCTCAAACCAGCATGGCTTTTATACTCTCTCCCTCCCGAGAGGTTCCCATCTTGTGCAGTTCTCCTTTATCGGGATGAAAGAGAAATCAGTCAACGCTAATATCTATGGTAATGGTGAGATGAACGTTGAGATGAACAGTGTCCTGATCCCACTTAAAGAGACAGTGATATCTGCTCAGCGTGATATGGTACTTCAGCGATTCGAGGTGGGTATGGAAAAAATAAACATCTCATCTTTCAGGTTGCTGCCGACATCGATGGGAGAGTCTGACATAATTAAAAGTGTATTGCTTATCCCGGGTGTTCAGTCGGTGGGAGAGGGCTCGTCGGGTTTCAACGTAAGAGGAGGATCAGCTGATCAGAATCTTATTCTGCTGTACGGCGCTCCGGTCTATAACTCATCTCATTTCTTTGGCTTCTTCTCTGCTGTCAATTCTGATATAATTAAAGATGTGACTTTCTATAAAGGCGGTATACCGGCCCGCTTTGGAGGACGAATATCTTCTATCCTTGATATAGGAACAACTGAAGGTAACCGGAAGGCCTTCAAGGGTAATGCAGGTATAAGTCCCATAACGACCCATTTGATGGTGGAAGGACCTATAATTAAAGATACCTGCACCTTTATCCTTACCGGCAGGACAACATATTCAAACTGGTTACTTAAACTGATTGAAAATAACGCTATCAGCAATAGCAGCGCTTTCTTTTACGATTTAAACGGAAAAGTAACATACGATATGAATAAGAATAACAAAATAGACCTCTCTTCATACATGAGTCACGATGATTTCCGGTTTAATTCAGATACTTCTTACAGGTACGATAACTATATTCTTTCATTAAGGTGGCGTCATTTCTTCAATAGCAGGTTCTTTTCATCGCTGACACTTAATCATAGCAGCTATGCTAATAACATGTCAAGCAACAGTTCAGCGCAGGAAGCATTTGAGATGACACATAAAATTAACAGCCAGGGATTTAAAGCTGATTTTAACTTTTTCCCCGGTAGGCATGAATTCAATTACGGACTTGACATGACGCATTATTCTGTCTTGCCCGGAAGTTATCAGCCGGCAAGTGATTCATCACTTGTCACCCCGAGTGTTATCCCTGGGGAAAAAGCTCTCGAAGCAGCCGTCTATCTGGAAGACAAGTTCACCCTGAACGAATATATATCACTTAATGCAGGTATCAGGGTCAATTCATATTTTACCTTTGGGCCGCAATCAATAATGGTTTACGACCCGGAATACACGAGGAGCAGATCAAGCATTATTGATACTATCAATTATAATTCAGGAAGGATAATAAAGACATATGGAGGGCCGGATTTCAGGGCTTCGCTCAATTTACGGACTTCATCACGAACTTCACTTAAGATCAATTACAACAGGACGAGACAGTTCCTGCATCTTCTTACAAACACAACATCGATATCACCAACAGATACCTGGAAGTTATCAGATTATTATCTGAAGCCACAGACAGGTGATCAGTATGCGATCGGATTTTACAGAATGCTCAGAAAAAATACAATTGAAGCATCAGTTGAGGTTTACTACAAAACAATCA
>CAYNRI010000121.1:0-6673 GCA_964399575.1 uncultured Rikenellaceae bacterium
AACAAGCTGAAAGGCCAGCTTATCGGCTTCAGAATATTGCGGATCGTTTTTTACAGCTTCAATATCGTTTAAAGCGACGATGATGTCTTCTGTATATTTATCCTGCCTTCTCATTTTATAATCAATTGGTCAGATAATTTCCTCTTTCATTATTTGTCTCACCTTCTCAGCCATTTTGATCTGAGCTTTATATTTCTTCTTCCTGACATACCCGTATGTATATCCAAGTTCATCAGCGATCTCCTGATGAGTTTTGTTCTGCCAGTGCATCTTCAGAACCTTGCGGCTCATCGGATCCAGTGATCTGAAAACATCAGCAAAGATCTTCTTATACACCTCATCATCAATGTGCTCTGTAAAATCACTTCCGTCCTCATCTTCATGAACGGTAACACTGTTCAGGTAATTCGCCGCTGACTGCCTTTTGGCCATCGTTGCTTTCCAGAGATTTTCACATACACAGTACAGGAAGGTCATGAACTTACATGTTAGTGAGAATTCCCTTGAATCTGTTTTTTCAAGGATTATCATAAGACCTTCCTGAAATATATCTTTTGCATCCTCTGAGGACCCTCCTGAACGCGTCACCAGGAGGCGGATCATCGGCAGATATCTAACAGAAAGATAATGAACCACGTAACTTTTTCTCTCACGCAGACATTCAATTATTTCACTATCTGAATATTCTTTCACAGATCTTTATCAAACTGAGATTGCTTGCATTCTCAGATCAAAAATAAAAAAAAACTTCAGGAAATATTAAAAAAAATGCTTTTTAGAGGTCACAATCGGGTATCAATCCATATTAAACCTATAGATGTGTACCAATATGTGAAACCATATCCGGGCAGTCAAATGTTATCTATGCCTTATCTTGTATTTATGGGAGAGACAGGTATGGTTGTGTTTTATTTATTAAACTTTTATAATGAGTATGACATCAGAAAGCAATAGTAATACCAGCCAGATCCTCCCGGATCTGAAAGAGAGCCGCGTGATAGCCGACATGTTCTGGTTCAGGCTGATTGAAAACTCAGGAGGAGTCCCGTTTCAGCTTATTTTCGGGCAAAATATCGGGGAGGGTCAATATCTGAGAATAGGAGAGGGGATTAAGGATCTTATAGGCATCCATCCTCAGGATTTCACTGAGAAAGTGTTCCAGGAGATGGTACTGGAAGCATGCCCTCTTACTCCTGATATTCCGGATGACAAAAAAACTGCAAGGGAGAAATTCCTCAAGGGAGAAATCCAGGCTTATAAAGCAGATATATTGATAAGTACTGCTGATGGCAAAAAGAAATGGATACGCGATACTTCACTCCCTCTCCATGATGAGGAATCAGGTAAGGTGATAGGAGCATCCGGTATTTTGACTGAGATAAACAAAGATAAATCTTATTCACCGCAGAAGAGCCTGAAAGATGTTGGAAATGAAGACAGTGAACGTCTTAAAGCTACATTTCTTCAGAATATCTCTCATGAGATCCGCACACCCTTAAATGCAATTGTAGGATTCTCAACTCTCCTTGGTGAGCAGATACCGGTAACTGACAGCAGGAGGGAGTATCTCAATGTAATAGCCAGAAGTTCAGATCACCTTGTTGAGATCATTGATGATATTGTCGAGATTTCAAAGATAGAGACAGGAACAATAATGATAAAACGGGAAACTGTGAACCTCAATTCTCTTTTGCGGAAAGTGTTTGAACGATATTGCCGCATGGCTGCTGAAAAAAATGTATTGCTCATCTTTTCGCTGATGCCTGATCAAAGCGTCTCTGACATAATTACAGACAGCTATAAGGTAACACAGGTACTAAGATACCTGGTAGGGAATGCTGTTAAATTTACATGTAAGGGTAAAATCGAATTTGGTTATGAATTAAAGGAAGGTAAAATTGAATTTTATGTTTCCGATACCGGAATAGGGATACCTGAAGAATTCCGGAAAAATCTTTTCAGAAGGTTTTTTCAGGCAGAAAACAGTGCTTCACGCAACTACGAAGGTTCGGGGCTTGGTCTTGCAATTTCAAGGGCATACATCGAATTGCTTGGAGGTAAGATATGGTATGAGCCCGGACCAACTAAGGGATCTCTTTTCAAATTCACAATACCGGAGGAAAGGGCTGCTGAAGATATTGTTGCAAAGCTTAAAAGAAATATTCAGAATCAGCATATAACTCTCTGACTTCAATAAAAAAAGGCATCCGTATTGATGCGGATGCCTTTCTTAAAATCTCTACCCCTTATTTCGAAATATTTGGATTGTTATCGAGTTCGGGTTGAGGTACAGGAAGTTTAAGAGAAGGATATCCTCCCTTGTTTGTCCATCCTGCTTTGTATTTAACATAGCTTGCACCTTTCTTCCAGCGATACAGATCCTCATGTCTCCATCCTTCGCAGAATCCTTCAACATAACGTTCATGCTCAATAAGCTGCATCAGCGTCCAGCCCTTTGCTGCCATCAATGCAGTAGCTGTCGGAAGCTGGCCGTTGAAACCCGGACGTGCGCTGTAGAGATGAGCCTGGTCTGCCATTGGTTTATTTGCTCTGTTCCTTACCTGGTCAACCCAGTAAACAGCACTGTTCACATCAGTCGGTGTAACGTTTGTCGGATTTGTGTTAGCCAGACATTCTGCGTAAAGCAGCATGATATCTGCAAGACGGATATGTCTGATATTCACTTCAGACCACAAGGGACCTGCACCGGCAGGAGCTTCAGCGCTGTTATCCAGAGAACCTTTACGGATCCCAAAAACACCTTGCAGCCCGACTACAGATTCATCGTCCCAACCCTGTTGTTGCCAGTCCATAACCGTACCATTAAAGGTGAATGTCGCTCCGTTTGGTACTCCCCAGAATGTCTGATATGCTCTGTAATCATAGACAGTGGTTGCCGTACTGTTAATAGTCTCGGTCCATTTTTCAAAATACTGTCCTGGGGTTTCTGTATCACCAAGTCCGTCAAGCTTGAAATCCGGTACTGCAAAGTTCCACCACATGTCCGGCCATGAAGTACGATTCAGTCCCCATTGCTGGGTTACCCAATTGAGTTCATTGCCGAATCCTGTGTTTGTAATATTATGGAACTGGATCTCAAAAACAGACTCGCTGTTATTTTCTCCTTCTTTTGTGAAATTATCCCTGTAATTATCAACAAGAGAATAGGATCCGTATGCTGCATCACCAACACCCGGGAGAATTTTCTTGAATTCAGCTGCAGCCTGGGCATATAAGCCTTTGTAAAGATAAAGCTTCCCAAGCAGAGCGGCAGCAGCTCCACGTGTGGCCCTGCCTTTCTCATATCCTGTTGTGTTATTCAGGCCTGCAGTAAGAAGGCTCTGGGCATTTTTAAGATCAGACTCAATCATCTTGAAGATACTGTCGGCAGGAGCAGGAGCCTGTGTAAAGTCCTCCTGTGTTTTTGGAGGTGTTCTCCTCAGGACTATCTTATCTTCAGGGAAATAAGTAAATAATTTGTAGTAGGCGAAAGCCCTTAAAAAATAGAGCTGACCTTTATAATTATTTAATACTTCTGTAGTAAAAGTAGGATCGGCTGCTGCTTCCTGGGCTAATGGTATTACTTCAAATGCAGTATTTGCTGCAAGGATCATTGCATAGTTTCCATTCCAGCATGCAGCAACCTCACCATAGGTATTAAGAATATTTAAATTTGCGGTAGGGCCCCATGTACCAAAGCCTGCAGCATATCCGGTTTCATACAGATCATCACCCAGCACCCAGTGCATGATTCCGCCTGACATGCCAAAATTATTGAAATCGTTCAGAACCGAATAGGTAGCGTTGAGTGCCTGAATGGCGTGCTCTTTTGTATTATAAAAAGTCGAGGGTACATATCTTGATTTATCAAAATCCTTTGTAATGAATTCTTCACTGCAGGAAATGACAAATAAGCAACCCATCAGCAGAATAATTATCTTGGTTTTCATCATAAATAGTTTTAAAAGTTAAAAGTCAAGCTGAACACCCAGAATCATCGTACGTGCCTGTGGGTAATACCCGTTGTCTATACCACGTGATGTATTGATAGTACCTCCTGTACCAACAGCACCCGAACCGATCTCAGGATCGTAATACGGATATTTGGTGAAAGTAAGGAGATTACGTCCGGTAAGATAAACTCTTACATTGCTGATGCGCAGGAAATCAATTACATTCTTCGGCAGAGTATAACCTAAAGAAGCATTTTTAAGTCTGAAATAGGAACCATCTTTGATATACCTGTCAGATATTTTGCTGATGTTCCCGTTTGGATCGTTACGAACAGCCCTGGGCAAAGTGGCATTTGTATTGGTTGGTGTCCAGCGGTCCAGAGCTTCCTTTCCGGTATTGAAGTTATTATGCATACCCTGCATCCAGCATACGAGCTCTGCATAGATGTCATTGCCGTAAACGCCCTGGAAGAAGAGTGAAAGGTCAAATCCCTTGTATTCAAGGTTTGCATTTATACCGTAAGTAAGTTTCGGGATAGGACTACCCATGAAATATCGGTCACTGGCGTCAATGACTCCATCTTCCTTAAGATCTGCCCATTTTACATCACCGGGTTTTGCATTAGGCTGGATTTTGGCACCATTATAAGTATATGAATCGATGGAGCCCTGGTCAGGGAAAATGCCTAACATCTTATATCCATAGAAAGCTCCTACAGGATGACCAACTTCTGTTCTTGTTGCGCTTCCGAATTCAACACCACCGGATGTTATCGCAGTTCCATAAACATCAAGCACTTCATTGTAAAGAGTTGCCAGGTTTCCGGTAACTGAGTAATTAAAATCACCTTTCTGAGCACGAACTGTAGCTGAAAACTCCAAGCCCCTGTTGAGAATACTTCCAACATTTTTATTAATTGAGCCGGATGATCCGCTTGATGCAGGAAGTGTAATGGCGATAAGCATATCCTCTGTTCGCTTGTCAAAATAGTCTATTGTGGCTTCAAAAGCTCCTTTGAATAAGCCGATATCAACCCCTATATCAAATTGTTTCACTGTTTCCCATGAAATATCCGGGTTGTTGAATGCTGTAACTGTGACACCACTATACTTGGCACCATTGAATGTATAATCCTGGCCTGAAGTCAGACCACTGACATATGAATAAGCCCCGATAGGAGCATCATTACCAACAATACCATAGCTAGCCCTGAGTTTCAGGTTGCTTATAGACTGGACATTCTGCATGAAAGCTTCATCACTTACGCGCCATGCCAGTGAAGCTGACGGGAAGTTACCCCATTTATTGCCAGGGCCGAATTTTGATGAACCATCACGCCTGAAGTTTGCTGTCAAGATATATCTTCCTTTAAAGGAATACATAATTCGGCCAAGGTATGATATACGGCTGTTCTCAGATTCACTGCCGCTTACAGCATAACCACCTTCCAGCTTGCTAAGGATATCATTATCATCTGTCTGTATTGTATTACCGGATGCTGTCATATTATGGGTTTTGAAAGCTTCTGATGTATAACCCACCATTGCTGTCAGGTCATGTTGTCCAAACACTTTCTTGTATGTTGCAAGATTTTCCCATACCCAGTTCCATATCCATGTTGAACCTTCACTAAGTGTAGTAAGGGAATAAGGTTTTGGCAGCATATCAGATTTAAGTGTCAGGTTTCTGTTCTGTATTTCTGCACTTGTTAGCCCGAATGTGCTCCTGAATGTAAGATCTTTCAATATCTGATACTCTCCATACACATTCCCCATAAATCTCTTGTTGAAATTCATGTTGGTTGCACGGATAAGCGAACCGATAGGGTTACTTGCATCATGTCCCACCTCGCTTGCATTATATCCTGAATACCCTCCGACTGCATTGGGATTAAGAACGGGGATGTTTGGAGTTATTTTTATCATTTCCTCAATCGTTGAACGTCCGCCATTAGCATCTTCAGCTTCATTCTCGGTGAAGTAATATGACATATTCTCTCCGAACTTGAACTTTTCTGTATGCCAGTTGGAGTTCATACGCACTGAATACCTCTTATATTTTGTATCTATAATTATACCATCCTGTGCATACTGATTTGCAGAGAAGAAATAATCACCTGAATTTGTACCGCCGGATATATCGAAAGTATTTTCTGTGATGGCACCGGTCTGGAATACTTCATCCTGCCAGTCTGTTTCAGGACCGTTGTATCCGCCGCTTGTAACGATCTGTTGTGCTAGGGGTGGAGGAGTTGTTCCACCGGCAGCATTATTTTCGACAACAAGTTGTGCCCATTCTTCAGTATTAAGCAGTTCAATCTGTTTCCATGCTTTTTCAAATCCGTAGTACCCGTTGTAACGTACTCTCGGAGCACCTGTTTTACCGCTTTTTGTTGTAATGATAACAACGCCGTTTGCACCGCGTGAACCATAGATGGCACAGGATGCTGCATCTTTAAGTACCTGAATGCTTTCAACATCTGAAGAGATCACATAGGCATTGTCCATTGGTACACCGTCAACAACATACAGAGGTTCAGTTGTATTTGTACTACCAACACCGCGGATCCTGACGTTAGCCATCTCACCGGGTCTTCCCTGGTTAGCTGAGACTTCAATACCCGGGGAGATACCCAGCAGAGCAGTAGTTACGTTAGCCACAGGAACCTTTGACATTGCTGCTGCATCAACAACAGCGATAGCAGAAGTGAGGTCTTTTT
>CAYNRI010000122.1:0-6639 GCA_964399575.1 uncultured Rikenellaceae bacterium
CCTTACCTGATACCGCAGGATTATGGCCTGAGAACAGATAACAGGTGGGTAAGAATGACAGATGACAAGGGTACTGGCATTGAATTCAGCGGCGACAAGCTCTTCAACTTCAATGCTTACCCTTACGCCACAGAAAACCTTTCGCGATCAGTCTATACCTACCAGCTCAGAGAATCTGACGGGATCACATTCAATTTCGATTATGCCACAAGCGGAGTGGGATGTACTGCCTTGTCGGTATTTCAGGAGTACAGGGTAAGGCCTCAGCGCTACAATTTCATAATAACTATAAAACCTTTGAATGGTGGTCTTTGATATTTTTGTACTTTTAAATCCTTTCGAAATTAAGATAGCGTCAGAAACAAGAATATTTAAATCAGATTTATATTGTGAAGAAGAAAATAGTAACATTCGGGGAGATAATGCTGAGGCTCGCTACTCCTGAGCATCAGAGATTTTCACAGGCAAACTCTTTCTGTGCATCCTATGGAGGAGGAGAGGCCAATGTTGCAATCTCTCTGGCCAACTACGGGCTGGAAGCTGAATTTGTGACAAGGTTACCGCAGAATGATTTTGGAAAATCTGTTGTAATGGAACTCAGAAAGCATAATGTCGGAACAGGTAACATTATTTTCGGTGGAGAAAGGCTTGGTATCTATTTTCTTGAAACAGGTGCAGTCTCAAGACCCAGCAAAGTAATTTATGACCGTGCACACTCCTCCATCTCGGATATCAGGCCGGGAATGTTAAACTGGGAATCGATATTTTCTGGTGCTGAATGGTTCCACTGGACAGGTATCACTCCGGCAATTTCACAGGGAGCTGCTGAGACATGCCTGGAAGCTGTCAGAATTGCAAAAAGTAAAGGTCTTACTGTTTCATGTGACCTGAATTTCAGGAAGAACTTATGGAAATGGGGCAAAAGTGCCGGCGAGGTAATGCCGGAAATGGTAAGATACAGCGATATAATACTCGGGAATGAAGAGGATGCAGAGAAGGTATTCGGGATCAGGCCGGAAAAGGCTGATGTTTCCGCAGGCGATGTGAAGAGTAACGAATACGAATCAGTCTGCAGGCATCTTAAAAAGATGTTTCCTGAAGCCGGGAAAATAGTAATCACTCTCAGAGGATCGGTAAATGCGGATCATAATACCTGGTCGGGAATACTGTTTGATGGTGAGAAATTCTTCACTGCACCTGTTTACCAGATAACGCATATTGTTGACAGGGTAGGGGGGGGCGACTCTTTTATGGGCGGACTAATATACGGGCTCATAACATACCCCGATGATGACCAGAAAGCATTGACCTTTGCTGTAGCTGCCTCATGTCTTAAGCATACTATACATGGCGATTTTAACCTTGTAAATATAAGCGAAGTTGAATCACTTATGAAAGGAGATGCTTCCGGCAGGGTAATCAGGTAATCAAAGCAGGATCCCGGCTATCTTTTAAGCTTGAACCCTGGAATTAAAAGCTTATTTTTCATTTCCATTTCTTCCGGCTTCAACAGCTTGTAAACTTCTTCCGGCTTAGCTTTTGATCCTGCCGGAGCTGCCGATTTACCTGTTGCAAGTTCAATTGCCTTAGCCGTCATGGGATCGTTTGGATCTCCGAATGGGACAGCTGAAAAGAGATCATCCTGAATGGTGTAGTCCGGGATCAGACCATCTTCGAAATCAGTAAACCCGTCATAGTTAATATACTTGCTTACGATCGGCATCATTGCCCATTTATCATTTTCATCTCTGATAACCCATGAAGCCACATATTTTCCATAAGTAGGCGTGCCTATCTGAATTACTTCCATATAAGGATCAAGGCCCATAATAACAAGTTCGCTTGCTGACGCTGATCGTCCGGTTGTGAGAAAGTACACCCTGGTCATGTTAAGGTTTCCGGGAGCATCATAAAAAGTGTAGTAAAGGTTACTTAACATATTGTTTGAGACAAGATAATATTGCAGGTCTGCATTATATTCAAGCCGTATCATAAGACTGTTACTTGCTGCTATTGTGAACGGAGCAATTTCTGAAGCAAGATGAGCTGCAGCAGTTATCGCGCCACCAGGATTATAGCGCAGATCAACTATCAGATCTGAGACGCCTGCATTTCTGAACTCACTGAATATATTGTCCATCCGCTTCAGATACAGACTATCATTTCCGGGAATGAATTCAACATATGCAAGATATCCTATCTTTTTACCTTCGATATCCAGTATCGTACTATGTATAGAAGGATCAGCCTGTATGATCCGTGCGGTCATACTAAGAGATTCTCCTGTAGGCGTGAGGACATTATTTACTTTTGTGCCTAGTTGTACTGAATAACTTTTGCCTGAGTACTTGTCGTAATAGTTGGTTGTATCGAGAGGCGCATTGTCTATTGAAATAATAATATCCCCTCTTTCCAGTCCTGCTTCTGCAGCAGGAGAATCCGGATAGACATAGCAAACTGCAATAACAACTTTATTATCAGCTGTCAGATAAAAGGCCGGATAATAACCCATTGTCTCGGGTTCACCACTCAGCTCAGCATCAAGAGCAGGGTAATCATCGGTAATGTAGGACCATTTATCCTTATCTTTGTACAGCAATTTATAAAAGTAAGCTTCAGAATCAGTTTCTTCTTTGTAGTCAATACCCTGTGTAATATTGTTATTCCACAGGTAATACAGATCAAGGTTGCCATATATCCATATGTTTGTTAGCGCTGCCTCACTGAGAGGGAGACTTGGCTCATCTTTCTTGCATGATTGACTCAGAAGCGGGAAGAGGAGAACAATGAGAAATGGTATTGTTATTTTTTTCATATTACGTAATCTGCTATATTAATTAGTGTCAGATTTAAGTTCAAACCTTTTGTTATAACATTATCAGAACTGCAATTTTATTCCGGCTTCCTTCAGTTCCTTTACTGTCAAAGCAGGCTCTTGGTTGTTCTTAAGTTTTTTCCTTACAATTTTCCCTGTTTTCCGGGCATCTGATCTTGAACTGAAGGGGACATTACCCTCAACAGCCGGAATAAATGGCTGATAAATGATGATCTTATCGCGGATTGCTATTGAATATCCATAACCATCCTCAATCTTAAAAGTATTGACTTTCAGGTATTCCTTACTTCTGAATGAGAGAATAAGGAATAGTGCTGTTAATACGAGCAGGAGCGCTATAAAGAGCGATCTGCTAGGTATTTTCGTCATATAACTCATCAGGGAGGAACTCCCACATATCATCAAACCTGTAAGTGCTGCTTCGTCCTGTCAGTACAAAACCACGAGTAGAAGTATTTATCGAAACTGTTCCAGTCCGGCTCGTTCCTTCGAATGATTTTAAGGATTCCCAGAGGTCTGAATCGGGAAGGTATTCCCATGTGTCAGTCCGGAGTGATCCGCTCTCTCCGCAGGTAAGGAATATTCTGTTTCCAACGAGAACCGCTACAGCATTTGAGCGTGCGATATTATAATCGTCATCGTAGTCTTCATCAACATTTTTATTTGCAATAGCCCTCAACTGGGTCCACTGTTGATTTGCAGGATCAAAGCGCCAGAAGTCAGTAACGTATGATCCATTGTTGATGCCACATACCAGATAAGCTTTCCCTCCACTAACAAAGACTGTCGCATTGTTACGCTTTGATCCGCCGGCAGAAGTTGTCTGCGTCCAGGTATCAGCAACCGGATCATATTGCCACATATCCTTCAGAAAGTTGCCGTCATAACCTGTAGTGATATATCCCTTGCCGCTAAGGCCGAAGCTTACTGCACCTGAACGTGCGCTTCCTCCAAAGTCAGCTTTTTGTGTCCAGGCATTTGATGCCGGGTCATACTCCCAGAAATCATTCAGGTAATTATCTCCGTCAAATCCGGTTCCGATATATCCTTTGTTGTCAAGACTGAAAGCTGTTGCTGTAGTCCTGGCTGCTCCCGGAAACTCAGCTTTCTGAGTCCAATAATCCTGCTGAACATTATATTCCCAAAGGTCAGATAACCTGTTTTTACCATCGTATCCGCCAAAAACATATCCTTTATCATTGATGCTGAAGGAAGCAGCATCACTGCGGGCTACACCTTCAAAATCGGACCTTTTTACCCAGTCACCGTATTCAACTTCCTCACCACCACCGCATCCTGCCAACCCCAATGCCATAAATACATAAGACGCAATTAAAACTGTTTTTCCCTTCATACTAAGAAATTTAAATGTTTAATCAATAACGCAAAAGTATCAGTGTAAAGTATATTTACAATAAACATCTGTGTACTTCGTTTTATTGTCTGTAAAAATATATAATTTAACGACAGATGGAAAATATTTGCCGAAAAGTATTTCGAATGATAAAAAAATCATTTTTAAACTGGCCGGATATCAATTAATATAATAATTTTTATTACTCTTGTCGCCATTGTTTTCTTTGCCGTTTATCAGTAAGACATTATATTTATAGGATGAAAAGTAAGATTTGCAGGAGATACATTTCCTTACTGATTTTTTCAGTACTCATAACATCTTGTACGAATGAGGATTTTATTATTGGAAGGAAATTCCTCGACAGTAATATAAGGACTATCTACATAGATACATGTACTGTAAAACTGAGCACTGTCTCTATTGATTCTGTCAAAACGTCGAACAGGAATTCGGTGCTTGCGGGAAGTTATAATGATCCCAATGCCGGTTATACAGTCTGTACGGCATACATTCCTTTTGCACTTCCAATCCAGCCACAGCTTCCTGAGTATGATCTGATATTTGACTCACTTCAACTTGTAATGTGCCTTGGCAGCGAATGGATTGGTGACACGACAAGGTCCAATAATTTCACGATACACAAGTTATCTGAACCGGTCGTGGTACCGGAGAATGGATCGTTTTACAGTAATAATTCTGTTCCTTTTGATGAAGAGACACTGACAGAATTCTCAATCAGAAGGGAGTCCCTGGCCGGCGATTCTGTTTCAGTTCGTCTTCCTGACGATCTAGGGATGGATCTGCTGGATAAATTAAGGGACTTTGATGAGTCAGTAATGGGTTCTCAGGAAAGGTTTTCAAATTACCTTCCCGGATTTGCTATTACAGCCGGCGATGATAATAATAATGTACTTGCTTTTACAGTGAGTGAAGACTCAAGTATGCTGCTGAGGGTCTACTATCATTATTCCACCTGGGTCAAAACGCAGGGATTTGTAACTATCAAACCGCAATCAGTACAAAGCTTTTACGGGGTTGTAACCGATCGCAGCGCTACTCCTTTCAAGGACCTGCATGCTTCCGGCGAATTGCCTTCATCAAAAAGCGGGAATAAGGTATTGCTTCAGGCGCTTACGGCTTCTTATATAAAAATCGAAATTCCGTACCTGAATGATCTGCTTCAGCTGGGAGATTTTAGTACTGTCACAGCCGGAGCGCTTGTAATCTATCCTGTCAGGGGTTCTTTCTCAAGAATTAACCCGCTGCCGGCTAACCTCTCAATGTATGTCTCCGATGAAAATGATGTGACACAGGGCTATATCACATCATACTCCGGTGAATCACTGCAAACCGGGAATCTTGTGACTGATGAACTGTTTGGTATTGAAACATATTATACATATGATATTACATCGTTCATTCAGAGCCAGCTTGGGGCTTTCGGTATCTATAAAAGAAATCTTAAGCTTACTGTTCCTGAAGAAAAACTAGCAACATCACTTAATTCTCTTGTAGCCGGAGATATGTCACATCCGGGAAACAGGATAAAGTTGAAAATTTCTTATCTGATCTATGACGGTAAATAAAATTATCTGCATCATACTGGCATTGCTGTTATGGTCATCTGTATCTGTGGCCCAGGAATTGAACATTTCACCTTATTCAATTTTTGGAATTGGAGATCTGCATCTCAGTGAGACCGGCCGCACATCAGGTATGGCATCTGCATTGACCGGTCTTTCCGGCGGTCAGCTGATTAATACAGCCAATCCTGCTGCGCTTGCAGCTCTGGATACAAATACTTTTATTTTTGATATGACTGGTTCGGCCAGAGCTTCTCTCTATAATTCAGGCAGAATTTCCCAGCATTCCTTAGGGGCGAATTTCAACAGGATAAGTGCCGGACTTCACATAACACCGAGATGGTCAGGCGCGGTAACTATTCAGCCCTACTCAACAGTAAGCTATAAGGTCAAAAGAGAGGATTATATTGAAGGTTCACAAAATACAACTTCAACATATTATGAAGGATCAGGCGGTGTTAACAGGGTTTCATTACTTAACTCCCTTAGACTTACAAAGGGTCTGTCGATAGGTGCTGACTTCATAATGCTTTTCGGTAATATAAACAGGGATGTGACCCAGAGTGAGATCCGCATAAGGGAGAATTCGCTTGCAACAGCCTTATCATTTTCCACCGGCATGTTCTACTGGACAAAATTCTCGGAAAACCTCACTCTCGCAGCAGGTATAACATATGGTTACGGCTCTGATCTGAAGTTCAGTAATTCACTTACAGTGATCAGCAAGGAAGGCAGCACGATCTTCAGGGATAATATTGAATCTTCACGGATGAAAAACCCGGCAAACTGGGGTGCTGGTATTTCTCTCACAAGGAGACAATTAATAATTGCAGCTGATTACCGTTATCAGCAATGGTCAATGA
>CAYNRI010000123.1:0-6377 GCA_964399575.1 uncultured Rikenellaceae bacterium
ATTTTTCAATTCAATATACCATGCACCTTGCACCTTGCACCTTGCAGAAACATCCCCCTGACCCCCTTCAAAGGGGGAATAGAAGAACCTTGCACCATGCGCCTTGCACCCTGCATCTTGCACCTTGCACCTTGCATCCTCTTAAAAGAACCTGAACACATCCGACTCCCGGATCTGCATTTCTTCCTGCCGGAGAACTTCCCGTATGCTTTCCGGCATATGTCTGCAAGCGGCAAGTTTTTCGGCCGCCGCTATGACTTTGCAATTACCTTCCAGCATGCTATTGCTTATTAATCCATCTTTTACAGTTAAGCTGATTGCAACCGGATAACCGCTGATCATGGTTTTATTTTCAAAGACATACTCAGGACCATAAGCATAATTCCAATCCCAGGTGCGGTATCTAGTATCCGCTATTGCCTCAATATGTTCAATATCATCTCTTGTCAATGCCGAAAGTTTATTACCTTCTTTCTTAATAAAAAAATCAAGCATTGAAGCCCGGAAATCATTTATATCCGACACGGCTGGAAGCAGATCCATGATATCAGTAACTGGTGCCGGATTGGAACTGACTGCATTTGTTCTGTAATGTGATGTATCACTCCTCAGGGAAGCTTTCAGCTTAACAAGGTCCGTGTTGAAAAGCAGGGTACCATGATGAAGGACTCTTTCACGGAAAACATGTTCTGCATTGCCTGAGATCTTTTTTCCCTCTGCTTTAATGTCGCTCTTCCCTTCAAATCTTGCATCGATACCGATTGATGACAGGAATTCAAGAACAGGAAGAGTATATTTTTTGAAATTTACCTGGTTCCCCGCACTGCTTTTTATTATGAATGCAAAATTGAGATTACCCCTGTCATGAAAGACGGCTCCGCCGCCGGATATCCTTCTTATCACAGGGATGTTATTTCTTGTCACAAACTTCGTATCAGCCTCCCTGTGAGCGGCCTGGTGTTTGCCTATTATAACCGATGGGTCATCAATATAGAGGATAAGATACTCTTCTTCACTGTATTTCAGCAGGTATT
This sequence comes from uncultured Rikenellaceae bacterium, assembly GCA_964399575.1. Classification (GTDB taxonomy): domain Bacteria; phylum Bacteroidota; class Bacteroidia; order Bacteroidales; family VadinHA17; genus LD21. The sequence goes on from CAYNRI010000123.1 coordinate 1,035, forward strand.
CCTCTGCTGCAAGGTTGAAAACAGGATCTGTTGAAGCTAGATCGAGACAAAGCATATTTCCGGGAAGTATGTTGTTATATTCTATTTACTCTCATCTTTTGCTGAGAGTTTTGCAGTTTCACTGAGGAACTTTTTGTCTGTATATTCATAGAGCCTGTAAAAACCCCATCCAGTTAATGAGCCAAGAAGGGCACCGCATATCACATCACCGGGGAAATGGACTCCCAGGTAAATCCTGCTGTACCCTATTACAGCAGCCCAGAGTAGAATCCCTAAAGTGAACCATTTCTTTTTAATAAACATAAGACTCACGAGAGCTACGTTAAATGAATTTGAGGCATGTGATGATACAAAACCGTATAATCCGCCACATTCTCCTCTTACAAGATGTACAAGGCCAGACAGTTCAGGGTCATGACATGGCCGGAGCCTGTGGAATACATTTTTAAAAAAATGAACCGACGACTGGTCTGCAAAAACAGCAGCAAGAGCAATGAATATAAGAATGACAGGAAATCTTTTTCTGTTATTGAGCCATATATAAACAAGGATCCCCAGATACAAAGGGATCCAGATCATCTTTCCGCTTATTGCATACATAAGCTCATCCCAGAAAGGTGAGTTGGCAGAGTTAACCAGCAGGAATAATTGTTTGTCGAGTTGTTCAAGAAGCATGGTCCTTTGATCAGATCGATGTAAGTTCTCTCCACAGTATATCCTTCAGCCTGCTGATACCCTGTTCTGAGAAAGAAGATATAAATACTCCGGGCACTTCCGGCAGTTCGTCTTTCATCTCGTTCAGGAGCTCTTCGTCGAGAAGATCCGATTTTGAGATTGCCAGTACCCTTTTTTTGTCAAGCAGCTCAGGATTATACATCTTAAGCTCATTGACAAGGATATCATATTCTCCCCTGATATCCTTGCTATCGGCCGGGACAATGAATAAAAGGATCGAGTTTCTTTCAATATGCCTGAGGAATTTGATCCCGAGTCCTTTCCCTTCGTGGGCGCCCTCAATAATTCCCGGGATATCTGCCATAACAAATGACTTGTTCTCCCTGTAATTTACAATTCCAAGATTTGGAGTAAGAGTTGTAAATGGGTAATCTGCAATCCTGGGTTTTGCGGCCGACACAATAGAAAGAAGAGTTGATTTACCGGTGTTTGGAAATCCGACAAGGCCAACGTCGGCAAGTATTTTCAGTTCAAGTATTATCCATCCTTCAGTTGAAGGTTCTCCGGGCTGAGCATACCTGGGGGTTTGGTTGGTTGATGATTTGAAATGCACATTGCCCTGTCCTCCCCTTCCCCCTTTTAAGATGATCTTTTCCTGGTTATGCTCTGTTATCTCACAGATCAGATCATTAGTTTCAGCATCTCTTGCAATAGTTCCCAGAGGTACTTCAATTATCTCATCCTTACCATCGGCTCCTGTCGACTGCTGTGATCCGCCATGGCCTCCGTCGCCGGCAAATATATGACGCTTGTATCTCAGATGGAGCAGGGTCCACATCTGATCATTACCACGTAGTATTATGTTGCCACCCCTCCCTCCATCGCCTCCGTCAGGGCCTCCTTTCGGAATGAATTTTTCCCTCCGGAGATGCGCTGACCCCGGGCCGCCTTTTCCCGATCTGCAAAAAATCTTTATATAATCGACAAAATTTGACTCGGACATCTTATAACTTGTTATGAAAAATAACTTAATGCAACAGTAAAGAAATGAACTGGAAAAGGGAAGATAAAACTACAGGAATTTCTTCATATAATTGCTGAGTCTCGTGAATATCTCCTCAATGGTTCCCATCCCATTGATTGGTTTATATATACCCTTCTCCCGGCAGTACTCAATAATAGGTTCTGTTTTGGCCTTATAAACATCTATCCGGTTTTCTATAACTGCCGGATCTTTGTCATCGGGTCTTCCCGAGAGCTCTGCCCTTGCAATAAGCCTTTTTACAAGCTCATCATGATCGACGTCAAGGACGAGCATACTGTCGATCTTCATCTTCCTCTTGTTCAACATCTTCTCCAGTGCGACTGTCTGTTCAACTGTTCTCGGGAATCCGTCGAAAAGAAATCCGTCCTTGCCTTTTGCAGCGTCAATCCTTGAAGCAATCATTTCAATCACAACATCATCGGGTACAAGTTCACCTTTCGACATTATTGAGCTCATCCTTTTACCCAGGTCAGTGCCTGCAGCTATTTCAGCACGAAGCATATCTCCTGTTGACAGATGAGCCAGATTGAATTTCCCGGCAAGTCTTACCGACTGAGTTCCCTTCCCCGATCCGGGAGGACCAAAAATTAAAAAATTGACCATTGATTGAAATTTTTACTATTTAGTTAATGTATAAATTGATGTCAGGTTCCTGCCAAATCCCTCATAATCAAGTCCGTATCCTACAACAAAATCATTTGGTATCTTAAAGCCAGCATAATCAACCGGTATATTTTTCTGATAGGCAGCCGGCTTAAAAAGTAATGCTGCAACCTTCACCCCTGCAACCTTTCGCTTCGATAGTTCTTCAATTATAGCTTCGAGTGTATGGCCTGTATCTATTATATCATCTATAACTATAAGGTGCTTATTGCTTATATCTTCATTAACACCGATCAGTTCCCTTACATTTCCCGATGATCTTGTCCCTTCGTAAGAAGCAAGCTTTACAAATGATATTTTTGCATCCAGTCTGATCTTCCTGAAAAGATCCGAAGCAAACATAAAAGCTCCGTTCAGTATCACAAGAAAGACCAGGTCCTTGCCATCATAGTCCCTGTTGATTTCTCCGGCCATCTCCGCTATTCTTATTCCAATATCGGACTCAGTGATCATCTCCCTGAATTTCCTGTCGAGTATTGTGATTTCTTTCATAACAGATATCCTGAAATATTAGCCGCAGCGAAAATATGAAAATAATAGCTTATTTTTGCTCTGATCAGTAAGTTAAATTCAACTATATATGATGAAACCGTTGGTAAGTATTATTATGGGAAGCACATCTGATCTTCCTGTTATGGAGAAAACGGCAAAAGCTCTTGATAATTTCGGGATCCCTTTTGAGATGAATGCATTGTCTGCCCACCGTACACCGGAAGAAGTTGAAAAATTTGCCAGGGAGGCTGCCGGCAGAGGCATAAAAGTAATTATTGCTGCAGCCGGAATGGCGGCTCATCTGCCGGGAGTAATTGCTGCCTTTACACCCCTGCCTGTAATTGGAGTGCCGATAAAGGCTTCTTTCGAAGGCCTTGACTCAGTATTATCAATACTCCAGATGCCTCCGGGAATACCGGTTGCCACCGTAGGGGTAAATGCTGCCGAGAATGCCGGCATATTAGCTGCCCAGATTATCGGTACCGGCGACGGGAAGATCAGGAGTGAAGTTATAAAACACAAGGAAAACCTTAAGAAAAAAATTGTTGAAGCCAATAAGGAATTAAAAGAGGTCAAATTCAAACATAAAACTAACTGAGATACTCCCTTTCCTATCAAAAAAGATCAATCAGTCAGCTGACCGATTGATTTTTTTTGTATATTTATAGATTATATCCGACTCACTTGTTCTCGCTGCGCAAGATATCGGTGTTTCTGTTTTTATTTTCTGTCACCTTAGCTCTTTCGGGTGAAGATCCTATGTGGTTTTCAGCCGGTGCAGCCGGGACAGGGATGGGATCTGTTTCTGCCACAGGCAGAGGGTTCTGGTCATCATTCAGCAACCAGGCATTACTTACTGAAAACAACCGGTATACGGCAGGAATAAGCTTCCTGAACCGTTTCAATATTGCTGAACTCGGGACTTACAGTGCCGCGATAATTATGCCCGCTGGAAAAAGTACCGGAGGGATAATGTATTACCGGTTCGGTTACAGTGAATACAGAAGGGAAAAGATTGGCCTCGCCTGTGGTATGCGACTGTCAGAAAAGATCTCCGCCGGAGTTCAGGTAGATTATGTTGCAGTAACGACAAGCAATAAATATGCCGGTTCACAGTCCCTGACTTTTGAGACCGGATTGCTTATCAATCCATCAGAGAGCGTTTCGGTTGGCATCCACCTGTTCAATCCCGTCCCCAACAGCCTGAGAAAATCATTTGTCCCGTCATCGCTTTCTGCCGGCATCGAAACAGAGATTGGCAGATCATTAGTTGCAGCAGCTGAGATATCAATGAGCTCGGGGAGACCTCTTGCAATAAGGTTAGGTTTTGATTATGAAGCTGTAAGTAAGCTGCACCTCAGAGGCGGATTCAGCACGGAAAGCACATCATTCTCCTTCGGAACAGGTTTCACCTGGAATACCGTAATTATTGATCTGGCTTTTGCCACACATGAAAGACTGGGAATTACAACTGCTGCTTCATTGATATTTATTATCCGTGAAAACAGGGAATTTACTACCGGTATCAGTAGAAATAAATTTATTGCTAAAAGGTAATGAGCAATTATTGCCTGAACAGAAAATTTTGTATGATCCTGATAAGCATGATCTCTTTCACCGAAGCAATGCCACAGGAAAAAAGCTTATCGGATGTTATATTAAGCATAGCCGAGGAAATAGCATTAACTGATCCGGACCCATCTGCTCCGGAGATTTTTCTTGATCAGCTTAATGCCTTATATGAGGATCCGGTATCAATAAACACCGGAGATGAATCAGAGCTGGCCCGTCTTTTCTTTCTGAATGAATTTCAGATAAAATCGATAAAAGACTATATTGCTTCCACAGGCAGGATCGTATCCGCTTACGAGATAGCCCTGATCCCGGGTTTTGACAGGCAGACTGCTGAAATGATGATCCCTTTCATTGTTTTTAATGATAAAACAGATCATAAAAAGGAGTCCCGGCTGCTCAGAAATAACCTTTTAATTAATATGACAGTCAGTCCTTATGTGACTGACTCAGCATATGAGGGATCGGCATGGAAAATACTATCAAAATATAAAGTTGCCAGAGGAAGGATCACCAGCGGGTTTACAATTGAAAAAGATGCCGGTGAGAAATTACTTGAAGGGACTCCTCCTCTTCCGGATTTCCTCTCGGGATATGTCAGCTATTCCTCCGGGCGAATACTCAAAAAGATAATCTTCGGTGATTTTGCTGCCAGATTTGGTAACGGTTTAAATCTCAACACCTCTGTCAGTACAGGCTTCCTGATAAACTCAGCAGGATTTATGACGGCCCGGAACGAACTTAAACAATATACTTCAACAGACGAAAACAACTATCTCAGGGGATTAGCCACAGAATTGGAATTTAAGGATTTAAATCTGTCCTTGTTCTTCTCATACAAGAAGACTGATGCCACTGTTAAAATGTCTGATGATTCTTCAGGCTTATATATAAGC
>CAYNRI010000124.1:0-6101 GCA_964399575.1 uncultured Rikenellaceae bacterium
ACTTATACTGAACGTTTTCTGAATATAACCGGTATTGAAGTGGTCATTGGAAATCCACCTGCAGATGAGTTGAGGAATCCGGCTGAGGAACTCTTTGATTATTTTATCAGGGAATACAAACCTTATATTTCCGATAAAAGGATTTTTATCAGTGAGAATATGAAAAGCGATTTTCCGCAACTTCATCCTCCCGATCTCAGTTATGATATATTCGAGAAGTGTATGAATTTTGCTGTTTCTGCTGACTGGGGAAGAAACCTGTTCAATAATTAATCTTCATTTTAATTTAAAAGAGATGTATCTTGTTGCAGGAGAACAGTGGCGGGAGTAAAAAAACAAAATGTTTTCCGGTTATTATCAGAATTTAAAACAATTTGCAGAACAAACAAATTATAAAAGCCTGTAAAATGAATAGAAGAAATTTTATAAGAAACGCTGCTGTCACAGTTCCAATGATGGCCTTTTTACCAAACTTCGAACTTTTTGCAAATCCTGTTAAAGGAAAAGTAAAAATTACTGATGTGCAATGTGTCCTTACCAGAATAGGTATGCGGGTCAGCCCTCTTGTCAAAATAACGACCGATGCCGGTTTAATTGGGATTGGAGAATGCCATCACGACTCGAATGGCCATGGTGCCAAGGATATTGTACTGAATGTCTGTAAACCAATTATAATGGGGAAAGATCCTTTGGATCTGGATTATCTCGTATTCAAGATGAGCACCCGCACTTCATATTTCGGGGGAAATCATGGAGTAGCAACACATGCAATTACGGGAGTGGAAATGGCCCTGTGGGATCTGATCGGAAAAATTACCGAACAACCTGTTCACAAGATCCTGGGCGGCGGAAGTCATGTAAGTGAAGTACGGGCCTATGCATCAGCCCGTCCGAGAAACATGCTTGACATGGATTCATGCAAGGAATTTGCAGCGTTGATGCTGGGTCAGGGCTGGACAGCATGCAAGAGTGATATTGACAGGGATCAGCGATGGAACAACCTTGACAACCGCCGGCTTTCAAACACTGAGGTAGACAAGATTGCACAAGGATTTATCAATATGAGGGAAGCTTTAGGGCCGGAGTTTGATATAGCCGTTCATTGCCACTGGGAGTTTGATTTTGACAGTGCATTGCGTGTTGCTAATGCTGTTGCTCCCATGCGTCCCATCTGGCTGGAAGACCCCCTGCCGATAGCATATAATGAGCAGTGGGTCAAACTGACAGAGAAATCACCTGTCCCGATACTCACAGGGGAGAATTTATATACAAGGGATGACTTCCGGCCCTTTATTGTAAATCAAGGAGTTAACATGATTGAAATTGATGTGTCAATGGCCGGAGGACTTCTTGAAGCCAAGAAGATTGCCGACCTTGCCGAGACATACTACATCCCGGTCTGTACACATAATGTCGCCAGTCCGATTGCCACTATTGCATCAGTTAATTTTGCAGCCACTGTTCGTGAGTTTGTAGCGCATGAAACCTTTATAAACAATGCAATGAACCGCTCAGGCAAAGGGGTTAACGGCGATCCTGATGTTCTTGGATATGATAAGGAAATGATAGTAAAAGGGCACCTTCAGCTGAGTGACAGGCCCGGCTTTGGTATTGAATTAAATGAAAAACTGATAAAGGAAAAATATCTGGTCCAGGGAGAAACATGGTGGAAATAGCAGGATCATAAACGTAAGCATAATATCCGTATGGCTCTGGTGAGCTATTAGTATATCTTAACAGCCTCCGCTTTAGAATAATTTTCAGAAATATTGACTTTGATAAGTTTTGTGTCTAACCTCGTTAAGCTTCAAACGTGAAGTGCAGGAGGCTGTAATTGCAAAAAAATATAGCCTCAGCTAAGGATCCAGTGGATCGGGTGAATTACATTGAAGGGCATCCTTAACCGGATAAAACTCGCTTGACTCGTCACTGAGTTTTTTTAATCCACTGTAAGGAACCTACCCCAGTTCACTTAAACATCTCTTCTATATTCTTCCTTTTCTGTTAAGAGTAAGGCTCTTCAGGACCTTGTCTTTCTGAAGTGTCTTTAAAACTTCCGGTGACTGTTTAAAATAAGAAATCAAAGGAAATTTCTGTATGAGTATGAGTCTTGACGAAACCTGGGGTACAAAAGCGGGAACCTTTCATTTTGCTACTTTGACACACAATAGCCTGCTCTGATCCCGAATAAGAAGTCTGCCATTGACAAGCGCTATCGGACCCCAGTTTTGACCCATTTCAAGGATCTCAGCTGAAGCCAGTCGCTTGAATCCCGAAGGATCCGGCTGTATGAGATAAAGGGTTTTATTGCCATCTGTCGCCAGTATTAGCCCGTCTGCCAGTATCATACTGCCTTTATCAAAAGAAGGTGAACGCATCGTTTTCCACATGACTTTACCATCAATGCTCATACAGCACAGGCCGTCGCGCCTGTTGTTTGTTGAGAACTGGGCATAGAAATATCCATTGTACAATACCGGTGGTTTTGTATGATCACCAAAATCATTATGCCTGAAAAGCTCTTTCACTGTATAGCTGCCATCCGCTTTCTTTTCGACTTTTATCATCACTGTTCCAAGATCATATCCTCCCACGACAATAATCCTTCCGTCCCCAACATCAACAGCCGGAGCTACCTGGATCGCATTCTCCCAGTTATTATATTCCCAGAGAATTTCACCGGTTCGCGGTTTGAAACCGATTATCCTGCCTTTGGATTGCTTAACTCCCTTATGTATATAAGTATTGGTCGAGGAGAATGCCATCACAATATGATCCTCTCCTGCTATTTTTGCCAAAGCAGGACTGGCATAAGTCTCATTTGCAAATGCTTCGGTTTTCCATACTATGTTTCCTGTCAGTTTGTTAAAGGCAACCAACCCGGCATAGGGATTCTTTGAATATGACACGAAAAGCAGATCACCGTATATAAGCGGACATTGGGTTATCGCCCATACCGGCAGTTTGGTTCCGCCGAAATCTTTCATCAGATTTTTATGCCATACCGGTTTATGTGTGCTTATGTTTATACAGTAGAGGTCTCCGTTATGCCCACACGAATAGACGAAGTTGCCGTCAATTGTCGGCGCACTTCTTGAACCGGGGTAGCTGACTGTTCCCGTAGCTTCATATTCAAATTTCCAGAGTTCCTTTCCCGATGTCAGATCAAAACACCTTAGAATGTCTTTCACATCATTCTCACGGTCAAGCATGTATATTTTCCCGTCTTTTACCGCTGGTCCGCCATATCCTGCACCAACATCGACGCTCCATAATACTTCCGGACCTTTTGCCGGCCATGTTCTCAAAAGACCTTTCTGAGGAGAATTATTGTTCCTGTCCGGCCCAAATATCTGAGGCCAGTCCTGTCCGTAGACATTCGACAGAAATGAAATTGTAACAATTGTTACAAATAGGAATATACCTTTTTTCATGTTAAGGACTTATTAATGTATAATTTAACAAAAGTAAAAATATTCACGAAAAGACCGGAAATGAGTTTCCTAAAAATATATGAACTAATACCTTCCCGATATGAAAACCAGTGTAGAGTTACTTGAGAACATTTCACTGAAGTATGGCAACCGCTGAGGCGAAATTTTATTTAGTTTATCGATCTGAAAATTGGTATTATTGACTCGATAAAACACATTAAAGGCTGTAATTGGTTGTTAACTCAAGCTATCAATAAGATTTATCAGTTTGTATTTTCGACTCACCCATAACCAATAATAAAAGCTTCCTGTTTTACTATTCTTCAATGCAATATAAAACAAACACGTGTGATTTTGAGTGTGAGAGAGGGTTTAAAACAGAATCTCCTAGGGGGATTAAACTGTATTACTATTCAATAATCGGCAATGTTAAATATGATTTATGAGTTGCATCACGGTAAATTGTCACTTCCGGAGCCGGGTCGAGCCGGGGCGTTCCCCTTCCTGAAAAACTGATAACAAGCCGTATTTTATGACCTGCCTTGAAAATCATTGATAAGGGCAGAATCGGAAATATAAGTTCAGCCGGTTCTCCCGGCACCAATTGCATAACGTCTGCCTGCATGAAACTATGCCATGGTAATCCCAGGTAGTTATAAGGAGGTTCGGCCAGTTTTCTCATTGATGCTCTTTGCTGTCCATAAACGTTGTATGATGAAATAGTACTATCGGGTGCTACATCCTGAATCGTGGCAATGAAATCTCCATCAGTAGCTGTTGATGATACCCAAAGGTTTATTGTCGGATGACCGGTGACCTGGACATCTTCGCTTAGTGGAGCAGTTTCATACATAAGTTTTCCGGCAGTTGCATCACCTGGTCTGACATCATAATTAACAATGGTCCGGTCTTTTTTATTTGTTCCTGTCGGCTCTGTAGTACTAAGTGAACCTTCGCCAAGATAATATTCGACTCTTTCTTCTTCCGGCAGAGGCCACTTTTTGGCCGAACGCCACTCAGACCCTGCCGGAGCGTTATATGTGAAATAATACACTGGGTCTTCGTCCATTATACCATTATCGATGCCCTTAAGCCAGTAATCGAAGAACCGGCGTTCCTCTACAGTAATGTCAAATCCGGTCAGTTTCATAGAGGTACCCCAGTCGCAGTGCACTCCCGGGCCTATAATCAGCTTAGCCGGTATTGTGAAGTTATTAATGGCAAAAAAAGGACCGGGTTTGGTTGATCCTTCATCCCAGTTAACAGCCATATACATGGCTATACCGGAAGCATTGATCTGGTCCATATATGTTGAAGGGCTGCTTTTTATCCACCATTGTTTTGAATCTTCATCAGTAAGGTACTCAGAATAACTATCACGGAAGGGCAGATCACCTTCGCTTTCAATGTTTCCCGCATGTTCAGCTTTAGCTTTTTTAAGCAACATGCTGTCAGTATCGGCATCTACCGGTGCCGCTAATACATCCCGCATTTCCTGTGGCGATGGACCTCCCGGTCTCCTTGGCATGACGCCTCCCCTGGCTCCTGTAATACCGCCAGGTACACGGAAATCATATACATCGAACTCAAAGCTCATCGGAAATATAGCTTTCAGATGCGGGGGCGCAGTTGTAGCAGCCTGCATCTGACTACCGCCTGTGGCCGAACAGCCCCACATACCTATATTTCCATTACTCCATGGCTGTCTGGCAAGCCATTCCGTGACATCGTATGCATCATTTCGGGCTGAACTGATCCATTCACCCCGGTTGTATCCCTCATTATGTCCGTAGGATGCGAAAAGCCCTCTAAAATCAACAGTCGCAGCCACATAGCCATATTTTATCAGTCTGCTCGCGGTACCTGCGTAGTTATCAACTGTCAGTGCTCCTTTCCTGTTGTCATTATACCTGCGGTTATACGGGGTATGCATCCATATAACAGGAAGCGGCGTTTTTATTACTTCTCCTGTTATTGTATCCTTAGGACGGTAAATATCTATCGCGAGCTTTGTGCCATCTCTCATCTCCACATACTGAGAACTCATTTCATAATCATCAGCGTAAATAACATCACTATAGCCGGAATATTGGCCCGGACTTGAAATACGATCTTTAGAATCGGAACCTGATTTTTTATTTAAACATGAAGATAAAAAACTGAATAAAATCAAGCATATGAGCAAAGCGTAATGCTTTGTTCTGTCAGGCTTCTTTCTGGTAGATAATTTTGCCATAATAGAATTAATTTAAGAATATAGTTTTTAATTGTCAGATTTATTTCTCCATAAATATAATTGACATTTCTATAAGCTGAACCACTCACCGGGGAATAAATACAAGTTATGGTTTTACTGAGGCTAAAAGAGTGAAATAGCCTGTTTTGAAAAGTCTTAGAAATCTTATGCCCGACTAATTATTGATTAAGAGAAGCATCACCAATTCTTTCTCCCATTTTAACAGCAGTTTCATGTCCCCTTGCAGTATTGGTCAATAAATCCTTATCAATGTTGATTTTACTTTTTTCAAACAGCAGTACTACTGTTGAGCCTCCAAATTTAAAGTAGCCTTTTTCTTTACCTTTCTTTACGGAGCTTCCATTATAAGTTTGTACGATGCTTCCTACCATGGTGGCACCAACTTCGGCCATAATAACATCACCAAACAA
>CAYNRI010000125.1:0-6025 GCA_964399575.1 uncultured Rikenellaceae bacterium
GTCAGGCTGATCCGTACGGTCCGGGACATGGGAAGTACTGCAGAAAAGGAGGCCCAGAGGATTGACTGATCCTGTCAGATGCTTCGGAGATAATTATCAATCTCACGGGCAGCTTTTCTCCCTGAAGCGATCGCATTAACAACAAGGCTTGCGCCGTTCACTGAGTCTCCGGCAGCAAACACCTTCGGGATGTTTGTTGCCAGGGACTTGTTTACCCGGATATTCTTTCTCTCATTGAGTTCCAGACTCAGTTCAGTAACCAATCCGTCTATCACAGGGTGGACAAATCCGAGGGCCAGAAGCACCAGGTCAGCTTCGATTACTTTTCTTGTTCCATTAACAGGTGTCATTACATAGGCACCGTTTTTCTTTTCCCAGGAAACATCTTCCACTTCAGCTCCCCGTGTTAATTTCCCGTCGCCAACAAACCTCACAGTGGAGATGCTCCATAACCTATCGCACCCTTCTTCATGTGATGTTGATGTTTTAAGTATTTTCCCGTAATAGGGCCAGGGATTATCTGGGGTTCGGGTCAGAGGAGGCTTCGGCAGTATCTCAATCTGTGTCACTTTAGCTGCCTTCTGACGGATGGCTGTCCCGACACAGTCAGAGCCGGTATCCCCACCACCAATTACAAGTACCTTTTTCCCTTCAGCTGAAATATTATTATCGGCTGGTGACAGAGATCCCGAATTGATCCTGTTCTGGGCCGACAGGAAGTCCATTGCAAAATGAATACCCTCAAATTCGCTTCCTTCAACAGGTAATCTGCGAGGCTGACCTGCTCCGATAGCTATACAGACAGCATCATAATCATCAATCAGACTGCCTGTTGCGATATCCTTTCCAACCATTACACCGGTGCGTATCTGAAGCCCTTCACTTACCATCAGTTTAAGCCTTCTGTCGATAGTGGCCTTGCTTAGTTTGAAATCTGGGATCCCGAACCTGAGCAGTCCTCCGGCTCTTTCGTCCTTTTCAAAGAGAGTTACAGTATGCCCGGCTTTATTTAAAAGATCGGCAGCAGCCATACCGGCCGGTCCGCTTCCTATGACAGCTATACTTTTTCCTGTTCTGATCTTAGGCGCCATCGGTTTAATATAGCCTTCGGCAAAAGCCTTCTCAACTATTGCAACTTCATTTTCACGAATTGTAACCGGTTCCAGGGTCAGGTTAAGGACACAGGCATGCTCGCATGAGGCAGGGCAAATCCTGCCGGTGAACTCCGGGAAATTATTAGTAGCCTGCAACCTTTCGTATGCTGCCTTCCAATCACCTCTGTAGAGGAGGTCGTTCCACTCAGGAATAAGATTGTCGACAGGGCATGCCCAGTGGCAGAAGGGTATGCCGCAATCCATACAGCGTGAAGCCTGCAGCATCCGGTCTTCACTGTTCAGTGTCTGTTCAACCTCACTGAAATCATATATTCTTTCATGCAGAGGCCTGTTCCCTGCTTCCTTTCTCTTTATCTTTAAAAAACCTGTAATGTCTCCCATTTTTCTTTTTTCTTTAATTCTTTGTCCTTTTTATTTTCCTGCATCAAATTCCACATCCATCTCAACACCAGCAATCTTCTTTTTCAGCTCTTCAAGCTTCTGTTCCTGAAGGACCTTCTTGTAATCATAAGGAATGACCTTAATAAACATTGGAAGATATTTATCAGGATCATCCAGGATCATTTTTGCCTTTACACTGCCGGTGAACTCATAATGACGGGTAAGAAGGTTATTCAGTTCGCTTAAATCATTGAGATCCTCGACAAGGGATAATTCCACCATTCCCATGTTACAGTAATAGTCGAAATGTCCTGTTTCATTCAGGACAAAAGCTACCCCGCCACTCATACCTGCTGCGAAGTTACTTCCGGTCCGGCCAAGCACTATCACTCTTCCGCCGGTCATATATTCACAGCAGTGGTTCCCGACACCCTCAACAACAGCTGTGGCACCGCTGTTACGGACACCAAATCTTTCTCCTGCAACACCGCTTACATATATTTCGCCGGCTGTAGCACCATAGAGAACAGTATTACCAATAATTATGTTCTTGTCAGGTTCGAATGTCGATCCCGGAGGAGGGACTACAATAATCCTTCCTCCCGAGAGTCCCTTGCCGAGATAGTCGTTGGAGTCCCCGGCAAGGAACAATTCAATGCCCTTACAAAGGAAGGCCCCGAAACTCTGGCCGGCAGATCCGGAGAATCTGCATTTTATTGTTCCGTCTGGCAATCCGGCTGAACCATAGATGGATGTAATCTTACCCGATAACATAGCCCCGGTTGTTCTGTCAGTATTCCTGATCGATTTATAGATCTCAACAGCTTGTTTGTCAGAAATCGCTTTCATGGCTTCTGAGATCAGTTCATGATCAAGTACTTTGTCGAGCTTGCTCTCCTGTTTTTCCACGCAACGCATAGGATTATGATCAGACTCTGCAGGAAGGGATAGCAGACCTGACAGATCGAGGTTCTTTATCTTCCAGTTGTTGATCCCGGGATTTCGTTCAAGAAGATCCAAACGACCGATCACATCATCAAGCTTGCGGAAACCAAGTTCTGCAAGATACTCTCTTACATCCTCAGCAAGGAAACGGAAGAAATTCATCAGGTATTCTGTTTTACCATAGAAACGTTTTCTCAGTTCCGGATTTTGTGTAGCTATGCCAACAGGACATGTGTTAAGGTGGCATTTCCTCATCATGACACAGCCCAGGACTACCAGTGCGCTTGTTGAAAAACCGAATTCTTCTGCTCCCATAAGTGCAGCCATAATTATATCCTTTCCGGTTTTAAGTTGTCCGTCAGCCTGTAATTTCACCTTGCGTCGCAGGTTATTTATTACAAGAGTCTGTTGTGTCTCAGTAAGACCAAGCTCGAGAGGCAGTCCCGCATGTTTTATTGATGAGGAAGGACTGGCTCCGGTACCACCTTCAAAACCGCTTATAGTAATCAGATCAGCTCCTGCTTTTGTCACTCCCGCTGCAATAGTCCCTACACCGCTCTCGGAAACAAGCTTAACACTCACTCGGGCCGACGGATTGACATTTCTGAGGTCGAAAATTAGCTGGGCAAGGTCCTCTATAGAGTAAATATCGTGGTGGGGAGGGGGCGAGATAAGTGTTATCCCAGGGATAGAATACCTGGTTCTGGCAATAATTTTATCGACCTTATGACCTGGAAGCTGTCCTCCTTCCCCGGGTTTTGCTCCCTGGGCGATCTTGATCTGAATTTCATCAGCGTTTACAAGGTACTCTGTTGTAACACCAAAGCGTCCGCTTGCTACCTGTTTTATTGAGCTCCTTTTACTTGTACCATCCTCATGAAAACTGAATCGTTCAGGATCCTCACCACCTTCTCCGGTGTTGCTTCTTCCTCCGATACGATTCATGACTATCGCAAGAGTCTCGTGTGCTTCACGGCTGATCGAACCATATGACATCGCACCTGTAACAAAACGTTTCATTATATTCTCTGCCGGTTCCACCTCATCGAGAGGAACAGGATTCTTTTTCAGTCTGAGCAACCCTCTTATGAATCCCGGATAAGCAGTATCATCATTCACGAGCCTGCAGTATTCCCTGAATTTTTCCCTGTTACCTGTTCTGGTGCTCCATTGTAGCAATGCAACAGACTCGGGATTCCATGCATGATGTTCACCGTTCTTACGGAAGGAATAGACGCCCTGGTTCAGTTTTTCACAAAAAGGTTCATCACTGTAAGCTCTCCTGTGGGGGATCAGTGTTTCCCCGGCAATCTCTTCAAGTCCTATTCCCCCAATACGGCTTATAGTACCGGTGAAGTAATTATTTATTACATCAGAATGTATGCCAATCGCTTCAAATATCTGTGATGATCTGTAACTCCTTAGAGTGCTTATCCCCATCTTTGACATGATTTTAAGTAATCCCTTATTGATAGCGTTGATATAGTTTTCTTCAGCTTTCTGATAATCGAGCTGAATAGCTTTCTCTTTTACAAGTCTGTCGATAACTGCAAAACTCATGTAAGGATTGATAATACTTGCTCCGTATCCGAAAAGCAGAGCAAAATGCATTACTTCACGCGGCTCTGCTGTCTCAACGACAAGGTCGATCTGCATCCGCTTCCTTTTTTTAATCAGATGATGGTGAACAGCTGAAACGGCCATTAATGAGGGTATAGGCGCTTTATCAACGCTTATGCCCCTGTCGGATAAAATTATATAGTTCTTACCTTCATCAACTGCCTTTTCAGAATCAAGACAGAGTCTTTCAACAGCATCGAGAAGACCTTCTCCACCTCTTTTTGCATCGAAATGCATTGAGAGGCTGGCTGCAGAAAATCCCTTATATCTAAGGTTCCTGACTATTTCAAAATATGTGTTGGAGATAACAGGATTTTTAAATCTTACCATTTTCACTTTATCCGGTGATTCATCAAGCAGGTTCTGCTGGAGAGACCCGAGATAACCCGACAAAGTCATAACTAGTTCTTCCCTTATTGGATCGATAGGGGGGTTTGTTACCTGAGCAAAAAGCTGCTTGAAATAATCGAATAGTCTGTAGGGTTTGTGAGAAAGGACTGCAAGAGGTACATCATTTCCCATCGAACCTGTAGGTTCCTTCCCGCTAGCAGCCATTTCTTTTATTATCCTGTTTATATCTTCAGCTGTGAAATTGAATGAGCTTAAATATTTCTCATAATCATCACCTATATCAGGTTTAACAATATGGCCGGTCTCGATCTTATCGAGGGTTACCATATTCTCCTGGATCCATTGTTCATAAGGATATTCATTGGCCAGTCTGGCTTTAAGTTCATCATCATAGTAGATTTTACCTTCATGAGTGTCGACAAGCAGCATTTTCCCTGGTTTCAATCTTCCCTTCTCCTTAATCTCCCTGGGAGAAAATGTCTGAACCCCTGTTTCAGAACCCATTACTATCAGGTCGTTTGTTGTAATGAGGTATCTTGAAGGCCGGAGGCCGTTCCTGTCGAGCATGCCGCCAATGTATCTGCCATCTGAAAAGATCAGGGAGGCAGGTCCGTCCCAGGGTTCCATGAATGTTGAATGGTAGTGATAGAATGCCCTTAATTCGTCAGAGATAGGATTTTTTGAATTAATTGATTCAGGAATAAGTATTGACATGGCATAAGGGAGTGATTTGCCGCTCATTATGAGGAATTCAAGGACGTTATCAAGTGAGGCTGAATCACTTTTGCCAGGTTCAATGACAGGGTATATCTTTGTCAGATCCCCGAGCTTATCAGATTTGAGTATAGACTCTCTTGCTTCCATCCACATCCTGTTACCGCGGATAGTATTTATCTCACCATTATGTCCGAGCATTCTGAACGGTTGCGCCAGATCCCATGAAGGGAAGGTATTTGTGCTGAATCTTGAATGGACAAGTGCAATGGCACTCTGCATCCTCTCGTCGGTAAGATCCCTGTAATATTCACCCAGCTGTGTGGATGTCAGCATTCCTTTATATACAAGTACCTTGGTTGAAAGGCTTGGGATGTAGAAGACGTTTTTTTGTTTGATATCCGATTCGCGGATAATCCTTTCAGCCTGTTTCCTTATTATATATAGTTTGCGTTCCAGATCCTCCTGGGGTATGTCTGCTCCAAGAAGGATCTGTGTTATCCCGGGTTCGGATGCCAGTGATATTTCTCCAAGGACGCTGCTGTCACAGGGGACATCCCTGAAGCCAATAATGTCAACTTTTTCCTTTTTTATTACATCTACAAGGATATCAGTACATTTACCTGCATCATCCCTATCCTTAGGAAGGAAGAGAAGTCCGGTACCAAACTGACCTTCAGGAGGAAGGGAAAAGCCCTGGATAAGATAGAAATCACGGGGTATCTGGATAAGAACCCCGGCCCCGTCGCCTGTTTTACTATCAGCACCTTCAGCTCCCCGGTGAAGCATATTTCTCAGGATATCAAGACCCTGGATTATAATTGAATGAGATTTTCTGCCTTTCAGATGTGCAACAAATCCGATTCCGCAGCTGTCGTGTTCAAATTCCTCCCTGTATA
>CAYNRI010000126.1:0-5869 GCA_964399575.1 uncultured Rikenellaceae bacterium
ATATTCCGGTATTCAGCTTTGAAATGGTACTGCAGGCTGGAGCATTCCGCAACGAAATTTACGCAATTAACCTTAAAGACAAACTATCTGCCACGCTGAATAAGCCGGTCCGGATAATTGTTGCTGATGGATTCTATAAAGTCCAGATAACCGGATTTGAAAATATTGAGGAGATAGATAAAATTGTAAGGGCTCTCGGATTCCTGGGTCAGAAGGATCTCTGGATCCCGCCTGTCAGCAGCAGGGATACAATTGCCCCGCCTGTGATAAAACCGGATACTCTCATGTCCACTCCGGAAATTCAGCAATCTGTACCTGCCCTGGAAGAAAAACCTGCTGTTCAGGAACCAACCTTCGCTCTTCAGGTAGGTGTCTTCCGTAAGAAAAATGAAGCTCTGAGGGCTCAGCGAAGAATACGTTCAAAATTAAAATTACCTGTTGAAATAGTAGAACAATGGGATTACTTCCACGTAATAGTAACAGGATTTTACACAAGGGAAGAGACCTATAAGTTTTATCCTGAACTTACCGGTCTCGGATATCCGGGGATTTCAATTATTGAGAACTACAGGAGCAAGAATTCTATTTCGGAACCGAGATAAATCCTTATAAAAAAGTCACATCCAGTGGCCTGCGGGAGACTGTTTTACGGTACCTGATATCAGGATACCCCAGGCAAACCGCTGTAAGTACAGTTTGCCTTTTTGTTAGTTGTATCAGCTTTCTTATTGATCTGAAACGGTTTGACAGGATAACGAAATATCCGTTCATCAGGGTGCCGATTCCCATTGTCTGCGCTGCAAGGTCTGCTGTATTGCTTGCTATTCCGGCATCCCACTGGGTTATCCTGAAATATTTATCTTCAGAATATATTACAAGAAGACAGGGAGCGCCTCTAAGAAATGTATCATAGCCCTTATCGTACAAATCCACCAATCGTTTTGAACTTGTCCGGCTCTTCCTGCTCACAAAGTACTTCACAGGGAACATATTGGCAATTCCGGAAACCCGCCTCATTTTTGAAGCCATCTCATCCTTTATTTTTCGAAGCAATTCCGGATCGGTTATAAATTTATATTTTAATCCCTGTTTGTTGGATCCTGTGGGGATATATCTGACAACATTGAGGATCTGATCTATATGCTCCTTCTTAAGTGGTTCACGTTTGAAATTCCTGATGCTTCTCCTGTTCCTTACCAGGCCGGTGAACTGATCTATTGAAATGCCGGGAGAGATCATTTTCCTGAATTCGCTCATATCAACCCTTGTGTTTACAATGGCATCCACGGGACATACTGCAACACAATGGCCGCAATCATTGCACCCGGCTTCGATTATTTTATATGGCCTCCCGTCAGCTCCTTCAGCAATACGCCTTGAACCACAGACTTTAATACATAAGCCGCACCCTGTGCATAGATCATAATCTATTTTTATGTTCATCTAATTCATTTAGCATATACAAACTCATTCTGTTCCCTTTCCCTTCCTGCTTTAATCCATTCCGGCAGAACAGTTTCAATAAACACTTTCTTTTCTTTTTTAAGTGTCTCCATATCAAGACCGATATAAGTCTGAGCTTTTAATTTAGTACTGATGTCAGGATAGGGTACTTCAATGTTATAATCAAGTGATGACAGGACCCTGGCCAGTTTAATCCTTGCCTCCTGGGCAACAGATATCCCCCCTGCAATAATCCTGCTCAGTTCAACAGGTGAGTGGAAGGAATTGCCATGCCCTGCCGCTGAAAAGTCCCATCGCCACTGAGCCCGTCTTATGTCTTTAAGGATATCCTCCATCTGGTCTTCCCCTGCACCTTTGTCCCAGGCAGTTTTTGCTTCTGCATGGCATCTCACAAGCAGTGTTTCAAGAATATTCCTGGTCTCAATTATTTTATCCTGCCGTGAATAAACATCTTCGACAAGTCTTTGAGTTTCCTCCCTGTGACATACCTGACATGAATTGGCTATGTTATTCAGGGGACTCTGGAGATGGTGATCAGTGAATTTCTGCCCTCCTTCACTTATGAATGGCATATGACAATCAGCGCAGGAGACGCCTCTCGAGGCATGAACTCCCGTAAGATAAACTTCATAATCAGGATGCTGAGCTTTCAGCATGGGAGCCCTGCTCATAGCATGTGTCCAGTCGGAGAATTCGATTTCATCATAATATTTTTCAATTTCTTCAGCTGTCGTGCCGTTTTTCCACGGGAAGGTCAGATACTGCACTCCTTCAACAGTTTTCTTGTTGAAATAATATTCTACATGGCACTGTGCACAGACAAGACTCCTCATTTCCTGATGAGAGACTTTGCTTATATCACGCCCCATGGACTGAAAAGCTTCCAGAAGAGCCGGCCGGGATATCCTCAGATTCATTGTTTTTGAATCGTGACAATCAGCGCATCCTATGGAATTAATTATTTCTGATCCTTTTAAATCCCATGATCCTTTGTAAAACTCTGCTACCCCGGTTTTATTCATAAGCCTTGGCACATCCGGACTTTTGCATGCCCAGCAGGTATTAGGCTGGGGACTGGGCGCTCCATTGACAGGTGCTCCGGTACGGAGAGTTTTTTGTATATCTTCGACTGCATAAAAATGGCCCCTGCCCTGCTTATAGTCTCTTGAGAAAAGATATCCGGCCCACAGTACAGCCATACGGGGCGATTCTTCAAGCATATCAACATTGGCGCTTCCGTTGTATTTGCTTCTGAAACTGGTGTCAGATGTCAATAAGTAAGAATTATATTCCCTGGGAAATACTTCTCCCCAGATTTCATTTCTTGGTTCATCAGGTGAAAAAGTGATTTCGGGGGTATATGCAAAAACAGCTTCAGCCCTTCTTTCTATTATTGAAGAAGCAAGCATTCCAAGCAGAAATACAATTCCTACTGTGATGGTAAAAACTATCCACCCCAGCCAGGGTCTTGCTTTTATTAATTCCTGAATCGACTGCATTTTATATTGGTTTTAGTCAGTTTTCCTGTTAATGATTTCCTTCATCCATTGCGGAACAGGTGATTGAGGCAGGGGGACCCTTGCATACGGAACACTTGACAAGCTGTTAACTGTCCCGTGAGGAGTCTCCCTGTGACATTCCCAGCATTTTCTGCTCATCCTGAAATCCCGGGTAATCCTGGTATAGCTAAGTAATTTCGTATCAGTAATAAGCTCCTTATGACATCTTATGCAATTTTTGTGAACAACCTCCCTGCCTGCATCCTTGATAAAGATGACCTGAGGTTCTTTCCGTAATGTAAAAATTGTTGCATGTCTTAAACCATCCTTAGCTTTAAAGAAATATTTGTTAAGCACATTGTTATGAGGCACATGACAATCATTGCAGTTAGTCCTTTCACGGTGTGAACTATGATACCATGTTGCATACTGAGGGGCCATAATGTGACAGTTTACACATGTTTCGGGTTTATCTCCCAGGTATGAAGCGGCATTTGAAATATATACTGAATAGATCCCCAGGCCCGTAAATATGCCAGCCACCAAAATTACAGGCAATTTCCACCTGTCGGGAGGAATTATCTTCTTTATCAGTTCTTTCATTTGCAAATGCAATATATCTAATCAGAGAATAATATTTCAATAATTATTTCAATTTCTTTTTATGCCATTAAAAACTGATAAAATTCATTTCCCTGACACTTGAAACTAAACTACCTGATTATTAGCCACATACTTCTTATATTAAAAAAACCTAATTAAAAACCCCTAATTTAGAATGATTCTAAGGTCACAAAGGGGTATCAATCCATATTAAACTTATAGATACACCATGGGCGGCAACTTAGGTTTATAAGGTTTATTTACGCAAAGAATTTCCCTCCTTCCCTGTTGCCGCCTTTCTTTTTATATTCCTCAAAATAATCTTATACATTTCTTATATTTAAATAGAATTTACCAAACAATTTATAAGTTGAAAAAGATATTCATTCCTTTACTGTTTTTGCTTTTAGCAGGTTGTTCTTCAGACAATAAGGACATGATCTTTCACTATTCAGTTTTAAAAGCTCTTGACAATGGAGTCCTTGAAGGAAACATGACTATTGGCAGGTTGAAAAAAAATGGTGACTTTGGTCTGGGTACATATAACCATATGGATGGAGAAATGGTGGTGCTTGACGGCATTATTTACAGGATCTCACAGGATGGGAAGATAGAAAAGCCCGGAGATGATACATTTATCCCATATTCAATAGTCACTTTCTATGATCAGGATGGAAAGTTCACGATGGACGGAGAAATAACATATCCGTCTCTGAAAACTTATGTGGAAGAAAAACTACCCTCAAAAAATTATTTTTATGCCTTCCGCATTACCGGAGAATTTGATTATATAAAATGCGGAGGTGCAAATGCCCAAAATAAACCTTATGATCTATCCCTGACCGAGATGCTTGCCGACCGCCCGGTCTATGAAGCAAGGAACATCAGAGGGACACTTGTGGGTTTCTGGTGCCCGCAATATATTGGTGATATAAATACAATGGGCTTCCACCTGCATTTCATCTCGGACGATAAGACTATCGGTGGCCACCTCATGGAATTCAACGCCAGATCACTTAACCTTGGTTACGATATTAAGCTTAATTATAAAATACTTCTTCCCGGGTCAGACCTCTTCAAAGATGCAGTTTTCAGAGATGAACCTGTAGATTATTGAAAAATAATCTTGATCTTGTTAATTAATTCCTGAATCACGTGAATAAATTGGTCTTTTATCCTTTCCGGATAATCTTAGCTTTGTAACTTTAAAATGAAACACTCTAATTGAAATTCCAGCAATGCAAAAACTATTTATTGAAGAAGGCAGAAGGACTCCCGAAATAATGTTATCACCGGATGATAGATTATTTTATATCAGGGGAACATCTTCCCCTGAAGACGTCATGCAAATGTACTACCCTGTTATAGAATGGATTAAAAGATTTGCAGACGAGATTAAGGGCGGAAGGTGCAATATATTCAACAAGGATAATCCGATCAATTTTAAGATGGACCTTTCGTATTTCAATTCTTCCTCTGCCAAATTTTTCCATGACATCTTTTCCGAAATGAAACAGCTTGAAGCAGATGGTATTAAGGTTATTGTCGAATGGTGCTATGAAGAAAATGATCCCGATATGAAAGAAGCAGGATCTGATTTCTCTGATATGCTAGAAATGGAGTTCGTTTTCACCGCTAAAAAAGAATAATTCTTTATAATATTTCCCCATCTATAAAAAGATAGCCCTGACTCCCGGCCGTCGGCTTAAATCATTCACACTGACCAAGTGCAATCACAAAGAATTGCAATTATAAAAGAAAACAATTCAAATTGTCTTTCTTTTCAGGGTTACTATTATCATATTTTAAAATCAATTGTTCACTTAATTATTTGATAACTTTATTTTTTAAATCAAATACATCATTTTGTTTAATATTATTAAACTAACCCGGTTGATACTAAATATTTATACTTATTTTTTTTCAAAATTTTTCTCATTCTCAAATTTAAATTTAATTTAGGCCACAATTTTTAAGGTTGAATAATAAATCATTAATAAAATCTTTATGAAAAACGGTGATAGATTCATGATATCAAATCTCAAAGGTAAACTGGGACGTATCAGAGACTGGATGACTGATCATAATATGCCTCCGAAGCTTGCTTTTTTTCTGTTAGGAATAATATCGACTATCTGGTTCCTGATAAGGGTTATTCCCAAACCCAGTCGTGCAACATATCCCTGCATGAAAGTGGCAGCACCTTTTATGTCAGGATTTGTAACTTATTTACTGGCTGTTGCAGGATTTACTGTGATTTCAAGAAAGCTTAAAAGCAGATTCCTCAACGTAAGGTATTTTGC
>CAYNRI010000127.1:0-5647 GCA_964399575.1 uncultured Rikenellaceae bacterium
GCAAATATATGAACTTTCTGTTTAGCACGGTCGGTTGTAATATAGCCGCTAACTCGTTTATATGAGTAGTAAAATTAATCATAAGATGCGAAAAAGGTAAATTAGAAGAATTATTATTCTTCTTTGGATTGTGTTAGTAGTGACTGTATGATAACCGCCTTGCAAGCTTATAAAATTGAACCGTGTTGTCACCTGTCGAATTCCGGTCAAACAAACGATCTTTTTTGATTGTAAGAAATTTTTATTGGGCCAGGAAAATAGAGGCCTGCTAACTAACTAAATTCTGTCCCGAAAAATTATGAGTCTTGCTATTTTAGAAACAAGTTAATTTTCTTTTATTCTGGCCTCGCATATCCTTTTTAATTCTAAGAGTTCAAATCGGGTTTGATCCTGTATCTTTCCCTTTATTTTAGATCCAATAAAAAAGGATATTATATTCATTGGAAATTTCCAATGAATTGTTGAATCGATTTTTACAATTGATCTTTCTGTTTCACCTACTATAGAGTAATTTACCTGAACTCTATGAATTTTGCTTTCCAGATGAAACGAAATTAATTCATTATGCATATAATCTGTGATCATTCCATGCATTTCCAGGATTCTGCCATCTTCTTCCATGGTCTCCTTAAAGGTGGTGCCAATCTTTTCAGGTGTCTCCTTAATTATCTCTTCTCCTTTGACTCCTTTCTGCCAAAGCATTGCCTTGCCTGGGTCATCTATCCAGGGAAATACTTCTTCCGGTTTGCAAGTAATATCAATTGCAGCTGATATCTTCATTATTTATATTATTTTAATAATCAATGTGATATATGCTGGGGCTTATTTCCTTCATTGACATTCGCCAAAGCTTCAACCTCCGACAAATGAAGTAATAAATGCTCCGGAAAACCTAATACCATTGCCCTTAAAGTTATAACTTCATCCGGACCTGATATCCACTCGTTGTCTAACTTCGATCTGTCAATATTCTTTATAACATGACAGAAATGAAGAAGCAAATACTTCCATAACTGAACAATATTTCCCCGGTCTTCATGCTGATAATCCTGAATTGATATCCACCTGTCATTGTTCCCAAAGGTGGCATAATTCGGAAATGAAAAAGGACTTTCCTGATACTGAAGATGTACTATCCTGTGTATGTTATTCGAGGTGGAGTCTATAAGATGCCCCAATATCTCCTTGATTGTCCTTTTCTGACTATTCTTCCGTGATTCTATGACTTCATCTGAAAAATTCAGTAACCTGCATTCCCACTTTTTAATCTGTAACCTGATCTCGTCTGATATTAATTCAAAATCTTCCATATCTGTTTTATATATTAATTAATATTTTAAGGGCCAGAATATTAATTAATTACACAGTAGTGATTTTGTTCTGTCCCTTCAAAAAATCCATGCTCCCGCCACATCAGACCCAAACAGCAGATCCGATAATACTCAAATTCCTTCCGGAAAACCAAAACCTTCCTATTGTTATATTGCGATCACTACCCAATTGTTACCCTGTTTTTTCGTTTTTTTAATTGTCTCCTGCCTCCGGTCTCCGATCTCCGGTCTCCGGTCTCCTGCCTCCGGTCTCCGGTCTCCGGTCTCCGGTCTCCAATCTCCTACCCAATATCCATGTCCTCTATCGGACTCTTTATATTGATAAGATCCCTCCGGCTTACATGAGTGTATATCTCTGTTGTCCGGGTACTCTTGTGGCCAAGTAACTCCTGTATAAATCTGATGTCTAACCCGCTCTCATGAAGATGAGTAGCATAACTGTGACGTAAACTGTGAATGCCTACTTCCTTATTTATCCCTGCCTTGCGCAATGATTGCTTGAAAACATTATAGACACTTTCAACGGAATACCTTCCGCCTTTCTGACCTTCAAATAAATATTCAACCGGCTTGTAACTTTTCAGGTAAGACCTGATCTTATCCCATATCTTTTCAGCTATCGGAACCATCCTGTCAACATTTCCTTTCCCTTCCCGTATGTGTAATGTCCCTCGCGAGGTATCCAGATCGGTAAGCCTTATGTTGATAACCTCACTGCGTCTTAAACCACATGAATATACCAGCCATAAAATCAGCTTATGCTTGCTGTTTCTGGTGGCATTGAAGATCTGCATCACCTCTTCCTTCGAAAATACTTTTGGAAGAGATCTGCTCCTCCGGGGCCTCTCAAAACCGGAACTGTTGATCTCCTTGCCTCCATTGATCTCATAGTAAATCTTTATCGCCGAAATAGCCTGATTCTGAAATGACGCGGAGTATTTATTTGTAACTATAAAATCATGCATGAATGATCCTATCTCCTGATCGGAAATCTCAGCAGGATCCTTGTCCCCGCAATATTTGAAAAATAATTTTAAATGACTTAGATAAGAATTAATTGTATGAATGCTGTACCTCTTCTCCTTTAAATGACGAAGCACGTTTTCAGTGCCTTCATTGGCAATTTCACTGATTTCCCTTGATCTTATTTCATTAGCAGCAGAATCGCGGATGTTCTTTATAAGCGGAGATACTGAATACTTCCTTACATTGACATTTATCCCTCTCGATGAAAAATAATCAGATAGCGAATCAACAGTGAGCTGTGACCATCTCAGACTCCATTCCCTGGATAAACTGTCGTATCTGATGTCCCTGTAACTCCGTAGTTCCTGTATCCAGTTTTTGTCATACCTGCCAAGGAATTTTATTATCAGACGACCCTCACCTTCATCAATCGAAAAACTTACAGGACCAAACCCGGTCGAAACGGAAGAGGATGCTATTATCCTTGTAGTGGTTTTTGTCTTATCAATGCCATTAATCTCATCTGATATAGCCAGATCAGAAGGCTTTATTTCCTCATTTTCCCCTGGGGGTCCAATAATTTTCCTTTTCTCTGAAGGTAGTGATATAGCCGATATGTCAATATCAACCTTATCCTTTAAGACTTCTAATATTCTCTTTAAAGATGCTTCATTTTTCGAAGTATACCAACAAAGATTCGTCTGACTCCAGGCAATTCCCTCAATTCTTTTTACTGATTTCAGGATATCCGGGTCGTAATCGAAAAATATACCATATCTCCACTCATCCCTGTGGAAAAAAATGCGAATAAAAACTTTCTTTTTCATATGTTTAGCACGGGTAAATGTTAGTCTTGCCTGAAATTTTTGCAATCTCCCGACACGTCAGTCACATAAGCTATGAAATAGTAACATATTGAACTACAATTAGTACGCACTTATGTCTGGCTAATTATCCCACACAGGCTAATAAAATTACACAAAAAAATCCTATTGAGACATTCTAAGATTGAAAAAAAAATTTAGTGATATAAAATAAAATGATTCCCCCTCGTTCAGGCCTTTGTACAGGTAACGATGAAATCTTTTGAAGCATTGTTCAGTTCATTGCCGTTATAGTCACCTGCAATGCTGTAGCTTTCAAAGCGGCTTCTCTCAACAAGATGCTCAAGCTCATACCTGAAAAAGAACCTCAGCGGTGTATTCCAGTCAGCCTGTTTTATGCCATTATCTTCTTCCCACTCCAGGTGAAATTTCACATCTATGACCTGCCTCATCATGTCAGGAACTGTCGATACTACCCTCCATATCTTTTTTCCCTCAGCATATTCCCCTTCAAAATCAGTTACCTTGTTCAATCCGTTAAGCAACTGCTTCAGGTCAGGGATAAATGCATCAAATATGAACCTTCCACCTTTATTGAGATGCTCATAGGCATTATTTATTGCAGTGATCTGATCATTCTTGTCAGCAAGATGCATTATCACCCTGAACGGCGCTATTATCAGATCAAATTTAAAATCGTATCTGAAATCGATTAGATTCTGAAGAGAGATCCTTTTTTGCTGATCCTTGTCGAGCTTCTTCTTCAGTACTTCAATCATATTCGGACTAATATCCAGCCCATAAACATCGGCACCGCTTTTCAAGGCACTTGCGAACAAACGGCCGGTACCTACTCCTGCCTCAAGAACCCTGCCTTTTGTTTTTTTTATCTTATTCAGAAAATATTCATTATCGACACCATCCCTCTGAGTATGGTAAATAATATCATAAAACCTTGCAAAGCTCTCCGGATATAAACAGTCCATCTTTTATTTGTTTAATGTTTTCACTATTGAGACATTGAAGATAAATCTTAAAAATACACGTGGCAAGATGAAAATTGACTTTTTTATCACCTTCACAGACCACTACGGGAGAACAAAATGACAGAATTCATTGATTTTTATCTTCGTTTATCGGCCGTTTGTCAAAATTTACATTGCTGTAATTTGATCAGTAATTCCTGTTTGCTCCCCTTATAAATTATTTATTTTCAATTCAATAGGTTCTTTCCCTGCTCTCGGTGAACTTTTACTGGCCCTTTCTGTTGTAAATATTAGTGCAATTTTGACTAACGGATAATAACTGCTTGTCAACAGTTTTATAAGCTTTATAACCATCCTGATTTGAAGGATTAATGAAAGTAATTTACATTTCAAATGCTCACTAATTGGGCTTTAGCTACTTGACCCATATTAGGTTAAGATATACTTTTACAATGTACAATTAGATTTAAAAATGGACAACGCATCAGTAATAAATTTAAACGAGACCGAACTTATTAAACTAAAGGTTGCTGACAAGATATACAATCGTAAGCAATCATCTGTAATACCACCGGTCCCTAATCCTGTAAAGGATAAACTACTGGCAGAAGGTGGAGATAATTTTTTGGACTATCTTGAACACAGAGGATTTATGAAGGAGACGGACTTGTTAGTTCTGTCTTCAAAACATCATTTTTATTACGATCAGAATGATCTTGCAGATGTTAAAGTTCTTGTCAACATTAAAAAACTTAACCATATAAAACATCTTGATAGTTTTCTGCATGTAATTTTCCGTGTTCTGCCATCTGATGCGAGGTTTATTGGCTGTTTTACAGAAAGCAGAAATGGCAAGGTAAATGGTTCTCCATTTCATAATACAAAAGCTTTTTATAAGAAATTCATTGATTTCCTCGATGCCAGGACCGACAGAAGAATGACAAGGAATGAGGTTGAAGAGATCCTCGATTCTCACGGGTTTAAAATAGTAGATATGACCGAGATTAACGGGTTAACATATTTTACTACGCTGAATCAGCGTACGTCAGGTGAATAGTTGTCCACCGCGGTTTCCCTTTGAGGTAGGGAGACCCATTGTTGAGCAGAAAGCCGGACCAGAAGGGGGCCGGCTTCTGTTTTTTTAATATATTTGTTTTGCAGAATTAAAATTTCAACTATTTTTGCATCGCATTGAAAAATGGTGCGGTAGTTTCCCGATTGAATCGGGATTAGAATATCGGGCGGGTTCGAGCCCCAACACGATAATAATAGACATTCTTCAAATAGAAGAAACAAAATAAAGAGTTCTTTGGTGCGGTAGTTCAGTTGGTTAGAATATCGGCCTGTCATCCCGCCTGAGGCGGGACGGGTTCGAGCCCCAACACGATAATAATAGACATTCTTCAAATAGAAGAAACAAAATAAAGAGTTCTTTGGTGCGGTAGTTCAGTTGGTTAGAATATCGGCCTGTCACGCCGAGGGTCGCGGGTTCGAGTCCCGTCCGCACCGCTGAATATAAGGGAGACAAGCTCTCCCTTTT
>CAYNRI010000128.1:0-5523 GCA_964399575.1 uncultured Rikenellaceae bacterium
GCAGGAGGAGTATTAATATTCAATGTTTTATATGATTACATCCGTTTAAATAAAAAAATCAGGTTCAAAGATTATTTGAAATATATACCTGGCATTATTTCCTTGCTGGCTTTTCTAATCTTATTCAGGATAAATAAAGGATGGATAATACATAATACTGTTTCGAATGAATGGCAGGGCTCAGGAGAGTTTGCTTCTTTTAATCGTATGATCTGGAATACGTTAATCTTTATTTGGCGCTTGATTGATTTCGGCAGAATCGGGCTGTTTGTGTTCTTCCTGATTTTTCTGCTCAAATCTGCATCTATTGGAAAAATTCAGGATGAAACCCTGAAAATCACATTGATGATAATTATTGGACAATTCATTGTATTCTTTCCAATCCTTGTTTCTTCTTCGATCCCATCTGGTCACCGTTATTTTCTTCCACTTATAATCCCGGTAATTATCCTGACCGTTTACTGGATAAAAAACTATCTTAAATACCCCTTCTTATGGCTGGCGTTTACATTTCTGGTATTGGCAAGCGGGCATTTCTGGTTATATCCAAGGGAAATAAGCCAGGGATGGGATGCAACTACAATTCACTGGAATTATTTAAAGGTATCTGAGAAAATGCATACGTATATTGCAGAAAATAATATCGACAAGAAAGAAATCGGAACTTTTTTCCCAAATAAACGTTCCAGGTATCTGACTCACATAGAAAATAATAAAAGTGATGTCTATGGAGGTGTTCCATTTGAAAACAAGTATGTCCTGTATTCAAATGCATTTAACGTCACAGATGAAGTTACAGATTC
Organism: uncultured Rikenellaceae bacterium; assembly: GCA_964399575.1. Classification (GTDB taxonomy): domain Bacteria; phylum Bacteroidota; class Bacteroidia; order Bacteroidales; family VadinHA17; genus LD21. Next base: position 804 of record CAYNRI010000128.1, read on the forward strand.
ATTATTTTCAAATGACAGCGATTGGAGATTAATAAAGAAATTTACTCAAAACAGGATTTATATAGGACTTTATCAAAAGGAATAGAACAACTCTGATTCAATCGTTAAGATATGTAAGCTGCATTCGATGTGAATAACAATCTTTACATTATGTGAATTTCAATTTACTGAAGTAGTATGGCAGGAAATAAATATATAATCTTCGACTTCGATGGAACTATTGCCGACACAATTGAGCTAGGCTTAAGTACCTTTAATTCAATAGCTTCCGAATATGATTGCAAACCTGTCAAAGAGAAGGATTTGGCTATGTTAAGGACTATGAGACCTCAGGAACTTGTCAAGGCATATGGAATTTCAAATATCAAATTGACTTTAATCCTGCTTCGCGTAAGAAAGGAATTAAAAGCTCGTATTCATGAATTAAAACCCGTAAAAGGGATCTTCAATTCCCTTATTGAAATAAAGAACTCAGGGTTGAGAATGGGCATATTAACATCCAATTCACGTAAAAATGTAGAGATGTTTTTGGATAATAATCAAATGTCAGATTTTGTTGATTTCATTTACAGCGGGAAAAGCTTATTTGGCAAAAACCTTATCCTAAAAAAGTTATTTGATAATGAAAATATTTTGAAAGACAATGCAATATATGTTGGTGATGAAACGAGAGATATTGAAGCATCAAAAAGAATCGGGATACCAGTCATTGCAGTAGTATGGGGATTTCATGACAGGGAGATCCTGGCATCGCTGAATCCGGATCAGATTGCAGAAACTCCTGAAGATCTGTTTGGTTGTGTTCAAAAAATTTTATCAAAGCACATAACATAGTACGGACTACATGTTTACTATACTATCCCGGCTTTGATTGCTCCTGTACCAGAGACAAATTAATAAGGCAAAAAAACATCCCTGGTATTTTGAATTGATTTTATGAATATTTCTTTGTAACTTAGTTTTTTACGATCATGAAAACAAGGACCTGCCCCCATTGCAATTACAAATACTCTAAAAGTGAATATATTAAGAAGTTTCTGTTCAAATTCGTGTTTTCTGAGTGGAATTGTAAAAACTGCAATAAAAGAATAACCTTTGATCCTAAGAGAAGAGTTAATGTAGCTTTATGTTTTGGCGGAACCTATTTTATAATCTTTTTAATCTTCGTAGAACTGAGAGATAAAATAGGCATGACTCCATTATTATGGATTGGGTTTCCAATAATTTTATTTATTTGTTCAGTCTTCATATTTACCTTTGACACTTTTAAAGAGGTGTAAAAAATTGAACCTGAAAGGATTCCATCTGACTCAAAAAAAATATCCCAGACGCCTGAGACGGCAATAATATATTTTACCCTTTACATTAAAATAATTATTTTTCAGACTTTTATAGTCAAGCAAGCCAGGTCCTGTCTAAAAGGAAAACTAAAATACAACATAGTCTGACGCAGATGGGCCGGCCATGTAAAATAATTTTGTTGCCTATAGTATTTCAGAGTGTTTTTTTTACCTTTACACTCAGGCAACTATTGGCACCAGAGGATTATTTTTAATTTCAGGATCCAACAGCATTACTTTATTCCATGATTATCAAATATTTATTGCAAAATATATCTATATTTAACCCACTACCTAATACTTAATTTTTTTCAGTATGAAAAGACTGTTATTTTTATTTTTTGTATTGCTGCTGGCAGCAGCATGCAATAATTATTCGAACCAGGCTTCGAACCAGGAATTGAAACTGAATGATCTTGATTATTTCGAGACTCAGGGAGTCAATGTCCTTGTGTACAATAATCTTTTTACCGGAGGTTTTAATGATGAGAAGACCGCCGGTATAGAATTGATTCACCATGGTGTCAGAACTGCTCAGGGCGGTGCCGTGAGACTTTCTCACACTCCGGAGCAATGGGATCTTGTTCCTGCAATACCAACCCGGACGGTTGACAGCATATCGAATACAATTGAGTCCATATTAAGGTATGAAGATTACGATTTTGATTCGCGGGTCGTTGTCGCATCCAAGGGAAAAGGTGTTGAGATATCTGTTTACCTTGATAAACCAGTTCCCGCTGCACTTGAAGGTGCTGCCGGATTTAATCTTGAGTTCCTTCCCTCTCAGTACTGGAATAAGACCTTTTTGATGGATGGTCGTCCCAATCGATTCCCGCGCTATGTTGTAGGCAACACAATTACAAGGCCCAACAGTGAAAAGCCAAAACAGTTCAAGGGTTATGTAACTTCCGACGACAGAGGAACCGGCAGATTTATCGATCCTCTTCCTCTTGAAACCGGCCGCACAATCCTTATGGCACCCGAAGACCCTGAGCGTTTGGTAAAAATTACCTCGGAAGATGCTGATCTTATGCTTTTCGACGGCCGTATCCTGGCACAAAACGGATGGTTCGTAGTTCGCAGCTTACTACCGGCAGGAAAGACAGGCAAGGTTCTGACCTGGACAGTTGAACCAAATGCAATTAAAGGCTGGGTAAGAGAGCCAAATATAGGCTTTTCCCAGGTGGGCTATATACCTTCGCAACCAAAAGTCTCTGTAATTGAACTCGATAAGAAAGACAAACCGCTTGCAAAAGCATCGATATATAAAGTAGGCGACGACGGCAATGCCACAGAAGTATACAGCGGTAAAATTGTACCCTGGGGTGACTATTTCAAATATCATTATGTAAAATTTGATTTCTCTTCAGTCAACACACCCGGCATATACTACATACAGTATGGTGACATTAAAACAAATAACTTTTTAATAGAAAATAACGTTTACGACAAGATAACCGACGCCACGAGCGATATCTGGATCCCGATTCATATGAATCACATGTTCGTAAACGAGGCTTACAGGGTATGGCACGGCGAACCTTTCAAGGACGGTTACCTCCAGGCTCCGGCGCCTACAGATCATTTCGACATGCACCGGCAGGGACCGACAACAGATACAAAGTATAAGGGGCTGGAATTGATCCCGGGATTAAATGTGGGCGGTTTTTTCGACGCCGGTGATTTTGATATTGAGACAGGATCGAACATCAGCGTGGTGCAAAACTTTGTCCAGACATGGGAGTATTTCAAACCCACTCGCGATCAGACTTTTGTTGATCAGAATCAGCGTTATGTTGATCTTCACCGTCCGGATGGGACACCAGACATTTTGCAGTATATCGAACATGGAACATTGAACCTGTTAGCACAGGCAGAGATAATCGGACACATGGCTTCAACTCTAACTAACTCTGTTCTTGATAATTACCATCATCTTGGCGATGCAGTCTCAATAACAGACGGCCTTCCCTATAATCCGAACCTTGGTCCCTACGAAGTAGCCCGTGACGGACGTTCAAGCGGTGTGAAGGATGATATGTGGGCATTTACAAGCCGCAATCCAGGCTCCGATCTCAGGGCAGCAACGATGTTTGCTGCAGCAAGCAGGGCATTAAAGGGATATAACGACAATCTTTCGGAAAGAGCGTTGAAACAGTCAAAAAGGCTTCTGAAAGAGGCAACGGAATTAATTGCCAATCAGCCTCAGGATCGCTTTAGCAGGTTCGGCGGAGCAGCAGACATGGGAACCAATCTTCAACTCTACATTTCAACCGGAGAGCAACAATATATCGATAAATTTCAGGAACTTTTATGGCCTGCACTTGAGCGTAACGTAAGTGGCAGCATATTGACGGCATTGCATGCCATACCGCACTTGGATGCATCCTATAAGGAAAAGCTCCGGCCCTATGTAGTAAAATACAAAGAATATATCGAGGAACTTGAAAAGGATAATCCTTACGGAGTGCCAATAGGTCTTGGTAACTGGGCAGGAGGCGGAAGCATCGTAAGCTTAGGTACAACAGTCTGCTTTGCCAACCAGAATTTCCCTGATATTATTGACCTCAGCCATGCTTTCAAGGTAACAAACTGGCTGTTTGGCTGCCATCCATATCACAATTATTCCTTAGTGTCAACATTGGGCGCCACTCGTCCCAAAGCTGTCTTTTATGGCAATAACAGGGCTGATTTCTCATTTATCCCGGGAAATGTTGCTCCGGGTATATTATTCAGACAACCCGACCACTTTGAGAACTACGATGACTGGCCATTTCTGTGGGGACAGAACGAGGGCACTATTGGCGGAAATACAAGTTATTTAATTTTTGGATCGGCTTTTAAGAATTTGTTAAAATAAAGAACCTGCTTTTTTAATCTTTACGAATAGCTTTCTCCATATCTACTCTGTTACTATTTACAAGACAAACAGTTTAGAGGGGTAATTCTTTTTGTAGATTTGCTAAATAAGTAGTCATATTTTTAAAAACCATAATCGATAACCCTGTAAAGCTTTATTATGAACATTAAAAGAAAAACATTGTTATCAGCGGTGATCTCTGTAATTCTGGCAGGATCGGGATTTCAGGGATACGCTGCTATATCAGGCGACAAAACTGATAGCACACCCCAAAGCGACAATAAACGCAGCATCGCTCCCTACTTTATCCGGGCTACTAAATCGAAAAAGACACCGGATACTGATGGATTCATTCAACGTTGGTTACTACTTGAACCAATTAACAAACCAAACCGCAGCAATACAGTTTTTACAGACAGCTACATAAGAACAGCCTTCACAACCGAGTATTTCCCGAATCAGTTCACCGGTATTCCGAAAGACGGTGAAAAGGTAAAAGTCGGAGAACAGGAACTTACGT
>CAYNRI010000129.1:0-1853 GCA_964399575.1 uncultured Rikenellaceae bacterium
TTGTGGATACCCGCTAACTAATTTGTTGGGGCGAGAATTGCACTTCGCTTCGAGTACATTTTCATCATGACGCCTTAACGCCTTTATCCCTTTTTTCGTCAAAATTATTATCCTTTCTTGAAAAAATTAGCCTAATTTTATTCCTTCACACGGGTTAGTACCCATAATGGTTAATTGTTTGTAATGCAGAAGGCTAAATTCAGGGCAATCACATTGTTATCGGATATCATCATCCTGGTGCTGTCGTTCCTGATAGTGGCTTCTTTTAAACCAGCAGGACTGAAATCATACCTTCCGTCGCATAGCATATTTTTTATTGTCCTTGTGCTGATCTGGATACTGGTCTCACTGCTTAACGGCAAGATGCACAGGGGAAGGATAATTAATTTCACCACTGTTTTCGGCAGGGTACTGAGCAGCAACCTGATCTCCCTGGCTCTGACCGCTTTGATAATGTATATTTTAAGGGACTATGAGTATTCAAGAACAGTGGTCCTGGGCACAGCTCTTGTCGCTACATTCTTTGAACTGCTGCTCGGGATTTCTTATGTCGCATATAAAAGGGCCAAGAACCAGGATCCCGAGGAATTCCGTAGTTTCAGAAAGCCAAGCGAGTATGAGCTTGTCGGCAATATGAACGGTAACTCTAACGGTAATGGTAACGGCAATGGAAGTAATGAAGATATTAAGGCATCTGTCAATCCCGGAATAATTGAAGCAATTGAATCGGAATCCGGACCGGAAATGGCTGAAGCTGTTATAACAATGACAGGCTCAAGGCTTAACGATAAGACAGCTGTTCTCTCGACAACTACAAGATTCAATATTTCAAACCTTCCGGAGAAAAATTATAAGTACCTTATAAATCTTCATAAAATAAATGATATTAAAGATCTTGATCATTTTATCGAAGCTGTCAACTGGAAGCTTGATACCGGAGGCTATTTTTTCTGCTGTGTTGAAACTAAAGATCAGCGCAAGAGACGATTACTAAAAAAGTATCCTCCTGTAATAAACTATCTTTTTTATTTCTTTGATTTTATCTTTAAAAGAGTACTTCCAAAGCTTAAGTTCACCCGGAATTTCTACTTCTTCCTTAGCGGCGGCAGCAATGCTGTAATTTCAAGGGCCGAAGCTCTTGGCCGGCTTAGCAGGGGAGGATTCAGCATTAAACAGGAGTCTTTCATAGGGCACCAGCTGTGTATTGAAGCACAGAAGATCACCGATCCGCTGCCTAAGAATGGAACATATTACGGTCCGATAATAACACTTCCGCGGATAGGGAAGGGGGGAGATATGATAAAGGTTTACAAGCTCAGGACAATGCATCCTTACTCGGAATATATCCAGGATTATGTCTATACCTTATACGACCTCCAGGATGGAGGCAAGTTCAAAAACGATTTCCGGATAACATCATGGGGAGCTGTCTGCCGCAAGATATGGCTTGATGAGCTTCCTACATTCATAAATCTTGCAAAGGGCAATATGAAACTTGTTGGGGTAAGGCCGCTCAGCAGGCATTATTTTGATCTTTACCAGGAGGAGGTTCGCCAGAGAAGAATCAGGTACAAGCCCGGTCTTATCCCTCCGTTTTATGCCGATATGCCTTCGGATCTTAATAGCATCCAGGCTTCAGAAATGAAATATCTCGATTCGTACGATAAAAGTCCTCTTCTGACTGATTTCAGGTATTTCTGGAAATCGTGGTGGAATATACTGTTTAAGCACGCGAGGTCGAAATGAGTCAGACGGTGCGACGGTTCGACGGTTCAACGGTTCGACGGAGAAATTGTCCTTTTTAAGGTTGAAGTGTAACCCGCTTTAACAGAAGTGTTAACGGTGATCCAGGA
>CAYNRI010000129.1:1863-5457 GCA_964399575.1 uncultured Rikenellaceae bacterium
CGAATTCCCCCTTTGAAGGGGGCAGGGGGATGTTTGTGCAAAGAAAAGAGTGATAAGCTATGAGCGGTGAGTAGCCCTACAATGAGTAAACCGGTTAAGTTCCTGCACCTTTAGACTCTTTTCCAACCGTAACGAGGTTTAAGCCCCCCTATAGTTGTGCCAAATGGCTTTATCCTGGGGGGTTGGAGGGTAAGCCATCTTACCGGAAAGTGGCTTTAAGCCCCCCATCTGGGGGGTTGGGGGGCAGTGATCGGGGAATCAGGCAGATGCTCCAAAAACATTGTTGATATTGAAAAACTATTTTTTCAAAGTATAAACATCCCCCTGCCCCCTTCAAAGGGGGAATCGCTTATCTCTCACCGCTTATCAATCTTTGCTTTGCATAAATATCCCCCTAAATCAAGAGTGCCGTTGCCCCGTTGCCCCGTCGCACCGTCACACCGTTGCACCGTTGCACCGTTCTTACATCTTCCTCAGGAAAGTAACCGGAATTGTGAGTATTATATTCTGGTCGAGCTTGTCGATGCGGATGACGACTCTCTTTCTTCCACCTATCTTGATAAGTTCGCCGGTAAGACCGGTTAGAGAGCCGTTGATGACCTCTACCTGATCACCCTGGGCGAATTTCTCGGTTGTGACCTGTATCTCGGCATCACTGTTGACAACGAGGCGGAGATTGTCTATCTGTTTCTGCGGTATTGGCACAGGCTGGCCTTCGAATGACACGAATTTAACAACGCCGTTTGTGTTATATACCTTTGAAAATTCTTTCCGGACAACTTTTACAAACACGTAAGATGAGAGGAGGGGTTTCTCAACAAGTTTCTTCCTGTCGCTCCATCTGCGGTATGTTTTCTGAAGGGGGAGGAAGGTCTCAACAGGAATTTCAAGAAGACGAGTATAAACCTGTTTTTCGGCCCGGGGGTGAGTGTAGATAGCGTACCACCTGGGTTCTTCCTTCTTTATTACTGTCAATCCGTTCTTTTCTTCACCCGGAATCACATCGGTCGTCATGGTACTAATCTGTTTCTGATGACCGCAAAGATAATTTTTTCTTTGATACCTGAATCCAGATGTTTCAAGCCTTATTCAACAATCGGAGCATCCTTCTTATTCAGATACTCAAAGATGTTAAACCCTATTGTAACCTCGTGATTATTATAGATCCCCATCGAGATATTTGTGGCAAAATTGAAATTATACCCGATCTTCAGTCCCCTGTCGATATTGGCCCCGAGACCCAGGCCCAGTGTGCCGGGATCGCGGAAGACAACGCTTCCCCATATCCTCTTGTTCCAGATGACCTGGGATGCGATCTCTACCTGGGTTTTGATGTTCTTCCCGCCTCTTACAAGTGCGAAAGGAACAATGTCCCACATTTCAGAAACATTGAATAAATAGGAAGTATGGAATTGGAATACCGATATCGGGTTGTAAATAAGGTCTTCGGCATCTTTATAAGTGGCATCGCCAAAAGTGATATTTGAAAGGACCAGTCCGGCTTCGAATCCTTTGTACAGGTAGACAAGTGAGGCATCACTTAGGAATTTCACCTTTGATGCCACATCTTCCTGCACGAGGGCGGGATCGATATTATAGTTCGGGTCGCTGTAGTATTCGGTAAGGTTTACGGAGTTGTGGTATAAGCCTGCCGACAAGCCGAACAGAACATGATGTTCATCCGAGACTGTGAGGTTATATGAGTATGACCCTGAAGCATAAAGCTGGTTGAAGATACCGGCTTTGTCAAAGGCCACTTTTGCACCCCAGCCTGCTTTCTGCATCAGGACATCATTAAAGGACAGCCTGAATGTCATCGGTCCGCCGTTTATGCCCGACCAGTCGCTCCGGTATCCCAGAAACAGAAATTTCGGGTTGAAGTTACCGGCATAGGATGGAGCAAGGGTATATTTGTCCATGAAATAACTCTCCGACAAAGGGCTCTGCTGTGCGTAGATTGTCATTGCGAATATCAATCCGGAAAAAAGAATAATAAGTTTTTTCATAGTCTGTATCTTTTGTCATGCTTTTTTTGCCCCCCTGCCCCGTTCTTTCACCATCGGTCCTGAGTTTACAGGATACCTGAAGCTAAAGCCCCCCTTGGGGGGTTGGGGGGTTATCTTACTATATTTACAGTTCCTTTAATTGTTCCTGAATTCTGAGTTTCAATAACATAATAGTAGGGTCCTTCGGGAAGAGGATTGTCATTTGAAGTGCCATCCCAGAGGTTATCGTAATCATCCTGTGCAAACACAAGTTTTCCCCAGCGGTTGAAAATCCTGACGTCACATCTTCCCCATGCATCCATTTCCGGGAGTTCCCAGTAATCGTTTATACCATCGCCATTCGGAGTGAACAGGTTCATTATATCCCTGTGTGTCGAGGTTACTTCAACAGTCACAAGAGCTTCGGCAGGTTCATAATTTTCATTTCCGGCATTGTATGCACGGATCTGGACAGAGCCTTTCTTTACTGCAGTAAGAAGGTTCCCGGCAACAGTTGCAATTGTAGTATTATTACTTTCGAAAAGAACAGCAAGACCTGACGAAGCCACAGCAGTCAGATTATAAGTCGTACCCAGCAGTATTTCATCGGGATAGTTTGTGAATGTAATTGTCTGGTCTGCCTTGCCGACAGTAAGTGTCTGAGTCACATCCTCGGCAGGGTTGTAAGTATCGTTCCCTTCCTGTGAAGCAGTGATAACGGCTGTACCGGCCCCTGTTATATGTATCATGTCATTTACAATCGTGGCCACATTTTCATTGTCGCTTGAATATGTGACAGTAAGACCTGAGCTGGAAGTGGCGCCCGGACTGAAGTCCGCATCATCGAATACCTTTGCCGGGAGAGCGTTAAATGTGATTGTCTGGTCGACTTTATTTACAGTCAGGGTCTGCTCGACTGGCGTTGCAGGATTCCACCATGCATTTCCTTCCTGTGAGGCAGTGATCGTTGCCGTTCCGCCACCGGTAATTGTTACAGTATTACCGGAAACTGTTGCAACGGCAGTATTACTGCTTGTGAAAGTAACTGTCAATCCTGAGGTGGCTGTTGCAGTAAGAGTGAAGGGAGGATCACCAAAAGTCTTATCCTCAAGGGGACCGAAGGTGATTGTCTGGTTACCCTTGCTTACTGTCAGAGTTTTGCTGTATTTTACCGGAGCATAAGTTGCATTCCCTGTCTGTTTTGCTGTTATTTCAGATGTCCCAAGTGAATGGAAATTAAGGAAGGCGCCCGCTACTGTTGCCACGGTTGTATTTGAGCTTGTATAGGTAAGGCCAAGTCCGCTTGAAGCTGTTGCAGTGAGCCTGAATGGCGATTCGTTATAGGTCCTTTCGAGTGACTGGGAGAAATCTATGGTTTGTGCAATAAGAGTCACAGGTTCATCGGCAAAAGATAAAAGATATCCGCCTACTGAAGATACAACATCACCCTGGGTGTAGGATACTTTAACAGTCTCTGATCCGGTAAGCGAAGAAGCAAGAGACAGGACGATAGTATAGGGATCACCTGTCCTGAGAGCTGCTGAAGAAACAGTGACAGGAATATCATTCACTTTAATCTCAAACTGGCTTTGTTTCCCGGAAGGATCGG
>CAYNRI010000130.1:0-5432 GCA_964399575.1 uncultured Rikenellaceae bacterium
TTCCATATCAGCTTTCCTGTCTGCCGGTCGACAGCAATAACACTTACATCCCTTCCGCCGGGAGTCGCATATAAAATGTTCCCATCATAAAGCAGATTCTCTGTCAATCCCCATGTAGTGTTCCTCCCACCGTATTCCTTGAAGGTATCAATTGACCAGAGGATCTGTCCGTTAGCTGTATTCATGCAGAAGAGCTTTCCGAATGAACTGATGAAATAAAGCCGGTCATCTACAACAAGGGGAGTTGAACGTGTACCATAATGATTCTCAGTCCATTCAGCACCGTACTCTTTCTTCCACCTGAGGGTTCCTTTAAGGTCGAAGGCAAAAATATAACCTTTACCGTCAATCATTCCTGATGTAAAGACACCTGAGTTTGTAACTGCAGCTGAAGCATGCCCCTGGCCAAGGCCGTCAAAATGCCAGATCAATTTCGGGCCTCCTGCCGGCCAGTTGCTCAGAACACCTTTTTCATAATATATGCCGTCGCGGTTAGATCCTCGCCATTGTGCCACATCCTGTGCATTCATTGTTACACAGAATAGTGTGAATAGTATAGTTAATGATGATTTTGTCATAATACTGTTATTTATTTATGAAGCGTGTAAATATAATTTTTATTGCAATTAGAATATAAATGAAATGAACTATTTTTGAATCTGACTTATTTTGTTACCTAACATCATAAAGAAGACTATGTATATAAAAAGACGTGAATTTATCAAGTTAAGTGGTATAACTATGGCAGGATCCGTATTCATCCCACCCTTGCTTCAATCCTGTGGCAGGGTACCGTTAAGCAATGATGCCTCAGGATACCTTGAGCATTTTGAAGTAACAGCCGGACAACTTCAAAAAGTTATTCTGACTGCAATGAGTAAAGGGGCAGATTATGCTGACCTTTTCTTTGAGCATACAAAAAGCAATACTGCCTCGTTGCAGGATAATAAAGTCAACAGTGCTTTATCAAATATAAGATACGGAGTTGGGATCCGTGTGCTTAAAGGTGAACAGACCGGATTTGCATATGCGGAGAATACAGGACTTGAAGCCATGATTCAGGCTGCTAAAACAGCTGCTAATATTGCTGAAAGCAATGCTTCAGTTACTGACTTCCCGGTAAAGGAATTTCAGCCCCCGTCATTCTATTCGATAGTAAGTCCATGGGAGGATATTTCAATTAAAGATAAAGTACCATTCATTACAAGCCTTAACGACAAAATCTTCGCAGGTGATAAACGTGTTACTAAAGTCAATATCGCCCTGAATGATACGACAACCTATATCCTGTTCTATAATTCTGAAGGACTTCTCACCTGGGACTACAGGCCTCTTACTTATCTGACCGCGAGAACCATCATGGAAGAGAACGGGAGGATAGAAAACGCATCTGTGGCAAGATCCTACCGGAAAGGCTTTGAGTTCCTTACTGATGATCTTGTTGACGCGATAGCCAAAGAGTCAATTGAACAGACTTCCCTCCTTTTCAAGGCTGGCAGACCAAAAGGCGGAGAGATGGAGATAGTTATGGGCCCGGGCCGCTCCGGCATACTGCTCCACGAAGCCATGGGGCACTCCTTCGAAGCTGATTTCAACAGGAAAAACACATCGATATTCTCAGATAAAATGGGAAAGAAAATTGCTGAAGATTTTGTTACTGTTGTTGACGACGGAACCCTGCCCAATGATAGAGGTGCCTTGAATATTGATGATGAAGGGAACCCGACTGAAAAAACAATTCTTGTGAACAAGGGTGTTTTATCAAGTTACATCCACGACAGGATAAGTGCAAAATACTATAATGTGAAGCCGACAGGAAATGGGCGCAGGCAGGATTTCAGGAATGTGCCGATCCCCAGAATGAGGTCGACATACATGGAAAACGGACCGCACGAAAAAGAAGAAATAATTGCTAGTGTCAGAAAAGGCATTTACGTTGATAACTTCAGTAACGGGCAGGTAAATATAGGACCCGGTGACTTTACATTCTTTGTCAAATTCGGATACCTTATCGAGAACGGGAAACTTACCGATGCAATCAAAGATGTTAATATAATAGGCAACGGACCTCAGGCCCTCGCCGACATAACAATGGTTGGCAATGATCTGCTGTTCTCCGATTCAACATGGAACTGCGGTAAGGATGGTCAAAGTGTTCCTGTTACCCTCGGCATGCCTACAGTAAAAATTAAAAAGCTCACAGTTGGAGGATTAAGCGCCTGATCTAAATAACATTAATACAGAATCCATGGACACAAATGAAAAAAACCTTATAGCTGATCTTGTCATCAGACATTCACTAAAATGCGGAGCTGACCAGGTTGCGCTTGCATTAAATGATAATTCCAACCGGCGTATCGAAATACGCGAACAAAAAATAGACAGACTACAGGAATCCATAGGGAACTCGCTGTCTATTGACCTGTATGTGAATAAGAAATTTTCATCTCATAGTACAAACCTCTTAAAGGAGAAAGAAATACTGAAGTTCATTGAAGAAGCTGTTGAAGCTACCAAATACCTTGCTGAAGATGAATTCCGTTATCTTCCTGAAAAAGAGCTTTACTATCAGGGCAAAGGAGAAGATCTCCTTACTGTTGATCCGTCAATACCAACAATTGACTCGAAGAAGAAAATAGATCTGGCAAGGGCTGTCGAAAGTGAAATATTCGGTACAGATGAAAGGATCATCTCAATTACAACAACCTATTACGATTCAGTAAGTAAGGTGCTACTTGCTGACAGCAACGGTTTCATGGGAGAATCAGACAGCAGCACTGTTGCCCTGGCCGCTGAAGTTTCAGTCAAAGGAGAAACAGGGCGCCCAGCCGATTATTGGGCAGAATACAGTATCTTTTTCGATAAACTTATCAAAACTGACATAGGTAAAACTGCCCTTCAAAGAACCCTGCGAAAACTAAACCCAAAGAAAATCGCATCCGGAAAATATAAGCTTCTTGTTGAGAACTCAGCAGCAGGCACTTTAATAAGCCCCTTCATCTCAGCATTATTGGGAACCAACCTCTACCAGAAGAATTCTTTCCTTGATGGAATGATTGACAAAAAGGTTGCAAGCAACATCCTTTCATTCAACGATGATCCGCTTATACTATCAGGCTTTGGGTCAAGATGTTTCGATATGGAAGGGCTTAATGCTGTAAAAAGGACTATCGTTGAGGATGGCATTCTCCGCAATTACTTTATCAACACCTATTACGGCAGGAAACTGAAGCTTCAACCCACTTCCGGAAGTACTTCGAACCTGATCTACAAGACTGGTTCCCGGAGCCTTGATGAGCTCGTTAAAAATGTTGATAAAGGCATTCTTGTAACCGGGTTCAACGGAGGAAACTGCAATGGAGCGACAGGTGACTTTTCATATGGCATTGAGGGTTTTTACATCCTGAATGGAGAACTTGTGCACCCGGTTAACGAAATGAATATAACCGGCAATATGAGGGATTTCTGGAATACTCTTACCGAAACAGGAAATGACCCTTATCCATACAGTTCTATGCAGGTCCCGACATTGCTTTTTGAAAATGCTGATATCAGTGGCATATAACAACTGTTCAGCATAGGCCAGACAAATAACATCAACGATGAAAAAGCATTAATAAAACTTCAGTTCTCTGGAGCTGGAGTAACTATGATAATATCTGTTTCATATCATTCAGGATAAAAAATATAAATCCGGAATTGATAAATATTATAACATGTCATAGCTGGATCAGTAGTAAGTTGAATTTGAAACAAATATAGTATTCCTGATTACGCAGAATGTTAAAGAAAATACCTCATACATATGTTATTGTCTTTGGTATAATAGTATTCTCTGCAATGCTTACCTGGATTGTACCGGGCGGTGAATATGACAGACAGACAGTTACTGTAAATGGTATAGATCGCAATGTTGTTATTCCGGATTCATTTCATACAGTTGAAAGAAATCCCCAGACATGGCAGGTCTTCTCAGCTTTGTTCGACGGATTCGTTGATAAATCAGATATCATCGTATTTATTCTAATAATCGGAGGTGCTTTCTGGATAATGAATGAAACCAGAGCTATTGATGTCGCTATCCGCTCGGTTATAAGATTCAGCAAACGTATTGAACATAACAGGATAATATCTGCTATAGGTGCTGATAATCTGATATTCCTTGTCATCATGGTAACCTTCAGCATTTTCGGGGCAGTTTTCGGAATGAGCGAGGAGACAATAGCTTTCATTGTAATTTTTGTACCTCTGGCTATTTCAATGGGATATGATTCAATTACGGGAGTTGCCTTATGTTTCGTAGCTGCTGCACTTGGCTTTGCAGGGGCGATACTCAATCCTTTTACAATCGGGATAGCCCAGGGTCTGTCAAATCTGCCTCTTTTCTCAGGAATTGAATACAGATTATTTTGCTGGATAATAATAAACCTGGCAGGATTCATTTTTATTCTCAGGTACGCACGCAGGATAAAGAAGAATCCTGAGCTGTCAAAGGTACAGGCTGAAGACAAATACTGGAAAGAATCAAGGGGGCCGGAAACAGAAGAGCATATTATAAGATCTTCTGTTGCATCATGGCTTGTTTATTTTACTGTAATAGCAGCTTTGGTTATAGTATCTGTAATTTTCCCCCTTACAGAGATAATGGCAGGAGAAAGAAGCATCCCTTTCCCTGCATTTCCGGTGATAACAATCATTTTTACAATATTTGGCTGGCTGAGCCTGAAAAGATCAGTTCATTTTTTAATACTGCAGATCCTTCTTATAACAATACTGGTACTTATAACAGGAGTGATGGGATACGGATGGTATATAAGGGAAATTGCCACACTCTTTTTTACAATGGGAATAATTTCCGGGGCAGCGATGAACTATTCAGCTAATAAGATCACCAGACTGTTCCTTGATGGATTAAGAGATATCCAGTCAGCAGCAATAATAGTAGGGTTAGCAGGCGGGATCATCATCATCCTTAACAATGGAAATATAATTGACACACTCCTCCACAAATTATCATCTATGATCTCAGGATCGGGGAAAATGGCTGCAATAAGCATGATGTATACAGTCCAGAATCTAATCAATCTCGTTATGCCGTCCGGTTCAGCCAAAGCTGCACTTACAATGCCGCTTATGGCACAGTTTTCTGATCTGATTGGTGTTACAAGACAGGCAGCTGTAATGGCATTTCAGTTTGGTGATGGCATAACAAATATTATCACTCCTGTCTCCGGTGTCCTTCTCGGAGTGCTGAACGTGGCGAAAATCCCTTATGACAAGTGGTTCAGTTGGGTGCTCCCCCTTGTGATTATCCTGATAGTATTATGCTTCTTACTTCTTATCCCTACAGTTTATCTTGAACTGGATGGGTTCTGAGAGGATGTTAATCTTTGTTAAAAACACAGGCTCAAACCCTTGAAAATATATTATTT
>CAYNRI010000131.1:0-5394 GCA_964399575.1 uncultured Rikenellaceae bacterium
AACAATTGTCGGGATCACGACAGACCTGGATGGGAAATTCAATCTTTCAATAGAGCCCGGGACATATAATCTTAAGATCTCATATATATCTTATGAGTCACAGACAATAAGCAATGTAAGGGTGAGCCCCGGAGAAGTAACTCTTCTCGACAATATCCGGCTTAAACAATCTACCATAGGATTATCGGAGGTTACAATCACGGCAAGTGCTTCGCGCAGCTCGGAAGGAGCGATCACCTCTATAAGGATGAATTCACCCAGCCTCACTGATGGTATTTCCGCAACCAGCTTTAAAAAAATGGGCGATTCCGACGCCGCCTCCTCAATGAAACGTGTTACAGGGGTTTCTGTGGAAGGTGGAAAATATGTTTATGTGCGCGGGCTTGGTGACAGATATACAAAGACAATACTTAATGGTGTTGATATTCCCGGGCTGGATCCGGACAGGAACACTATGCAGATGGATATTTTCCCAACCAATCTGATTGATAACATTATCGTTCATAAATCATTCAGCGCTGAACTGCCGGCTGACTTTACAGGGGGAGTCATTGATATAGCTATCAGGGATTTCCCTGATCAAAAGAAGGGCAGTATTTCACTAAGCTCAAGTTACAACCCGGACTTTCATTTTAAAAGTGATTTCCTGGCATATGAAGGAGGCAGTACTGATTTCCTGGGCTTTGATGATGGTACAAGAGCAATACCTGCAACTGAAAACCTTCCCTTCTTTGCGTCAGTCCTTGCCAACCCCTCAGGTGAACAGGGAATGAGATATAAAGAGATTCTTGAAGGTTTTAATCCTGCAATGGCTGCAATGCAACAGATGAGCCTGATGGATTATAGTTTCGCCGGGTCATTCGGGAATCAGATACCGGTAAGAAAGATTACAATAGGATATAATTTCGGGTTTTCATATAAAAGCAATAATGAATTCTATAAAGATGCCGAATATGGCCGTTACGGGCTTTCAAGTAAGCCGGATATCATGGATCTTGAAGTACGCGAATTCCAGAAAGGCGACTTCGGGGTTAAAAATGTCTTATTAAGCGGACTTGCGGGTTTTGCTGTCAAAACCAGGAATTCAAAATACCGTATAAATATCATGCATCTTCAGAATGGTGAATCCAAAGCCGGTATTTTTGATTATACAGGCTCTGACCAGGGCAGCAATTTTTCAGGCTTTCAGCACAACCTTGAATACAGTGAACGTGCATTGACAAACCTTCTCATTGACGGGAGAACCTCTTTCAATACATCAAAATGGGACATAGTCTGGAAATTATCTCCGACAATATCATCTATAAGCGATCCTGATGCACGGTTCATCAGATATGTCACCGATAACAACGACTACCGAATAAATACCGAATCAGGATTCCCTGAAAGGATATGGAGAAACCTTTCCGAGATAAATCTCATCGGTGTGGTTCATGTCTCAAAGGAATTCAGGTTCAGAGGAGAAAAAGCCAGGTTGAATTTCGGAGGACAATACGGTTACAAAGAGCGTGATTTTATGATAAGGAAATTCATGTTTAACATAAGGAATGTTCCTCTTACGGGCGATCCTGATGAGATATTCAGGAGCGAAAACCTCTGGCCTCTCTACGGAACAGGTTATACGAGCGGAACAACATATGAACCCGGATTTGTCCCTTCAAATCCGAACCAGTTCAATGCCAACTCATCAAACGGCTCAGGATATTTGTCACTTGAAATGAATCTCACAAAAAGACTTCGCACTATTGCAGGACTTAGAGTTGAGAACTATCTTCAGCGCTACACAGGACAGAACCAGCAGGGAACAATAATCATTGATAATACTAAATTACTTGATGAAACAGGATTCTTCCCTTCAGTGAACTTTATTTACAGCCTTAATTCCAACCAGAATATCCGCTTGTCTTATGCTAAAACTATTGCCAGACCTTCATTCAAGGAACTCTCGTTCGCTGAGATAGTTGATCCTCTTAGCGGCCGTACCTTCGTTGGCGGTTTGTTCAGGGATGCAGATGACATTGCCGGAAGAGAATACTGGAATGGAAATCTTAGCAGTTCACAGATACACAATGCTGACCTTCGCTGGGAAATATTCAGGAAGAATAATCAGCTGATTTCTGTCAGCGCCTTCTATAAGTATTTTTTCAATCCAATTGAAATAGTCCAGTATGCAACACAGACCGGATGTTTCCAGCCGAGAAACGTTGGCAACGGACAAGTTCTTGGTTTAGAGCTTGAACTCCGCCAGAACCTGGGAGAAATGACAGGTGCTTTGAGCAATTTTGATTTAACATCAAACATCTCGGTCACAAGATCAAGGATAGAATTAAGTCTCACAGAGTATTATTCAAGACTTGAAAATGCCCGTGCAGGACAGACAATTGAGAAGTATCGTGAAATGGCCGGACAGGCACCCTGGATAATCAACAGCGGCATAACTTACAACGGAGGTGAAAACGGATTCTGGTCAGATCTTGAAGCCGGCTTATATTATAATGTACAGGGCACTACCCTTCAGTATGTAGGAATTGCAGACCGCCCCGACATTTATACCCTGCCCTTCCATAGCCTCAATCTGAGCTTTAACAAAACTTTCGGAATTGAAAAAAGAGCCCAGATAGGATTTAAGATTGATAATCTGCTAAATGACAAGAGAGAATCTGTTTTCAGATCTTTCAATCCCACGGATCAGTTCTTTACGAAACTTGAACCGGGAATAACATACCACCTGAAATTCAGCTATGCTTTGTTTTAGGCTGGTGTTCTGTTCATAATTGACTGTAAAATGCCCGTTGATCTGATGGTTAGCAGATATGACGGGCATTTCTTTTCAATGCTTATAGTTAATAGCTGTGTTGCATAAGTAACAAATAACCCATAGCTTTACATATTAAGGTTAATAATCAGGTTGATATCAAAGATGGATAACCGTGCAAAAAAAATACTTATTGTAGACGATGAGGAGGATCTTTGTGAGATCCTTCAATACAATCTTGGAAACGCCGGATATCAGACAGAGATAGCCCACTCGGCTGAGGAGGCTCTGAAAAGAGATATCAGCGATTTTGATCTTGTCCTGCTCGATGTAATGATGGGCGCCATGTCAGGTTTCAAAATGGCTGACAAATTACGAAATGAAATGCAGGTCAATGTTCCGATAATTTTCCTTACTGCAAAAGATACTGAAAATGATATCCTTACAGGATTTAGTCTCGGCGCCGATGATTACATAGCTAAACCATTCTCTGTTAATGAATTAACAGCCAGGGTAAAAGCTGTTCTTAAACGTGCCAAAACTGACAAATTCAAATCCCAGGCAAAGCTTCGTTTCGGAGAACTTGAAATTGATACATCTAAAAAGAGACTTATCATTCATGATGAAAGGGTTGAGCTGACTAAAAAAGAATTCGAAATACTTAAAGTTCTTATAGAGAATCAGGGGAAAGTGTTCTCAAGGGATGATATCCTTGCTATTGTATGGGGAAATGATGTGATAGTTACCGAAAGGACTGTGGATGTCAATATAACAAGGCTGAGGAATAAACTGGGGACTTATGGCTCATACCTGAAGAATAAGACAGGCTATGGTTATTACTTCGAATTCTAATTACCTTCCCGACGATGAGACCAGCAAAGAACCAGTTCAGAAACACCCTGCTCCTTTTCTATTCTGCTATATTTTCACTTGTCATCCTGCTTATAGTTGTCTACCTGTACCGGCGTGAAAAGGAATACCGGACACAGACATTAAATGATGAGCTGTACAATATAACAAGGATCGTTGATAACTATATCAGTATTAATTCAATTTCAATTACACATAATTACAGGCAGATCGATTCCCTGAACAGATTGCTGCCTCATTCCAATCTCAGGATTTCAGTGATAGACAATGAAGGCAAAGTATTGTACGACAGTTTTGTCCAGGATTTTGAGAATATGGAAAATCATCTAAACAGGCCGGAAGTGTTAAGATCATCAACAGAAGATTTTGGAACAGCTATAAGAAGATCAGGCACTACAAAAGAGGAGTACTATTATTATTCCAGAAAATTCAGCAATCATTATGTAAGAGCCGCGCTGATCTATGATGTTAATGTCGTTAATTTCCTGAAAGCAAACCTGAGGTTCCTTTTCCTTATCCTTCTGTTTTTTGTGCTTATCGGGATAGTATTACTTTTCGTAACAAATCGTTTCGGAGAATCTGTTACACGACTGAAAGACTTCGCTATAAGCCTGAGAAGTGATAAACCTTTCATCTCGGACTTCCCGAAAAATGAACTTGGAGTGATCGGATCGGAAATACTGGAAATCTACAATAAGCTTCTGAAAACAAAGAACGACCTGGCTCTTGAGAAAGAAAAGCTTTTCAATCATCTGAATGCCCTCAATGAGGGGGTGGCATTCTTCTCAAAAGACAGGGAGATAAATTTCAGCAACGATCATTTCGTCAAGCTCATGAATATGATCTCGGGTGATCTGAAAATATTCTCATCCAATTTCTTCGAGATCCCCGAATTTGGAGAAATAACAGAGTTTATCGATAGAAACACAAATAATGTCATTTCAGGTTCTGACCTTCCCAAAATTGAGTACCAGATCAGCAAGGACGGGAGGTTCTTTTCTGTTCAGTGTGTGATCTTTCACGACAAGAGTTTCGAAGTTATTCTCAATGATGTCACAAGAATTTCAAAGAATAAGCTTATTAAGCAACAGATGACCTCAAATATTGCCCATGAGCTCAAGACACCGGTATCCTCCATCAAGGGTTATATTGAAACAATGCTGAATGATAATGAAATAGATCCGAAAAAACAGAAGTATTTCCTGTCAAGAGCCATGGCTCAGACTGACAGACTCACCGGACTAATAAATGATATTTCAATATTGAACAGGATCGAAGAGGCCGGTGCATCATTTCTTCCTGAAAAAGTAAAGATAAGGAAGATCATTAAGGAGGTAGGTGAAAACTTTAAATCGGCGATCACTGAAAAGATGATCAGAATAGAATCTGAAATAGAAGATGGAGTAACTGTTAGTGGGAATAAATCACTAATCCTTTCCATATTTCAGAACCTCGTAGAGAATTCTATCAACTATGCAGGAGAGAATACGATAATAAGGATATTTGTATATAACGAAGATAAAAAATTCTATCACTTTTCATTTTCAGATAACGGTGTCGGTATCCCTGAGGAACACATGGGAAGAATATTTGAACGTTTTTACAGAGTTGATTCCGGGCGTTCGAGGAAAAGCGGGGGAACCGGTCTCGGACTGTCAATTGTAAAGAATGCTATCCTGCTGCACAAGGGGGAGATTATTGTCAGGAACAAGGCAGGAGGAGGAACAGAATTCCTCTTTTCATTGCCAAAATTCAAAAAATGATTGTTC
>CAYNRI010000132.1:0-5370 GCA_964399575.1 uncultured Rikenellaceae bacterium
CGACCACTCTGCCATTTCTCCATTTCTCCGCCGCAAATATAATACTTTTTTTATTTGCTGGAGAAAATGAAATATATAATTATAGTACTGATAATCAATGAGATAAGTATTTTATTAACATGATTTGAACAAACGCAGGCATCCAAAAACGCTCATTTTGCCAATTAGAGGCTATCTGCGACACTTGAATCTGATACCTCCGTTTCAGGGGAAAAAACCATTTTTTTTGCTAAAAGTCGCACTATTTGGTGAAAAACGATAAAATAAATTTGCATATGATCTAAAATGAGATAAATTTGTAATCAATTAGTAAAATGGTCTAACCTTTAATTTTATTACTATGACAAAAAAAGATTTAGTTGCTGCAATTGCTAAAGACGCAGATCTTACAGTTAAAGATGCCGGAAAAGCTCTTAATGCATTCGTTACCTCAGTTGGAAAAGCCATGAAAAAAGGGCAGAGGCTTCAGCTCCCTGGTCTTGGTACTTTCAAAGTAACAAAAAGAAGTGCAAGAGTTGTTCGCAATCCGCGCACAGGTGCTAAACTTAATGTTCCTGCCAAGAAAGTCGTTAAATTCAAAGCAGCTCCTGCTCTTGACAAAGGTCTTTAATCTTTATTGATGAGATTGCCCGGGGGTGTCTTATGCACCCCCTTTTTTTTCTGACCACCTCCATAAGGATATCAGCTTGCCATAACGGCCAATTTTTAAAAATGGTTCAGAAAATTGGAAAAACAAATTAATACATTAGTGTTAATTGTTTTTTTTATTATTTTTGATCTATATTTTCTGAAGAAATATCAGTTATGAATTGTATTATCGTTGATGACGATCAGATGAGTTGTAAAATACTCGAGGGCTATGTTGCAAAATCATCGTCACTTAATCTGGTTGGCTCATTCAGCGATTCTGTTGAAGCAAGGAATATAATTACAAAACGCAAAGATATTGATCTGGTAATCCTTGATATCCAGATGCCTGAAATGGATGGCTTCGATTTTATTAACAGTCTCGATTATCCTCCTAACATAATAATAGTAACAGCAACAGAAGGATATGCTCTGAAAGCTTTTGATTTCAATGTTGTTGATTATCTGCTTAAACCAATAAGCTACGGCAGGTTTTGTAAAGCTATTGATAAAACGATCAGATACTATTCAAGGAAGGAAATATCTCCAACCGGCGATGAAGAGATCTTTATAAAGAAAGGATCTTCGCTTGTTAAACTGAAACTAAAGGATATTATCTACATCGAAGCTCTTGAAAATTATGTCACTCTAACAACAATTGAAGACCGGTTCACGATCCACTTTACAATGAAAGCTATTGAAAACCAGCTTCCTTCAGGTGTCTTCATACGTGTTCACAGATCTTTTATTATTAACAAGAGCATGATTCAGGCCATCAAGGAGAGTTCTCTTGATCTGATTGTCGGGGATACTGTTAAAAGCATCCCTGTCGGAAAATCTTTCAGAGAATCATTACTTGATGATATTAACGTGATGGCCAGATAATTTCTCTTATCTGAATGCTTACTGACCGACAACTTTTCCTGCTTCACCTGGGCCAGACCTCTTCTTCTCCATTATGTGTCGAAATTGAGAAGGCGGAAGGGTCATTTATGTATGGTCCTGGTGGCGAGAAATATATTGACCTTATCTCAGGTGTATCTGTGAGTAATACAGGGCACCGCCATCCTAAGGTTATTGAAGCTATAAAACAACAGCTAGATTCTTATTTACATCTGATGGTCTACGGTGAAATAATACAATCACCACAGGTCAGGTATGCTGAACGTCTTACAGGCCTTCTTCCCAAAAGCCTCGATGTCTGTTATTTTGTCAATTCCGGCAGTGAAGCCATCGAAGGAGCTATCAAACTGGCAAAGAAATTTACTGGCAGGAGCAGGCTGATATCGTTTAAGAATTCATACCACGGAAGTACTCACGGAGCACTCAGCATCCAGGGGAGCGAATTATACAAAACTGCATTCCGGCCATTACTCCCTGATACTTTACAAATAGCATTCAATGATTTTGATGCTCTTGAAAGTATCGATGAACATACGGCATGTGTTGTTACAGAACCAGTTCAGGCAGAGGCTGGTGTTATTTATCCTGCAACAGGTTTCCTTCAGGAACTCAGAAAAAGGTGCACAGAAAAAGGAGCTCTGCTTGTTTTCGACGAAGTTCAGACTGGTTTTGGACGGATTGGCAAAATGTTCGCAATAGACCGATTCGGTGTTGTCCCTGATATTCTCGTTCTTGCAAAAGCTATCGGGGGAGGAATGCCTCTTGGAGCATTTATTTCATCTGCTGAAATTATGTCAGTCCTAAGCATTAACCCTCAGTTAGGGCATATTACAACATTCGGAGGACATCCTGTATGCTGCGCCGCAGGTCTTGCATCTCTTGAGGTGATCCTGGAGGAAAACCTGATCGCGGAATGCAAGAGAAAATCAGGGCTTATTAAAAAAGCCCTGATACATCCTCTCATAACTGAGATCAGAGGTGAAGGCCTCCTTATTGGCGTGCAGGTTAAAAAACCTGAACATACCCGGTATATAGTTTCTAATGCACCGCAATATGGCATTATACTTGACTATTTTCTCTTTTGTGAATCTGCTTTCAGAATTGCGCCTCCACTTAATATCCCTGACGATATTTTATTGTATTCCTGCAAACAGTTGTCTCTGCTTCTTGATGAGGCTGAGAAAAATGTAAATTAAGCATGACAAGACAAATTATAATTATAAGTATTTGTTTAATGTCGTTTTTCCAGGCAAAAAGTCAGACTGAAGTAGTTGATGTCCCCAAAACCCTTGAAGGTCTGTTTATACGGATACTGAAAGCTGATGACAGCGAACGGATACGTTTAAACGATTCAGTAAGACTCATAATCAATAGTTACATTCACTCAGATTCAGTAATGAACCACATGTTTGACAATCTGAGATATCTTGGCCAGATCAATTCCCCTGACAGGAACATCAAGATAATTACCTGGAATATACCCCTTCAAACAGGAGAAAACAGATACTATCTCCATATTATAAAGAAAGACAAAAAATCGGAAAGGAATACAGTTTACAGCCTTGAGGGTAAAAACAGGGAAGAGGCACCCGTTACAGATAAATCATATTCTTCTTATGACTGGTACGGTGCTCTTTACTATTCGATCCAACCTTTCAGGATTAAACGTGAAAAACTTTACATACTTTTAGGATTGGACACTGATAATGTAAAGTTTTCAAGAAAGATAATCGAGGTACTTGCCTTCAACGAAAAAGATGAGGTCATCTTTGGAAGGGATTGTCTCTTAAGGGAAGGTAAAAAGAAGTACAGGGAAGTGCTTGAATATTCTGCCGAAGGTATGATCTCACTTCGCATCAGCTCCAGGAAATTGATAGTTTTTGACCACATTGACACTTTTACAAGGGGACATGAAAATACAACTGAGTCATACGGCGCGGGATTATCAATTGACGGATATACATATAAAAAGGGTAACTGGGTGTTCGTATCTGATATTGATATAAGGAATTTAAAATAACCTGAAGTAATAAACTTATTAAAGATATGGCCGGAACAAAAATGACCTTTATCGTTTGCTTTGACGACCATCGCAGTTTTACTGATGACATAAGAAAACGGTTTTCAGACAGCACCAGATATTCAGTGGTGACCTTTGCAACCCAAAGTGAGTTCATCGGACATTTTATAAAAGAGAAAGAGAATAGCTCATGTAAGGTGTCTATTATCGGTGTTCCAGATACAATTGAAAACTATGAAATTGTCGAAAAACTAACTTCAGAAATAAAAAAGACAGACCCCAGGACTGGTATAATACTTCTTGTAAACGGAGATAAGATGGAAGCATTGAAGAAAGTGGTGCGGATCAATATTGACGCCTATATACCACGTAATATAAATGCAATTCTCCGCATACATAACACAGTTAAAAGGCTTATAAGCGAACATAATATCAATGCTTTCAGGAAAAAAAGAAATCTGGCATTATACGCACTTCTGGGTTTTATTCTTATCTCTGTTCTGACTCTGGTAATCTCATTTTTCAGAGCTCCGCATTATTTCTGATCCGGGTATTCTGTTGTATTATTTCATCCTGTATTTAATCCGGGAAATGACTATTTGTCAGTTTATATAGCTGGCACATCTTTTGAAAGAGTCCTGACGTTAAAATTTGTTGAACTAAAACTCAGACAATATGCAGACTGGAAAGATTGGGGTTACAACAGAGAACATATTTCCGATAATTAAGAAATTCCTTTATTCGGATCATGAAATATTCCTCAGGGAGTTAATTTCAAATGCTGTTGATGCTACTCAGAAACTAAAGGCAATGGCACAGGCAGGTGATTTCAAAGTTGATCCGGGCGATCTGACAATAAGGGTCGATGTAGATAAAAAGAAAAAAACAATTAAAGTGTCTGACAGGGGAATCGGGATGACACAGGACGAACTTGATAAGTATCTTAACCAGATAGCTTTTTCAAGTGCCAATGAGTTCCTTGATAAATATAAAGATCAGTCCAACTCAATAATCGGACATTTCGGCCTCGGATTTTATTCATCGTTCATGGTCTCTGATAAGGTTGAGGTTATAACAAGATCATGGCAGGAAAACACTGAAGCTGTAAAATGGACCTGTGACGGGACTCCTGAATTCACAATTGATAAGGTTGAGAAAGATGACAGGGGAACCGATGTGATTTTACATATTGACAAAGATTCCAAAGATTTTCTTGAGGAGCAGAAAATAGAAGGGCTGTTGAAAAAATACTGCAAA
Source organism: uncultured Rikenellaceae bacterium (assembly GCA_964399575.1). Classification (GTDB taxonomy): domain Bacteria; phylum Bacteroidota; class Bacteroidia; order Bacteroidales; family VadinHA17; genus LD21. Next base: position 4,808 of record CAYNRI010000132.1, read on the forward strand.
TTCCTGCCTGTTGAAATAGCCTTTGGAAAGGAAAAAGAGTGGAAAGACGGTAAATATGTCGATACCGGGAAGGATAAGATAATAAACAATACTAAACCTGCATGGACATTAAAGCCGTCTGAACTAAAAGAAGATGATTATCTGAAATTCTATAAGGAATTATATCCGATTGGCGACGAACCTCTTTTTAATATTCATCTGAACGTTGATTACCCTTTTAAGCTAACGGGAATTCTTTACTTCCCAAAAATTAAAAGCAATATAGAGATACAGAAGAACAAAATACAGCTTTACTGTAATCAGGTTTTTGTAACAGATTCAGTTGAAGGTATTGTACCTGAATTCCTGACACTCCTGCATGGTGTTATAGATTCGCCGGACATCCCTCTTAATGTTTCAAGAAGTTACCTCCAGAGCGACACTAATGTCAAGAAAATATCAGGACATATAACCAAGAAGGTTGCCGACAGGCTGAGTGATATCTTTAAAAACAACAGACCTGAATTCGAAAAGAAATGGGATAACCTTAAGCTCTTCATTGATTATGGAATGATAACCGAAGA
>CAYNRI010000133.1:0-5082 GCA_964399575.1 uncultured Rikenellaceae bacterium
CCAGTGCTTTCATCACATTTCTTACAGAAGTGTTTATGAACGATGCCTGGTTATAAATGTCAGTTCTGAAGGTTACAGAAGAGCCGGCATTTTTCTGAATGTCGTTGATGGCATCAAGGATTTTGTCGGAAAGGACAACTGTGTTGGCGTCGGGCTGTCTTGTTACAGTAACCAGAACCGCACTCCGGCCCCTGTATGATGCAGTGCCGATTGAAGGGGATCTGCCTGTCCTGACACTTGCAACATCACCAACCCTTACTGGAAGCCCCTGTGTAATCTTTATAACCGAACTTGCAAGATCCTCAACCCTGTCGGTTTTTGCCATGCCCCTAACAATGTACTTGGTACCGTACTGATTAATGAACGATCCGGAAGTGTTCAGGTTGATTTCCCGACCGGTGCTTATCAGCTCATTCATTGTGACTCCATGGAAATCCATCCTGTAGGGATCTGCAAGTATCTGGTATTCCTTTATGTCTCCGCCAATTACGTTTACCTGTGCAACACCGCCTACTGACAGAAGCCTTGGAGAAACTACCCAATCGGCCATTGTCCGGAGTTCCATGGGAGTCAGGCTGTCCGATTCAAGGGCTATTATCATCATCTCGCCCAGCAGTGATGTCTGCGGGGCAATTACCGGCTTGTCGATACCTGCAGGAAGGGTTTCATTGGCCTGAATGAGCCTTTCGGCAATTGTCTGCCTGGCCTTGTAGATATCAGTCCCCCAGTCAAATTCAACATTCACTATTGAGAATCCCATTGTTGATGTCGATCGTACCCGTCTTATCGATGTAGCTCCGTTAACTGCCGTTTCAATGGGGAATGTAACCAGCCCTTCCACCTCCTCAGGAGCCATTCCGCTTGCCTCGGTCATTATGACAACAGTCGGAGCTGTAAGTTCCGGAAATATATCTATCTCCATCCGGAAGGTGACATAAGTTCCGGCTATTATCAGCAGCAGGGCCGCAGTAAGTACGCTTAGCCTGTTCCTTAATGAAAAGTCTATTATCTTGTCCAGCATGGTCCTGAATATTAATGATTGTGAGCAGGTGCGGCTGTTGTCATTTGTGAAAGCCTGATCAGGTAAGCTCCTTCGGAAACAATCTTTTCGTTTTCGGAAAGTCCCTCCAGTACTACTGTACTCTCTCCATCGCTATAGCCCGTGCTTATGAATCGTTTTACAAAGTCTCCGTCTTCATGTACAACAAATACATAAAGCTTTCCGAATTCCTCCATGAGTGCGCTGTTGGGAAGAACAATCAGATTTTCTTTAAGTTCTCCTGTCAGGAACACCTCGGCAAAAGAACCCTCAATGAGTCCGGGATCATAATCGATACTGAAGTATACCGGTACATAAAATGAATTTCCTACTGTACTTTTCCCAAAAGCGATCTTCTGGCCGTTCATTTCAGAGGTTTTATAGAGTTTTTTGCTGTAGCCAACCCTGAAATTTGCGTTTTCAATCCGGGGAAGAATATCCAGATTATCAGGTGAAACATCGGCTTTAAGAATAAGTTTCCGTTCAAGGATTATGGATGCAAGAGCTTCTCCCGATGACACTTTCTGTCCTTCTCTTGCAAAGATCTCCCGGATGTAGCCATTTCCGGGAGAAGAAACTGAATTCCCTCTTTCGCTGTATGTTGCATTCAGATTTTCGAATTCGTTGAGGGTTTTATCGTATTCATTTTTTACCGTAAGGAAATGTTCTTCAGTTATTATTTTATCCGAAATGAGATTCTTTGCCCTTTCATAGTTTTGGGCAGCCCTGTCCAGATCAACTTTTAACTGCCTGTGTCTCAGCTCTGAATTGTCTTCTGTAAGCTGTTCTCCGCTTATTGTGAACAGATTCTGCCCACGGCTCACTTTTACTCCGGGGAACAAATATGTATTGCTGAATTTTACAAGTCCCGGCGTTTTAGCCGTGATTAACATAACATCCTTATTGTCGGCCATGATCTTACCGCCTGTCTTCAGGATAAAGGCAAACGGCCGGCGTGTCAGGGTGATGATACTGTAGCCTGATGAATCACCTGAATTTTCATCTTTATGCACATGGGCAGCTGTTTTGTGTTCTTCATCTACATGTGCACCTGATTCATTGTGTTCGCCTAAGGTTTCGTTGTCCGGGGCATTCCCTGATGAACAACCTGTTAGAAAGGCTGCTAATATTATAAGAATATAAAATAATAGATTTTTCATTTAAAGAAAAATGTTAAATAACTGATAATAAACAATATAATACTATAAAGGAGAGATTTGCGGCTTACGCTGCCGGAGGAGCCCTGAGAGAGGCTGATGCGTAGTAAAAGTTGCAGTAAAAGGAATGCTTATTATTATCAATGGTCAATTCTTCCGGTGATCCGGCGAATGAATAATCATTTGAAAATGATTCAATAAACAGGTTATCCTGAATGATCTGATGATAGAGAATTGAGGATATCCGGCAAGCTTTATGATCCTCCCCGTGGCTGTGATATTCATCATTCAGGATTAGCACTGTATGCGAATGTTTGCTCAACATGGAGATATTGCTTTCCTGGTGATTATGGGGAATAAGGTTGTGAGCCATAATCATCAGCCAGCTAAGTAGGATCAGGAAGGCTTTGATTTTAATCCTTTTTCTCAAATGTTAAATTTTCAGCTAATATAGTGGGTTTTTAAAAGTCAATAGGGATCAACAGGGTTAAAACTTCTTAAATTCTCAAATCCTTCAAGGTCGTTTCACATCAAAATCTTTATCCTTTAAATACAATTCCATCAGATACCCGATCAGAATAAAAACCGGCAAAGTGATCAGAGTACGAAGAAGTGAAAATTTCAATCCCAAAAATCCGATTTCGAATGTCAGCATCGGGATTTTAATTGTGGAGAAAGCGCCAAGATAAATGAAGACATTTCTGATTGAACAACCTTTCTTCCATAAAATGTAAGCAAAGGGGAATGCTCCGTATAGCGGCCCTGCCTGAAGAGTTGCCAGAAGTATGACAAGACCGGTACCTTTCCAACCCGATTCTTTACCTATATGTTTTTCAATATTTTCCCGAGGAACCCAGACGTCAAACAATCCTATCAGAATAAACATCATTGGGAGAAATAGTATCATCTCTTTGAAAAACATCCAGAAGTTAAATCCGATCTTTTCTCCTGAAGCAATGTCAAACAAATAGGATAATCCGATAAGGCTCAGAAAAATAATCGGGAAAATATATTTCTGAACTTTCCTCATAAGAAGAATCCCATTATTAATCCAATGAAAAGTGCTGCAGCAAGGCTGACAAGGTTTCTTACTATACTTACCCTCCAGCCGAAGAATCCGGCCTCCACGGGAAGTGTCAGAAATCCTGTCATCATAAGGGTCGTAATAAATACAGCAATAATGGAATATGCAACACCGCTTTTAATCATAATGCCGCAAAGCGGATAGGCTATGAATCCTGGTATCAATGCAACCGATCCGAATAAGGCAGCTGTTACCCAGCCGGCGATTCCTGATCCTTCTCCTAAGTACTTTGCTAGCTTTTCTTCAGGGATCAGAAACAGGACTACGCTGACCAAAACAAGCATTAATATTAAAGTGGGAAGAAGCCTGAGAAACATAAGAGCTCCTTTCTTAATGCCTGCCCAGGTCTTCTGACGATTAACAATCAGCGAGGCAATAAAGCAAATTGCAGTTAATATGCTAAGCAGTTTCATGAAAGCATATTTGCAACTTTAGCGCTTCGAACGCCACCCTGACAAACTATTATAATTGGTTTATCAGCAGGAATATTCTTCAGATTATCCATAATTGACGACATGGGAAAATGAATAACATCCTTAAGCGGGATGAATTCAATCATGAATTCGGATTCTTCACGTACATCGAGCAGTATTGCTTTCCCGTTTTGCAATTCTTCGAATGCATTTTCAGGTAAGATATGCTCAACACCGTAAATGTTGAATGTCTGAAAAGCAGGTATTCTGGAAATTATCATAATAATTTCACCCCTTTCTGCTGAAGCACTGTTACAAGTTCCTCTTCCGGGAAGTAGCCAACATGCCTGAAAAACTCCTTACCATCTTTGTCAAGAAAAACCTGCGTGGGAATCGCTTCAATACCATATTGTTTTGCATAAGGAGCACCTGCTTCGGTCCAAACATCATGGAAAACAACCTTTACATCTTTCCCGTATTTCTCTTCAATTGATTTCATTACAGGCTGCATTTGCTGGCATGGGATACAGCGAACAGAACCAAGCTCAATAAAAGTAACCTTATACTTTCCGGTTCCCTTACCTGCTTTATCTTCTGCTTTTGAAGATTGTCCTGAACAGCCTGTGTTTAAAAAAATTGCTGCCAGTACTATTAAAAGCAGTAGTGATTTTTTATTTATTTTCATCTGGTGATTATTTATGCTGACTGACTAAAAAATTGAACCGTATAGCATCCCTGAGAGTGTAGCCATAACAACAACAAGACTCACATAAACCAAGGTTTTCTGACTTCCTATAACACCTCTTATAACAAGCATATTCGGCAATGAAAGTGATGGTCCTGCAAGAAGAAGTGCGAGTGCCGGTCCCTTCCCCATTCCCGATGCAATAAGCCCCTGCAGTATTGGTACTTCAGTCAGGGTTGCGAAATACATGAAAGCACCAACAATTGAGGCAAAGAAGTTCGAAAATACAGAGTTGCCTCCGACCAGAGCCGATATCCATTCATTTGGTATCACACCTGCAATAGCTTTCCCGTCATGGGTTGATCCAAGCAGAAAACCAGCGGTGACCACCCCGATTGCAAGCAACGGGAGAATCTGCTTTGCAAAATCCCATGTGGCAATTGTCCAGGCTTTATTATCCTCATCAACCTTGTCGAGAATTGTAATTACACTCAATGCAATAATTCCTACAAGCATCGGTACAAGAGGCCTTAACTTATCACTATCGATAAGATTATTTGAAAGAACAACCGATGCTACAGTAACAAGGAAAGCACCAAGCACCCATTGCCATTTGATCTTAAGGATTTTTATAAGCGAATATCCCATGACAAGACTGAAGAAGCCGGTGATCCACCATTTATAATGCCATAAATAGTACCATG
>CAYNRI010000134.1:0-4899 GCA_964399575.1 uncultured Rikenellaceae bacterium
CCCCTCTACTGGACATCCTTTGATCTTGTGAATAAGGTAAGAATAATGATAAGCAGTGCGACAGGATTGAAAAAGATAAAGGTTGGTCATGCCGGCACCCTTGATCCTCTGGCCACAGGCCTTATGATAGTATGTACAGGAAAGGCAACAAAAAGGATTGAAGAGTTCAAGGATCTTGATAAGGAATACATGGCAACAATTCATATCGGAGAGACAACAGCATCTTATGATCTTGAAACGGAAATTGATGGGAAATACCCTGTAAGTCATATTACAAGGGAACTGGTTCAGGAGGTACTCAGGAGATTTGAAGGAAAGCAAAAGCAAGTGCCGCCGATGCATTCAGCTAAATTCATCAACGGTAAAAGAGCATATGAATATGCAAGAAAGGGGATTTCAAAAGAACTAAATCCGGTAGATATTGTTTACAGGGAATTAGAACTCCTTTCTTTTGGAATTCCTGAAACTACTATCAGGCTCCTTTGCAGTAAAGGGACTTATGTCAGGTCTTTTGCCAGGGATTTAGGAGTAGCATTAAACAGCGGGTGTTATCTTTCGGGCCTTGAAAGGACAGCTATAGGTTCTTTCAGTCTGGCTGAAGCTTATACGATAGAAAAATTTGCTGAATTTCTTGACCAGATGAAACAAAACGGAAAATAATACGTATAAAGGAATTCTTAAATAATATAAAATGAAATTATCCCAATTCAGGTATAATCTGCCTCAGGACTTAATTGCCCTATATCCCTCCGAAAACCGAGATGAATCAAGATTAATGGTTGTTAACAGGAAGACAAAAAAGATTGAACACAAGATATTCAAAGAGATTACGGAGTACTTCAGCGAAAAGGACGTTCTTGTCTTTAACAACACAAAGGTTTTTCCGGCAAGGTTATATGGGAACAAGGAGAAGACAGGTGCGGAAATAGAAGTTTTTCTGCTAAGGGAACTTAACAGGGAACAGCGTCTATGGGATGTATTGGTTGATCCGGCAAGGAAAATAAGAATTGGCAATAAATTATATTTTGGTGAAGATGACCTTCTTGTTGCAGAGGTAATAGATAATACTACTTCACGGGGCAGGACATTGAGATTTCTTTTCGACGGGACATATGACGAGTTTAAACAGACGCTTTACAGTCTGGGTGAGACACCACTTCCTAAATTCATTAACAGGCCTGTAGAACCGGAAGATAATGATCGTTACCAGACGATATTTGCCAAGTATGAGGGAGCTGTTGCGGCTCCTACTGCCGGCCTTCATTTCAGCCGTGAACTGCTTAAGAAGCTTGAGATCATCGGTGTTGAATTTGCTGAGATCACTCTTCATGTGGGCCTTGGTAATTTCAGGAGTGTTGATGTTGAAGATCTGACAAAACATAAAGTAGATTCTGAAAGGATAAGGATCAATGAAGAAGCGGCTGAGATAGTTAACAAGGCAAAAGACAATAAATACAGGATCTGTGCTGTCGGTACAACAGTTGTAAGAACTCTGGAGAGCTCTGTCTCAACAAGCGGTTACCTGAAGCCATTTGACGGGTGGACAAATAAATTCATTTTTCCGCCCTATGAGTTTAAGGTACCTGATATGATGATCAGCAATTTTCATCTTCCTTACTCAACCCTGCTGATGATGGTGGCTGCCTTCGCAGGGTATGACCTGCTGTTTGACGCTTATAAGGTAGCAGTGAAGGACAAGTACAGGTTCGGGACCTATGGTGATGCTATGCTTGTTATTTAGGTGGCGCAAAGGTATAAAGGCACAGCAGCGCAACGAATTAAATTAAGATCGGTATAACCTGATTCATTTTTCAGGTAATCTGAACCATAGCAAAAAATTTTTAGGAAAGCCAGTGGACTCTGACAGTCTCATTATATGTTGACCGGATGTAACATTCATCCGGTTTTTTTCGTTTCATTAAAATTGTTGATGAATACATACTGTCTGGTGATAAAATAACTGTTCTGGACCTGAAATAATTCATATTTTTAAATGTATATTATACGCGGCTGAATACGCGACAAGTTATATGCAACCATTTTGGAAGAGCTTATATCTTGAAAAAGACAGTATTAAGTCCGTTGATTATTTATGAACGGGCATTATATATTGAACAGAATGACATCCGGCTAATTAAAAGATTCTGGGCCGGAAGTGGGTTTTTTTATTTTAACATAACGGTTATTTGAGATTTTCTGTTGCAAATATTGTATTGAAAATCAGGGTGTTAATTGGCAATTTGAACAGGCAGACATTTCGACTTCTGTTATTCATTACTTGTTGCTGGCTGATAGGAGGAGAAATTATATATCCACAGACAGGCCCGGGAGGGGTTGGGAATAGCAGCAGTAACATTTTCTGGCTGAAAGCAGATGCTATTACCGGACTAGATAATGGTGATCGTGTTCAAACTTGGCTGGATGAATCAGGGAATGGATATAATGTTATGCAATCGAATCCTGCCCGTAGGCCTAATTATTATAATAATATCTTGCACGGATTCCCTGTCGTAGCTTTTTCTTCAGGTAATCAGCATTTTCTAACCGGATCTCTTGGAGGGAATCTTACATCTCCTTTTACTATTTTGGCTGTCACTCAATTTAATAATATTTCTAACTATTCCTATGCAATAAACATAGGAACTGGGAATGTGGGTTCTAACGTTTCAATAAGCAGAGATCATAATGCTTCTTTCAATTCATACTATTGCTGGACAGGCGGAAGTGGTTTTTATGATGGACCTGTAAATTCCCTCCCTTTAGGATCAATTAATATAATAAATGCTGTTCATACTTCAACAGGATCTCACCAATTATTTCTCAATGGAGTTAGTCAGACAATTTCACCTCCAAGCATAGGTGTTCTTAATTGTTCTCCTACAATAAATGTTGGACGAAGATGGAATGGTAGTGTGGGGACAAATTACATGCAAGGATACATTTCAGAAATAATAATTTATAATAGACAATTAAACCTTGCAGAAAGATATATCGCAGAGAACTATCTTGCTGCCAAATATGGATTATCTATCACCGCATCAGGGCATGATTTCTATGAATACGATGCAATGCATTACTATGATGTTGCAGGAATCGGGATGGAAGATGAGTCTAATAGTAATGTTGATGCAATGTCGTCTAAAATACTACAGATAGGTTCAGCTTCCTCTTTAGGTAATGGGGACTATTTGCTATTTGGGCATCAGAATGGATCAATCAGTACTTGGACAAATTCAAATACTCCTTCAACGGATATATACATAGTCCCTCGAAACTGGAGATTTGATGAGAGAGGAGATATAGGGACTGTTACTGCGCTAGTTGACTTTACAGCTCTTCCTTCTATTCCTGGTGGTTGGAGTTGTACAAACAGATATCTGATAATTGATAGTGATGGTGATTTCAGCTCAGGCTCTACTGTTCATGAGCTTGCTCAGGTTTCAGGTTCATTATATAGTATTTCTGATTTAAGCATTGGAGATGGTAATTATGTTACCATAGGTGTAAGTGAAGTACAAGCCCCAAATGCAAATGCGGGACCTGATGGAGCCAAGTGTGGTGGACTTTCTTTTTCTTTTTCAGCTAATCCAAGTTATGGAAAAGGTTACTGGTCTTTTGTGTCAGGATCTGGCTCCATAGTATCTTGGAATCCTAACAATCAATCTAACACAGCTACAGTTACCGTTGATTCATATGGAATATACACATTCCGCTGGACAGAGATTAATGGCGATTGTAGCGATTATGACGACTTAGAGATAGGGTTCACGGAGAGTGCTTCAGCAGGGTCTGACCAGGCAATATGCGGTTCACAGACAGCGACCCTTGGGGGCAACACGCCGAGTCACGGCAGCGGTTTATGGACAGTTGTCACACAGCCCTCGGGGAGCAATGTGAGCTTCTCCGACACAGGCGATCCGTCAGGCACGGTTACAGTCGATCAATACGGATTATATGAGTTCCGCTGGACGCTTACCAACCCTGCGGGTGTCGGGTGCAGCACATCAGACGAAGTCGAAGTATGGTTTGATCCAAATCCTGTAATAATAGCAGTTAATGATACTACATGCAATGATACATTTACAAATATAACACCTGTCTCATCAACTACACCTGTAAGATATGGTATAAGATATACCTGGACAGTTGAAGATGTGGATGACATTATCAATGGCGAAACTCCTTCCACCGGCAATGGCCTGGCACTCGGGGAATCGATCATCCAGCAGCTAAACAATCCTGATAATGAGGCTCACAAGGTTATTTACCATATAAGACCATGGACAGTCAGGAGCGACAACTCTCTGCATTGCATGGGTGATGAGATCGACATAGATATCTGGATTGAACCTACTCCAAGATTAATTGTCACACCTTCAGATAGCGTGATCTGCGATTCAGCTTCTGTCACTTTTAATGTTTCAGACCTAAACGGAATAACCCTGGGAAGCAAGGTATATTTACTTTCTACAGATTATGATCCTCTGAAGGTCACCGGAGTTGAACCAGATGGTGAAAAACCTGCCGGGACTGATTTTACTGATCAGCTTATAAATCTTACAAATGAAATTCAATCAGTCCAGTATCGTTTCAGGGCCAGAATTAAAGATCCGGGTATTGATTGTGAAGCAGGTACAGACACTACTGTTATAATATATTTGCAGCCTACACCAAGACTCAGTGTAAGCATACCGGATACGATAGTATGTGACTCAACAAGTATCACTATCACTGTCAATGATCTCAACGGCAATGTACATACAGGCACGACGAAGGTTTACCAGCTGACAACTACAAACACGGGAGGCGTTCTTGGGGTACAGCCCGCAGGGGAATACACAGCAGGTACAGACATCACTGATGATCTTGTCAACCCGACAGATGCAGTGCAGGAGGTAA
>CAYNRI010000135.1:0-4816 GCA_964399575.1 uncultured Rikenellaceae bacterium
AGAAGTGAATTAACAGATGTGTATAAAGGGTAGCTTGGGGTTGGGGTAGATAAATTGATTCTCGAGCAATTTTAGTAATTATATTATATTGATGATTCCTGATAATATTATACCAGAGCACCTTAAGAATAAGCCCTACTTTTTTGAAATCAGGATTGATGCGAGTATTGAAATAACGAGTATTGACATTATTACTGCCAGGGAAATCAGTATAGGTATCTCAAAATGGAAGAATGAAGCTATCATCTTAAACCCTACAAAAGTCAGAATAAATGCCAGGCCTGTTTTAAGGTACCTGAAGTATCCCATTATTCCTGATACGGCAAAATAAAGTGATCTTAGTCCAAGTATGGCGAAGATATTCGATGTATATACTATAAATCTCTCGTGGCTCACAGCAAGAACAGCCGGTATGCTGTCAACTGCAAAAAGGAGGTCTGTTGATTCTATTATCAGCAATACAAGAAATAGCGATGTCACATGCATCTTTGAATTTATCCTTATAAAGAATCTGCCGTTATTAGTTTCTTCTGATACAGGAAGGAATTTACGGGCAAATCTCACTACAGGATTCTTTGAAGGATCCACCTGCACATCCTTTTGCACCATCATTTTAATACCGGTTATAAGGAGAAAACCGCCGAAAATTATAACTACCCAGTGAAACCTGTTAATCAAAGCCACCCCGGCAAAAATAAAAATACCTCTCATCACAAGCGCTCCAATGATACCCCAGAAAAGTATCTTATGCTGATATTTCTCCGGAACAGCAAAATATGAGAAGATAAGTATGAAAACAAAAATATTGTCAACACTGAGGGAATACTCAATCAGATAACCTGTCAGAAATTCAAGTGCCTTTGTCCTGCCGAATTCAAATAAAACAAAAAGATTGAAGCCCAAAGCCAGTGTAATCCACACTCCGCTCCATAGAAGAGCTTCCTTTAATGGCACCTTGTGCGCATTCCTGCTAAAGATGCCCAGATCAATTCCAAGTACCAGGAAAATGAAAGCATGAAAACCTATCCAGAAATATATACTTACCTCCATGTGTCAAAATCAGTCCGCAAACTTAAGAAAAAAATCTATTCTTCCTTAATCTTAGCGGAAAGAGTCAGGGAATGCCTGAATGCAACAGTTCCTTTTCAGTTTTGAGTTTACCAAACTTTTATACCTTTATGGCTCATTCAAAAACTTCACATGAATCATTTTATTAAATATTTGGTTATCATTATTATGATAATAATATTTCCGGTCTCCCTCCCTGCACAGAAGAAACTTCCCGGAAGTGATGTGATAACATCTGCAGATCTTGAAAGTTATGTTTCCTTCCTGGCATCTCCTTTGCTCAAAGGACGAAAAAACAATGATCCGGGACTCGATATTGCACAGCAATTCATCGTATCACAGGCAAAGATCCTGGGATTAAAACCCTTAAACGGGACAAGCTATTTACAGCCATACTCAATAATGAGTTATGTGATAGACAAAGAAAAAAGCATGATACAGGTAAGTCCCGGTAAAGGCGATCCCGTTACAATACAAAAACCTATATATCAGATCATTCCCACAGGACCTTCGGATTTCACAATTGAAGGTGATATAGTCTTTGCAGGCTATGGTATAACATTGGATAAATACGGGTACGATGATTTTGCTGACATCAACCCGGAAGGAAAGATCCTCCTTGTAATGCTCGGATCGCCCCCGGCCATAGATGGGAAAGGCTATCTGATTGAAGATTACAACCCTTCTTCTTTCATGAGCATCCAGCTTAAACTCACCGGGCTTATGTTTTCGAGGGCAAAAGCAGTCGTGATAGTACCGGATCCTAAATCAGGATACTCATCTCTTGAAGAGAAATTCATCGGGATCGCTGGTGAACTGAATTCTGCCAGGAGTCTCAAAGGTGAAAAGCCGCGGATCCTCCAGCTGCCCAATATGCCCAAAATGATGATTGTCCACAGACAAGTTGCCGATGAAATACTTAAGGGTAGCGGATATACCCTTGAGGGTCTTCAGGATTTGATTGACAGTAAGATCAAACCAAACTCATTCACAATAAAAGATAAAAAACTGAAGATTACAGAAACAGTAAAGACAGAAGAGGTAACACTTAATAATATTGCTGCATATATAGAGGGCAGCGACCCGGTACTGAAAAATGAATATGTAGTGTTTTCAGCTCATGCCGATCATATAGGAGAGTCTGTAAGAGGTATAAACTACGGTGCAGATGATAATGCTTCAGGATGTTCAGCGTTACTCTCTATAGCAGAAGCATTCGGCAGTCTCGGTGAAGAACCGCTCAGGTCAATATTATTTCTGTGGGTCTCCGGAGAAGAAATCGGACTGTACGGCTCAAAATACTATTCAGACAATCCGCTTGTACCCCTCGAAAATACTGTAGCCGATCTTAATGTCGACATGATAGGAAGAGTAAAGGGAAAGGCTGATACTAGCGATCAGAATCCCATGTCGGGACCTAATGAGGTTTTTGTAATCACTGACAACCAGAGCAAAGAACTCAGGGCTATAGCAGAATCAGTGGATGCCGGTACTGTACTCGATTTCAATTACGATCTTAGTGGCACAGATCATCCGCTTCAGCTATTCAGCCGAAGTGATCACTACAATTTCGTAGTTAAGGATATCCCGGTACTCTTCTTTTCAACTGGCTTACATACTGACTATCATACACCCGGAGATGTAATTGAGAAAATCGATTTCAATAAAATGGAACTGATCACCCGGTCGATGTACGAAATAGGATACAATGTTGCCAACCGGAAGAACAGGATAGTTGTTGATAATCCTTTCAGCAGCTGGTAAAAACCGGCTCTTACTTGTTATATTCTGATGATATCTGTACCTATCTGCCCGTAAAAAAAGTCTTGATAGAAGCTTTGTATTTTGGATCAATATCAGGTACGCCGTTGCCATCTATGTCTTTCATCATTGAAAAGTATTCAATCAGGGCAAGCCATTCCTTCCCCTCCTGAATACCTTCAGTAGTTTCATCAAGATCGATCACTGCATTCTTCATATCAGTAACAGGATTACCGGCTTCATCTTTCGGGACAACATTTATCAGGCCGAAGCTCATCTTCTTTATTATGCCTACAAATTCCAGTATGTATGAATTTGCTGTTATTGAATACAGGGAACCATTTTTTTTCGAGAAATCAACATTTGTGATCGTGCCATCCGGATTAACAATATCAATCTTATTTATTTTTCTCAACACTCCCTTATCAGGATCATATTCCACCCTGATCCCTGAATAAAAGCAATAGTTATCAGGAGTGCTTTTGTAAGCTATCTGCAATATCTCAAGGATCCTCTTAAGCTCTTTGCCCTTAACGTAAAGCCTTGCCAGAGGATATCCCGGAACAGCATCATTTCCTGATCCCATAGACATTATCCTGAAAATATCAGGGGCGCTTTGCGAACCCGGCAAGATCTTATCGCGAATCACCCCCGTAGCTACAAGGCTAATATCTGTGCCTGTTTTTGTGTGCCTGTTAATATATGAATGTATGGCGTCGGCAACAAGCGGCCCCAGGTTACTTTCTGTAAAATTGCCCTCCCAGTCACATTCCAGAAGGAAATCTGTCTCGACTATGCTTTTCTCGTAACTCATCCCTGCAGGGAAAAGGATTTCCTCGTCTATCAGTCTTTTCTGATTCCCGATCAGTTCATGAACATCCGGATCACCAGCGATCTTGTCGTCAACCGGTATCAGGATATAATTTTCTACTACGGTTTTGCCATCCCTGTAAATGAGAGAAAGCTTTCCGACATACTGACCATATTCTCCAGCCTGCACAATTGCTGTTCCATTTACAATAACCGGACTGTTAAGCTTTGTATGCGTATGACCGCTAATAATGACATTTATTCCTTTTACCTTCTTTGCCAGTTTAACATCCTCGCCTGCAATGTTACCGTTCTTATCTTTTGAGACACCTGAATGTGAGAGGCAGATAATTATATCACATCCCTCCTTTTTCAGTTCCCTTACTAACTTCTTCGCAACTGATTTCTGACTGGCGAATCTGACCGGTTTGGCAAAGGCTGCGTTATCATCAGCAACTTTACCCATCAGTGAGAAAAACCCGATCTTCATGCCGTCTCTTTCCAATATATACTTCTTCCCTATCATCCCTGATTTGAATAGCTTTTCAAGGGCATCATCGCCGCTTTCTTCCGGATCAAAAACGGCATTACTCAGAAGAAGCTCCGGTATCTCGCCTCCCTCTGCCGACCGGCTTATGATCTCTGCTATTTTCTCAGGGCCATAGTCAAATTCATGATTGCCAAGGCAGCCCACATCATAACCCATGAGTTTCATCAACCTCAGCTGGAAACCGTTTCTTGTTTCCATTCCCTGGAAAAGGGTGCCCATCAGAAAATCGCCTGCATCAAGTACAAGCGTTGTTCCATCGAATGATTCTTTCTCATTTTTAATTATTGTTGCGATCCTGGCAAAACCTCCTGCGGTCTTATCATCATTTGTCGTTAAAGGAGAGTAAAGTGATTCAGGTGCATAACCCGTGATCCTTGAATGAAGATCGTTAGTGTGAAGTATCAGCAGTTTCTTTTCATTCTGGGCAGCAAGCTGCAGAATGAAAAGGGTTAAGAGGGAAATTAAGAAAAGTCTTTTCATATCTGGTAAAATTGGAATTTATCAAATCACTTCAGCAACTATAAAGGTGCTCCCACCAATATAGATAAGGTCATTATCCGAAGCATTGCGTGCCGCATCGTAAAGAGCCTCACTGACAGTCGGGTAACTACTGCCGTTCAAACCATA
>CAYNRI010000136.1:0-4749 GCA_964399575.1 uncultured Rikenellaceae bacterium
GTTCCATCCCATATACGGATAATTGAGGTGGCCAGTTACAGAAAGCGAAGTCTCTAGTACTGTTCAAGTAATTCTATCCTTTTCCCGATAGGAGGATGTGTTGCAAACAGTGTACTGAAAGAGAATGATGAATTCTTGAGTTCTGCCTGTGGATTCTCAATAAACATCTGGGCAACATCATTCCTCTTTACAGCCTCAATAGTCGGATCATTTGAGATCTTTCTTAAGGCTGAAGCCAGAGCAAGAGGATTCCTTGTCAGTTCAGCTGATCCGGCATCAGCAAGATATTCCCTTTTCCTTGAAAGTGCGAATCTGAAAAGCATTGCTATCAGGTAACCAACTACGGCAAGCACAAGAGCTATAATAACTGCTCCACCCCCGCTTCCTTTTTTCCCCTTTGATGACATCCCACCAAACCTTATTGTCCTGAATAAGGTCTCGGAAATAAAGGCAAAAATACCTACAAACACAATAGAAATTATTAAAAGCCTGACATCGCGGTTTCTTATATGCGTTAGTTCGTGAGCTATAACTGCTTCAAGCTCTCTGTCATCAAGCTTATTGATTATACCCCTCGATAAGGATATTGTATATGTCTTTGGGCTCAGCCCGCTCGCGAATGCATTCAGGGAATCATCTTCAATAATATTAACTTTTGGCATTGCCATTCCAACTGATATGCAAAGATTTTCTACAAGATTATAGATTTTCTTGTTTTCCTTCCTTTCCAGCGGTTTTGAGGATGTAGCAGCATTTATCATCGCACTATGTGAGAACCATGCTATTGTAAACCAAATGATTACTCCAAGAGTAATCCATGGTATTGTGTGGATGAATCTGCTATTTGCAGTGCCAAGCAGGCTGAACTGTTCCTGTTCCTGATAGAAGTATTCAGACTGACCCATGGAAGTCAACAGAAAGAAGATCCATGTCAGTCCGAAAAAGACTACAGGGAACAGGATCAGTATCAGGACTGAATTAGTATTATTCTTCCTGATCTGGCTTTGCAGGCCAAAATATTCCATTTTTTCAGAACTGGATCTTTGGAGGTTCCTCTATAGTGGTCCTCTGTTCACCAAGGTCGAACATCGGTTCACGTTTGAAATTGAATAGTGTTGCAACAATATTCGAGGGGAAGACCTCTGTAGCAACATTAAGTTCTTTTGTAGCTGAATTAAAGAATCTCCTGGCAGAAGCTATCTTATTTTCAATATCTGAGATCTCATTCTGCAGGTCAAGAAAATTTTGACTTGCCTTCAGATCAGGATATGCTTCAACAGCCACTTTCAGCCCGTCGAGAGCAGTTGACAGCCTTGTCTCTGTAGAGATTTTTTCATTTATTGTTGTTGCTTTCATGGCAGCAGCGCGTGCTTCGGTAACTTCAGTAAGAACACCACGTTCATGCTGCATATATCCTCTGACGGCTTCAACAAGTTGAGGGATCATATCATGCCTTTGCTTCAGTTGGACATCAACATCAGCAAAAGCCTGTTCTCTTCCATTCCTGAGACGCACAAGGCGGTTATAAAGTGATACTGCCCACAGGGCGAATAAAACTATAAGGACAATAATTACTAGGAAAAAACTCATTTTGATGTTATTTAGGTTTAATAAAATAATGCAGTGATTATAGAAATAAAGATACAAAATTATCTTAATATTTCCAAAGCTTTCTTCATTCTCTTCATAGCTTCAATAAGCAGATCATCAGAGTTGGCATAAGATATCCTTATGCATTTGGGTGCTCCGAAAGAATCGCCTCCGACAACAGCAATCTGGGCCTTTTCGAGAAGATAGAGTGCAAGTTCATCGGAAGTATTAATCTTTTTCTCCCCGTCTGACCTGCCAAGATAATGACTTATATCAGGCATGACATAAAAAGCTCCCTGCGGAACTTTGATTTTGATCCCCTTTATATCTTTCAGCAATTTACAAATAAGATCTCTTCTGCGGAGGAACGCATCACGCATCATCTTCCGGGAACCATCGTCCTGTATAAGAGCAGCAACAGCCGCTTTCTGGGCAATTGTGCAAACACCGGATGTAAACTGCCCCTGAAGTTTATCGCATGCCTTCGCAATCCACAGCGGGGCACCAATGTACCCTACCCTCCATCCCGTCATGGCATAGCTTTTTGACAGACCGTTCACTGTTATAACACGGTCATAAATGAAATCGAAAGAAGCCATACTTACATGTTCTCCCTTGAACAGGATATGTTCATATATTTCATCTGTCATAATGTATAAGCCTTCATGCTTGCTCACAACACGAGCTATGGCTTCCATTTCTTCCCTTGTGTAAACCATCCCTGTGGGATTTGACGGGGAATTGAAAATTATCAGCCTTGTCTTTTTAGTAATTACAACATCAAGCTGTTCCGGAAGTACCTTAAAATCATTTTCAAGAGTAGCTTCAACTACCACAGGCTTGCCTCCTGCCAGAAGAACCTGATCATAATAACTCACCCAGTACGGCGCCAGGATAATTACCTCATCACCGGGATTTATCATACAAAGCATCACATTTATCAGTGAGTGTTTCCCTCCAACCGAGACAACAATCTGCTCAGGTGAATAGTTAATGCCATTTTCCTCCCTGAACTTCCTTGATATTGCCTCTCTCAGATCATTATATCCTGACACGGGGGGATATTTTGAAAAGTTATCATCAATGGCTTTCTTCCCAGCCTCCTTTATATAATCAGGCGTATTGAAGTCTGGTTCTCCAATGCTAAGACTGATAATATCAATGCCTCTGGCTTTCAGTTCCCTGCTCTTCTGAGCCATTGCTAATGTTGCCGAAGCCGATAATAACTTAATTCTGTCTGATAAATGTTCCATACGCTTAGTAAAAATTTAAGGTTCAACAATTTTAAGAACAGAGTCAAATATAAATTTAAAATCAATAAGTAGATCAATCAGAAAAAATTTTCCCGGATATCTTTATTTTGCATTTTTGAAACTCACATACATGGCTTATCAGGAACCTGCTATTTAATCTTCATCTCTACCTTTAATTACTCTAAGTACTTTAAGTACTTTAAATACTCTAAGTACTTTAAATACTCTAAGTACTTCTCCAAAGCATTTTAATATTGAATAATAAGAATTAAGTTTGCATACAGTTGATATAAATTGTATAATATGGAAATTGCAGCTGATATTCTTAAAATAACAATACCTGCTCTGCTTGTTCTTTTAACCGCTGTTCTTCTCATAAGAGGAATGATCAGAAGCGATCAGGAGAAAAGAAAGCAGGAGCTTATTCTTCAGAATAACCGTACAGTAGTTCCGATAAAACTTCAGGCCTATGAAAGGGTGGTTCTGTTCCTTGAAAGGATCTCCCTTGAATCGATGCTTATGAGAATTAATTCACCCGGGATGACAGCTGAGCAGCTTCACTCAGCAATGCTTACAAACATCCGGAGCGAATTTGAACATAACCTTTCTCAACAAATATATATGAGTCCCCAGGCATGGGAGGTAGTAAGGAATGCCCGTTCCAATATGATCAAGTTAATAAATGCCGAATTTGACAGAATGCCTCAGGCAGCGACAGGCTTTGATCTTAGCAAGAAGCTTCTTGAAACAGTTATGGAGCTCGAAAAGGAACCGACAAAAGCCGCTATTGATTATATCAAGAACGAAGTTGGGCTGTTGATATAAAAGGCGTTAAGGCGTTAAGGCTTTAAGGTTTTAACGTTCCACAGATTCAATGTAATTACAGGGGAAAAAGAGAATCCGTGTCGTTTTAATATAAGCTTGTCTTCTATAGCTTGCGCCTACTCCTCTTAAAGCAGTTCCACACTTCTTTTTACGAAAGTGCTGAGATCTTCTCCTTTAAGCATATTGTTTGCAAGCAAAGCAAGATCAACAAGTTGCTTGACCAGTTTGTTGTTTCCCCCGTAAGTTTCAAGAATAGCTTTTCTGGCATCTTCAATTTCCTGAAAATCTTTTCTGAGCTTTTCAAGGTCATCCTTTTCAACCTGGCTTATCTCTTCCTGCTTCTTCTTCTTTTGCTCTTTTTCAAGAAAATCTATCTCCTCCTTAAGTTCCTTTCTCTTCTTGTCGTTTTCAGAGAGCTTCTCTCCTTCCCCGGCTTTCAGATCTTCACTTATCTTGAGGACAAGGGAGTGATTGGGATTGACAACAAGATTATAGCTGTCAGGCAATTCTCCGTAGAAGTTCATTCCGCCTCCCATCTGTGACATGTCTTTCATTCTCCTCATGAATTCTGATTGGGTTATCAACACAGGAGCTTCGCTTTCATCGAGTGTTTCAAATACAACATTGTAGACTTCCTTCGATTTCACCTTAACGTTGAAGACACTTTTCAGATCATTCATTTGCTCATCAGTAAGCTTTGATTTGCGAACTTCATCCTTCTGAATAAGCTTATCGATAACATCCGAATCAACTCTTACGAATCTTGTATCCTTGAATTTTGTTTCCAGATGGTTTATCATATGAACATCTAGTTGCCCGTCAAGATTAAGAACATCGTATCCCCTGTTCTTTGCGTTTTCAATATATGTGTACTGATCGGTCTTATTAGTTGAATACAGGTATATCAGGGTTTTATTCTTATCAGTTTGCTTTTCCCTGATTAGTTTTTCATATTCTTCGAAAGTAAAATATTTATCGTCTGTATTCTTAAGAAGTGCAAATTTCACAGCTTTCTCATAGAATTTTTCTTCGGTTATCATTCCATAATCAATGAAGAGCTTAAGGTTATCCCATTTCTTTT
>CAYNRI010000137.1:0-3967 GCA_964399575.1 uncultured Rikenellaceae bacterium
AAAGCTTTCTCCCGTGTCCTTCTTAAGCCGGAGGAAAGCAGGACAGTTACACTTACGATTCCGGTCAGAAACCTGCGCTACTGGAATGAGACAATCCACGACTGGGATGATGATCCATGCGATATCGAAATTCTTGTTGGTGCGTCAGCAGGTGATATAAAACTTCAGAAAATGGTCTCACTCAAATGAAATAAGTATATTCGGAAAAACATAATTTAAAATATGTCTGTCACGAGAGTACCGGAGGGTATAAATTGGCCGACTGGAGAAATTATCTCCCGGAATTTGTACCTGTGCTGTTCAGATAAACAATCCTCTGCTGCAGCCGGATAGCCATCCTGCTGATTCATGAATAAGGAGAATGACTTTAAACGGGATAGAAATATTTAAAGCAAAATTATATCTTTAAATAATTCTGGAAATCCAATAACACAGAAAATAAAAACTTTAAAATCAAAACATTATGAAAAAGATCCTGGTTTACTTTTCTCTTATTATCATTTTTTCTGTTCTCGGGTCATGCAAGAATAAACAGCCTGAGACAAGTAATACCTGGCTGAAGGTCAGGGAGGTTGGAACCAATGTGTGGCAGATCAGCGACAATGGTGACGATAACATGTACCTTGTTGTCGGTAAAGACAGTGCCATGCTGATAGATACCGGCCTCGGAGTGGCAGACCTGGCATCGCTTGTTAAGAAATACACTAAAAAACCTCTTATGGTAATTAATACACATGCACACCCCGATCATTCAGGTGCCAATTATCAGTTTGAAAGGATCTATATTCATCCGGCCGATCTTGAAGATGCAAAACCCTACAGCAAGCCCAGGCAGATGCCTGAAGGATCTCAGCAGCAGAATGCAGTTCCGGAGGAAGAGCTTTATAAAGGAAAAATATATGATCCTGAATTTATTACAGTACACGACGGCCAGATATTCGACCTGGGTGGAAGAAGGATAGAAATTATTCATGCACCAGGACATTCCGCAGGTGAATTGTGTCTGCTTGACAAGGATAATAAGCTCCTTTTTACAGGAGATAATACTAATGCTCTTGTCTGGCTCTGGCTGCCAACCTGCAGACCCCTGAGCCAATACCTGACCACACTGGAGATGCTTCATGGCAGAATGGCGGAATTCACAACTATTTTCCCCGGTCACAAGGAACCTCTGCCAGCAGATTTTATTAATGATCAGATAGCATGTGTAAAAGGGATCCTCGATGGTTCCCTTGAACGTAAACCATATGAAATGAGCAGGGGCACTGCTATGGAGTCAGTCTTTGGAAGGGCAACTGTTATTTTCAACCCTGATAACCTGTAAAAAATTATCTCAGGATTCCTTACGTTCTGAGGATTATCATTCTTTTTCCCGATCCTTTTTAGTATCTTTATTAAGATATTAAGGATCGGGATTTTTAATGAGCAGGAAAACTAAAATAGGGATCCTTCGCGAAACAAAAAAGCCTCCTGACAGAAGAGTTCCGCTAACACCGGAACAGATCGTCAGCCTGCGACTGAAGTACCCCGGAACTGAATTCTGCGTACAGCCATCTGATTTCCGTTGTTTTTCAGATGATGAGTATAAAACGGCAGGGATTCCCGTCACTGAGGATCTGAGTTTTTGTGATCTGCTTATCGGGATTAAGGAGCTTGATCCCGGAACCTTGATTCCAGGAAAAACATATATGTTCTTTGCACATGTCGGGAAAAGACAGCCTCATAATCGTGATATGTTAATAAGCATGTCTGAAAAAGTCAACACACTTATTGATTATGAATACCTTACAACAGAAGAGGGTGAAAGAATAGTTGCTTTTGGAAGATGGGCCGGCATTGTGGGAGCCTATAATGGTTTACGGGCCTACGGTCTGCGGACCAAAAGATACACACTGCCGCCGGCTTATAAATGTCACGATCTGAAAGAGATGTGGTCCTTTCTTAAGGAAGCAGACCCTGAACCGACCCTAAAGATCGTCCTTACAGGTGAAGGAAGGGTAGCCGGAGGTGCAATTGAGACCTTGTCGAAATGTAACATCAGACAGGTCACTCCTGACGATTTCCTGAACAACGAATTTCAACAACCTGTATTCTGTCAGATCGGACCTCAGTATTATACTGCCCACAGGAACGGCCAGTATTTCAGCTTTACACATTTTTTAAGTTACCCGGGCGAATACTATTCTTCATTCCTCCCTTATGCAAGGGCAGCAGATATTCTTATAACAGGCCATTACTGGGATCCGGGATCGCCTGTGCTTTTTACAAGGGAAGATATGAAGGGACCGGATTTCAGGATATCAGTCATTGCTGATGTCACTTGTGATGTCAACGGATCGGTTCCGTCTACTGTCAGGGTGGCATCAATATCAGATCCTTTTTATGGTTATGATCCGGTAACTGGATCTGAAGACCCGCATTTCTGGGGAAGAGGTATAATAACTGTTATGGCTGTTGATAATCTTCCTGCAGAATTGCCAAGAGATGCCTCTGTCGATTTTGGCAGACAGCTGATGAAGAAAATCCTTGATGAACTCATAACCGGGGTTGCCAGTCCAACCGTTGACAAAGCTGCAATCCTG
Source organism: uncultured Rikenellaceae bacterium (assembly GCA_964399575.1). Taxonomy (GTDB): domain Bacteria; phylum Bacteroidota; class Bacteroidia; order Bacteroidales; family VadinHA17; genus LD21. The sequence continues at coordinate 2,583 of CAYNRI010000137.1, forward strand.
AGAGATGGCAAGCTTACTCCGAAATTCAGCTATCTGGGCGATTATCTGAATTTTTATATCTGACAGGCTCCCTGCTCCCCGCTCCCTGCCATACATCCCCCTAACCCCCTTCAAAGGGGGAATTAGTCCCCCATAAACTTCTCCGCCTGTCTGCGGATCCTCAACCTTCGTCGTAACACCATAACGCCTTAATGCCGTAACGCCTTAATGCCGTAACGCCGTAACGCCTTTATGCCGTAAAGCCGTAACACCTTTATCTTTTTCCCTCAAGTTTTCTTACATTTGCCCATTATTTAAAACAAAATGCGTGTATTGATCCTGGGTACTGCACATCCCTTCAGGGGCGGCCTGGCTTCTTTCAATGAAAGACTGGCCAGACAGTTCCTCTCAGAAGGCCATGATGCTGAAATACTTACATTTACCTTACAGTACCCCGGGTTCCTGTTTCCAGGAAAGACACAGTTCACCGGGGCTGAAGCCCCATGTGATTTGAAGATAACACGGCTGCTGAACTCAATTAACCCCTTCAACTGGATAAGGGTAGGACGGGAGATCAGAAAGCAAAAGCCGGATATCCTTCTGATAAGATACTGGCACCCGTTTATGGCTCCATGTTTTGGAACTGTTGCACGGCTGGCCGCCAAAAACAAATCAACACGTGTGATCTGTATCTTCGATAATGTGGTCCCGCATGAGAAAAGCTTTATTGACAGATCACTTACCCGTTACTTCCTGAACAGCATAAATGGAGGAATAGTTATGTCAGGAAGCGTGCTTGATGATCTGAAGTCATTCAACACTGATTTTCCCGTTGCCTGTAACCCTCACCCTTTGTACGACAATTATGGTATGCCCATAAGCCGTGAGGAGGCGTTGGATAATCTCAAGCTGCCGGCAGATAAGTCCTATATGCTTTTCTTCGGATTTATAAGGGCTTATAAAGGGCTCGACCTGCTGCTTGAGGCTTTTGCTGACAGGGATCTGAGAAAGGGTAAGCTTAAGCTTATTGTTGCAGGGGAGTTTTACGAGAGCGATAAACTTTACCGTGATATAATAACTAAAAACAATATGAGTGAAGATGTAATCATTTTCGACCGTTTTATTGGTGAAAATGAGGTTGCATCGTTTTTTTCTGCAGCGGATCTTGTTGTACAGCCTTACAGAAGTGCCACACAGAGCGGTGTGACGCAGATAGCATACCATTTTGGAAAACCGATGCTTGTAACTGATGTGGGGGGACTTGGTGAAATAGTCAGGGATGGTGAATGCGGATATGTAGTAAATCCTGATCCGGAATCAGTTGCTGCAGCCATTCGTGATTTTTTTACCAACAGCAGAAATGAGGAGTTCTCTGCAGGTGTGAACCGTGAAAAGTCAAGGTTCAC
>CAYNRI010000137.1:3977-4738 GCA_964399575.1 uncultured Rikenellaceae bacterium
CATGGGATAAAATGACGGCATCTGTTATAAATATCAGCAGAGAAAGTATTAAACAGGAAACCGGCGCTCAGAAAGCTCAGCCTCATAAGAGCTCCAGTGAAAATAATGGGGAGAATACTGAATTTTCAATTCAGTGAAAATTGTTGCAGGGGATGGAAAATAAAAGAGACATGGAAGTTGTAATACTCGCAGGAGGGATGGGAACACGCCTGAGCCAGGTTGTTAAAGATATACCTAAACCGATGGCTCCGGTGAACGGTAAACCTTTTCTGTTTTTCGTTCTGGACTGGCTTATAGGCTACCCGGTTGAAAAGATAATCCTGTCTCTTGGTTTTAAACCAGAGATCATCCGTAGCTATTTTGGAGGCTCTTTTTCGGGCATACCACTTGAATATGTTGTTGAGGACAAACCTCTCGGAACAGGCGGGGCAGTGAAATATGCGGTGCGTTTCACAGGCAGTGATAATATCCTTGTGATTAACGGTGACACATATTTCCCGATTGATCTGAAAAAGTTCCTTGACTTTCATATTGAAAATGATAATCTCTTCTCAGTGGCGCTGAAAAGAATGACTGATTTCGACCGTTACGGTTCAGTTGAATACAAGGGCGATAAGATAGTCAGCTTCAGGGAGAAGGAATTTTGTAGTGAGGGCCTGATAAGCGGAGGGATCTATCTTATTAACAGGGATTATCTTGAAAGTAAAAAGCTGCCTGAAATATTCTCCCTTGAAAATGATCTTATGGAAAAAGAAGCCGGA
>CAYNRI010000138.1:0-4718 GCA_964399575.1 uncultured Rikenellaceae bacterium
ATGCACCATGCACCATGCACCATGCACCATGCACCATGCACCATGCACCATGCACTAACTAACACAATCTGACAATGCCACTTAACATCCTTGATAACCTGCCGGCAGTTAAGATCCTCGAGAACGAGAACATTTTCGTGATGAAACAGACCCGGGCTGTTCATCAGGATATAAGACCTCTCCAGATCCTGATCTTTAACCTTATGCCTGTAAAGATTACAACTGAGACCCAGATACTAAGGCTTCTGTCAAATACTCCCCTTCAGGTTGAGATAACCCTGATCTATACAAAAATGCATCTGTCAAAAAATACACCGAAAGAACATCTTGATGCATTCTACAAAACATTCGATGATATATCAATTCATAAATATGACGGATTGATAATTACAGGAGCCCCCATTGAACATCTTGAATTTGAAGAAGTTGACTATTGGGAAGAGATGGTAAGGATAATGGATTGGGCAGACAGCCATGTAACTTCAACAATGTTTATCTGCTGGGCTTCACAGGCAGGTCTTTATCATCATTACGGAATACCAAAATATATGAGGGATGAAAAGGTTTTCGGAGTTTTTAAACATAAAGTACACAATAAGACTAATTTATTAATGAGGGGCTTTGACGATGAGTTCCTTGCTCCCCACTCGAGGTATACGGAAGTAAGAAAGGAGGACATTATTAAAGTAAGTGAGATTGAGGTACTTGCAGATTCGGATGAGGCAGGAATATATCTTGTTGCTTCAAAGGATCTTAAAAGGATCTTCGTTACCGGACACTCAGAATATGATCCGCTGACCCTGAGCTCGGAATATGAAAGGGATATTGCAAAAGGACTTAATATAAAGATACCAAAAAATTATTATCCGGACAATGATCCTTCTCAGGTCCCTGTTGTCAAATGGAGAAGCCATGCCAACCTGCTGTTTTCGAACTGGCTCAACTACTGTGTCTACCAGCTTACACCCTATGTTCTTGAAAACGGGCAGAAGCGTCAATGATCCGGATAGAAATTTAAAAAAAAATCACTATAATTGCATGCCGGCATTTTCATAATATTAACGGTATAATTTGATAAAGAAATAATCAGAATCATGAGTAGTTCAACAAATGAAAGTAAAAAAATGACTGTTGCAATCGGTTGCGATCCTAATGCATCAGCTTTAAAAGAAATTATTATTGCTCAGCTAAAAAGCTTTGGACATGAAGTTAAGGATTTTGGAAGCACAGACCCTGTGTATGCAAGGGTGGCTTTCTCCGTTGGAGAAGCTGTTGCTGACGGGAAATATGATCGCGGAATCCTTCTGTGCGGAACCGGTATAGGCATGAGTATAGCTGCCAATAAAGTCCCCGGGGTTTATGCTGCCCTGTGCACTGATACATACTCGGCTGAAAGAGCAATAAAAAGCAACAATTCAAATGTGCTTACAATAGGTGCATTCACTACCGGAGTGGAGGTAGCCAAACAGATAGTTGGGGTATGGATGGAATCCGAATGGAAGAAAGGTACTCCCTCTGAAGCAAAGGTTGCTGCCTATGTTGAATATGGAAAAACCCATCAGAAATAATATCTCCGGCAAGCCTCATATCTGATGGATAGAAACGAATTGTTTAAACTGGAAAGTACTGCACTTAATATCAGGCGTAATATATTACGTCTGATTAAAGCAGGACAGGCAGGACATGTTGGAGGAGCACTCTCTTCTGTCGAAATTGTAACTGCCCTTTATTTTAATATCCTTAATGTTGATCCTGGAAATCCAAAATGGCCGCTTCGTGACCGTTTTGTTCTTTCTGCAGGTCATAAATGTCTTGTTCTTTATGCTGCCCTGGCAGAAAAAGGTTTTTTTGATAAATCAGTCCTTGATACTTACGGTGCACTTGACAGTCCTGTCCCCGGGCACCCGAATATGCATAAACTTGCGGGTGTCGAAACAAATACAGGAGCCCTGGGACACGGCCTCTCGATAGCCGGCGGCATGGCACTGGGACTCCGGATGGACAAATCGTCTGCAAAGGTGTATGTCCTGATGGGTGACGGTGAACTTGCTGAGGGATCAAACTGGGAAGCAGCTTCAGCGGCTTCAATGCATAAACTTGATAATCTCCTTGTTTTTGTTGACCGTAATAAGCTGCAGATCAGCGGCCCTACAGTAGATGTAATGAGCTATGAACCCCTTGATGAAAGATGGAGGTCTTTCGGATGGAGCGTCAGGGTTATCAACGGTCATGATCTCGAAGCAATAATAAATAATGTAAAGGACATGCCTTTCGAAAAAGGTAAACCTTCCCTTATAATTGCCGACACGATTAAATCAAAAGGTCTCAGTTTTGCTGAAAGGAAAGTGAACTACCATTACTGGAAAGCTACTCCTGATGAAATGAAAATGGCAGACAATGACCTGGATTTGATTGAAAAGGAACTGAAAGAAAAAACAGAAAGGAGCGCCGGCAAATGAGTGAAATGAAAGATCCGAGAAAGACTTATGGTGAAGCAGTTATTGAAGCTGCAGAGAAAAATCCGGATGTTGTAGTGCTTTCAGCTGACAGCAGTTCCGGATCAGGACTGGGTGCCTTTCCGGCAAGATTCCCTGAAAGACATTTCGAATTTGGTATAATGGAACAGGGGGTGATCGGCTTTGCATCAGGACTGGCAACAACAGGCAAGATCCCTGTTTTTGCCGCTATAGCTCCCTTTGTTACCGCACGTCCGTTCGAAATGTTCAGGAACGACCTTGGATATATGAATCAGAATGTCAAAGTTGTTGGGCGCTGTGCAGGCCTTACATACGATCAGCTTGGTTCAACCCATCACTCTATTGATGATGTTGCTATTATCCGTACTATTCCGGGTGTCACTGTTATCAGTCCAGGCGATCCCGTCACTATTAAAAAGGCCGTTCATGCGATGATAGAACATAAAGGTCCCTGCTACCTGAAGATCGGAAGCCCGAAAATGCCAGTTCTGCATCCTGAAGATATTGATTTTCAGCTTGGGAAAGGAATAGTTATGCATGATGGTCACGACGTTACACTTATAGGAACAGGCACAGTTCTGTCGAAAGCTGTTGGTGCTGCTAAACTGCTTGAAGAAGCCGGGATAAGTGTACGTCTTATCGATATTCACACAATTAAACCGCTCGACCGCGATCTTATTCTCACTGCTGCCCGTGAAACAGGCAGAATAGTTACTGTTGAGGAACATTTTGTGGCCGGAGGACTGGGAAGCGCTGTGGCAGAATTATGCAGCCAGGAACATCCCGTGAAAATAAAAATTATCGGATTACCCGATAAGTATGCCAGTAACGGTCCTTATGAAGAACTGCTGGGGAAATACGGACTTCAGTCTGACCAAATATGTGAAACAATTATCAAATTTCTAAATACTTAATAATCTGTAATCCAATATGAAAAACTCTGGTGCAATGAAAATGTATCTTGCTTTTGCTGCCCTGCTGGCAATTGCCGAGATACTCCTGCTCGCTTTCGGGAAAGGCAGTCTGCCCATTTCCGGGTTGATACTGTTTGTAATGTTTTATTCAATTGCCTTTGCAGTTCAAAAAACTGAAAAACTAAAAGGATTGTCTTTTACCTTTCAGATCTTTGCCTTCGTTTCTTTCACCCTGTATTTCCCTGAAATATTTACAGACTGGGGCTTTGATACCAACAAGCTGATCGTACCCTCGATCCAGGCAATTATGTTCGGAATGGGTACAAAGCTGAGCCTGGGAGATTTTGTTAAGGAATTCAAGGAACCCTTCAAGATCACAATAGGAGCAATTTTGGTCTTTATCCTTATGCCTCTTGCCGCCCTGCTGATAATACATGTATGGCATTTCCCGCCTGAAGTCGCAGCAGGTATAATCTTGATAGGCTGCTGCCCGGGTGGAGCTGCTTCAAACGTTATGACATATCTGGCTAAAGGTAATTTAGCACTCTCTGTAACCCTTACCACTCTTGCTACTCTACTGGCTCCGATTGTTACACCCCTGCTGATGAAACTCTTTGCAGGTCAGCTCATAGAGGTAAATGCCCTGAATATGATGATTAGTATTGTAAACATGATCCTTATTCCGATATTCGCAGGTATTATCGCAAATAAACTCCTGTACGGTAAGCTGGAATGGGTTAAGAAAGACAATAATATGTTCCTGCTGGCAGCCCTTACATTTATTTTTGGCCTGATACTTATCTTCATCCCATTTCCTGCAGTTATTAAATCATTACAGACAGGTCTTATTCTTGTAGCATGGGCAATAGCTATAGTATCGGTTACTATAATTATCATGCGCCGTACAAAAGGACCCGAGGACTGGATGGACATTGTACTGCCTAAACTCTCTCTGGCTTCAATTATGCTTTATATAGTCGTCGTTGCTGCACATAATAAAACAGCTCTTCTTACAATAGGCCCGGCGCTCTTTGCCGCTACAATTGCGCATAATACTCTGGGATATATCCTGGCATATGGCGCTTCCAAAGGCTTGCGCCTGAACGAAGCAGATACAAGGGCAATCGTGATCGAAGTAGGGCTTAAAAATGCAGGTCTTGCCGTCGGACTGGCTTATGATGTATTGAAGAGTGCAGCTGCTGCCCTGGCGCCACTGATCTTCGGCACCTGGATGAATATATCAGCTTCTTCAATGGCAAGCTTCTGGAGTACCCGTGAACCAAAACCGAAACCTGAAAAAAAGTTAAAGGCTTAGTGCTCCTTTAGT
>CAYNRI010000139.1:0-4557 GCA_964399575.1 uncultured Rikenellaceae bacterium
CGTTACAGTGCTCCATCAGCCAAAAATGTGACTCTTAGTGCTCAGTTTGCGAAAGGACCTCTTGCAATGACTAAGACTGCTAACGGAATCTGGACCTTAACAACAGACCCTGTGAAACCGGATATCTATCCCTATAATTTCGTCGTGGACGGAATTCAGGTAATGGATCCCGGTAATGTCGACTTTTTCCCCAATGAACGGTTTAAAGCAAGCATTGTTGACATTCCCGGTGATACACCACTGATCCATTCAATAAAAGATGTTCCGCACGGAACAGTTACCTATGAGTATTATCCTTCCGTAGAAGGAACAACAGGATCTCTTGTAGTATATACACCACCGGATTATGAAAAGAATTCAACAAAAAAATACCCGGTCTTTTACCTGATTAGCGGTACTACAGATACTGAAGAAACGTGGTTCAAAGTGGGAAGGGCTAACTTCATCCTCGACAATCTGATCTCTGAAGGCAAGGCAAAACCAATGATAATTGTAATGCCTTACGGGAATGTGGAAGCTACGATCGCAGCCCAGAAGGGCGTGCTTAAACCGGCTGACCCGGCTGGCAGGGAAGGTGCCGAGGCTGTTCAGAGGGCAAATAGCTTTGAAAATGATCTTGTAAATAATATAATACCCTATATTGAAAAGAATTATCGTGTAATAAGCAACGGTGATAACAGGGCTGTCGGAGGATTTTCAAGAGGAGGAGGACAGACACTCAGATCCGGCTTCGGAAATATGGACAAATTCTCGTGGATATGCTGCTATAGCGCTTACCTCACAAACAAGGAGATGGAATCTTCTTATAAACATGTCTATGAAAATCCCGGTCGCACAAACAGCCAGTTAAAACTGCTGTGGGTAAGCGTGGGAAATGAGGACTTCCTGTACAAGCAGACAGTTGAATTCATGGACTTCCTTAAATCAAAAAATGTAAACTACAAGAGCTTCATAACAACGGGAGGTCATACCTGGATGAATACAAAGGTGTTTCTGACCGAAACTGCTCAATTACTCTTTAAATAACCGGGAAAAAATGAACAAGATAATTCTGATACTAATTACAACGGTCTTTACCAGCCTTCAGGTCCTGGCTCAAAGACCTACATCGGTCATCTCACCAGAAGTCCATCCCGACAACAGTATTACATTCCGGTTTTATGCCCGTAATGCTGCCGGGGTTATCCTGAGCTCTGAGCTTCTGGCGAAACCCGCGGCTATGACAAAAGATGAATCAGGGCTCTGGAGCATTAAGGTCGGTCCGGTTAAGCCTGATATTTATCCATATTGTTTTGTTGTGGATGGTGTTCAGGTTGCGGATCCGAATAACACTCTCATTTTTGCAAATGAACGTTTTAAGTTCAGCCTTGTAGATATTCCGGGCGATCAACCCCTGATCCATTCTCTCCAAAACGTTCCCCACGGAAAAATAAGTTACAGATATTATAATTCCTCAACACTCGGCAGGACCCGCAGGCTTGTAATCTATACGCCTCCGGGTTTTGATGTAAACGGTAACACAAAATACCCGGTGCTCTATCTTATCCATGGCGGCTCTGATACTGAAGAAACATGGACAAAAGTGGGCAGGGCTAACCTTATTGCCGATAACCTGATAGCACAGGGTAAGGCAAAACCGATGATTATAGTTATGCCTTATGCAAATGTAATGCCCGGACCGGCAGACGGATTTACAAAGGATGTTGTAAATGATGTCATCCCTTTTGTTGAGTCGAATTATCCTGTCCTGACGGATAGTGAAAACCGTGCTGTTGCGGGATTTTCGGTAGGCGGAGGCCAGACATTGAATATAGGTCTCATGAATCCCGATAAATTTGCATATGTATGTTCCTATGCCCCTTATACTGCTACACCTGAATATAAAAGTAATTTCGGTAACTGGTCGCCCGATGCAGCTTTAATGAACAAACAGCTTAAACTGTTCACTCTAAGTATCGCTACAGAAGATTTCCTTTATGAAAATGCAAGGGAGCTTATTGCAATGTTTAAGGGGAAAGGTCTTGATCTTGAGACCTTAATTGTTCCCGGTGGCCATACCTGGATGAATTGCAAACTGTATCTCACAAATACGCTTCAGCAGCTTTTCAGGGAAAAGATTGAAAAACAGGCTCCGGCGGGTTATGATATCCCAAGAACAGATATAGCACATGGAAAAATCGACAGCATCTATTACACTTCGAAAACTGTTGGTGCAAAACGGAGAACCCTTATCTATACCCCTCCGGGCTATTCCAAAAACAAAAAATACCCTGTCCTTTATCTTCTCCATGGAATCGGAGGGGATGAAAAAGAATGGCTGAAAGGCGGAAGCCCGCAGGTAATCCTTGATAACCTTTATGCTGAAAAGAAATTGGAACCGATGATTGTTGTAATGCCTAATGGCAGGGCTATTAAGGATGACCGCGCAACAGGGAACATGATGGCTCCCGACAAGGTACAGGGATTTGCCGTATTTGAAAAAGATCTTTTGAACGATCTTATCCCCTTTATTGAAAAGAGATACCCGGTTATAAAGGATCGTGAACACCGTGCTATTGCAGGTTTATCGATGGGCGGCGGACAGTCGCTGAATTTCGGGTTAGGCAACCTCGATAAATTTGCCTGGGTGGGAGGATTTTCTTCCGCTCCAAATACAAAGCCTCCTGAACAGCTTGTTCCAAATCCTGAAGAAGCAAGGAAAAAGCTTAAGATCCTCTGGATATCATGCGGCGATGCTGATGGTCTCATTACCTACAGCCAGCGGACACATGATTATCTGAACAGGAACGATGTTCCGCATATTTACTATATAATGCCGGGAGTCCACGATTTTAAAGTATGGAAAAATTCCCTTTATATGTTTTCCCAGCTGCTTTTTAAACCGGTTGATGTTTCAAGATTCAATAAATACAGTTTGCTTGGACAGGCTGCTCCTTCGAACGTAAGACGTGCAAATTTCCCGCAGATCTTACCCGACAGCCGGGCATTATTCAGGATCAATGCACCCGGTGTACAGAAATTACAGCTTGACCTGGGAAAGAGATACGACATGATGAAAAACAGTGAAGGTCTCTGGGAAGTCACTACCGATTCTCTGACGGAAGGTTTTCATTATTACTCGCTTATTGTCGATGGAATGACTGTAGCCGATCCTGCAAGCGAAACATTTTATGGAATGGGCAGAATGGCAGGCGGAATAGAGGTTCCGTTCAAAGGGGACGATTATTACAAGGTTAAAGATGTGCCTCATGGTGAAATAGGCATTAAGAAATACTATTCAACAGTCCTGAATAAATGGCGCCAGTTCTATATTTATAAGCCGGCCGGTTATGATGTGAATATAAATGAGAAATATCCGGTTCTTTATATTATGCACGGCGGCGGAGAGGACGAAAGAGGCTGGGCAATCCAGGGCAAGGCAGATCTGATACTTGATAATCTTATTGCAGCAAACAAGGCCCTGCCAATGCTTATTGTGATGCCTGACGGCAATATGGATGCTCAGGGAACAGGTGATGCCGCTTACAGGGTGTTTGAAAGAGAGATGAAACAGTGTATTATACCCTTTGTCGAAAAGAATTACCGTGCCAGGTCAGATGCGAACAGCAGGGCTCTCGCCGGATTATCTGCGGGAGGCCTGCAAACACTATATGCAGGATTCAATAATACAGATGTTTTCGCATACCTTGGAATTTTCAGCTCGGGCTGGAGGATCCCTTCAGACAATAAACTTGCCGGGACACAGTATGAATTACTCGCAAAAAATATCGAAACTATAAAGCAAAACCTGAAGCTTCTGTGGATTGCCACGGGAGGCATTGAGGATGGCGCAAATCCGAATAGCAAAGCCATGCTCGTAAAATATGATGAATTAAAATTGAAATATACTTACAGCGAATATCCGGGAGGTCATACATGGCCTGTCTGGAGAAATAATCTTTATAATTTTGCTCAGCTGTTATTTAAATAACAGCCAATTTTGATTAACATTTTAAAACTATATTCTATGAAAAAACTGCTTTTAATTTTCCTCCTGCTTATACCCTCTCTTGTATATGTTGCTGCTCAGCAGGCACATATTAACCTTGACTGGGATCCTCAGAAGAATAAGGAAAACCTTGTTCCTTTTTCTGCCAATGTAATTTCTCCTGAAGTATTTGATGATCATACTGTCATTTTCAGGCTGAAGGCTCCCGATGTATCAAAAGTAGTTCTTACAGGAACCATGTATGTTGGAGAAGAGGCCGGGAAACAGGTCCCGTTTACAAAAGATAATGATGGTCTCTGGACACTGAAAATAGGCCCGCTTGTTCCAGATATATATCTTTATTATTTCATAATTGACGGAGTAAAAGTAGTCGATCCGAATAACAGCTTTGCCGGCTTCGCTGCTATGCCTCCGTTTAGTATGCTCTTCGTTCATGGTGACGGCCCTGCATTCTATGATGTTAAAAATGTGCCTCACGGAGCAATAACGACTCATTTCTATCATTCTGCTGTTACGGATGGAGAAAGGGAGATGCTTGTTTATACTCCTCCCGGATATGATAAGTCGAA
>CAYNRI010000140.1:0-4419 GCA_964399575.1 uncultured Rikenellaceae bacterium
TTGAACTAATGACAACGGAATAAAAAATTGAACAGATTGATATAGCAGAAAATCTATTATAACCCATACAAATAAAAAATATGAGATTTTTCTGATAACTTTAAGATTATCTTTTAAGAAAAAAGGGTTCTGCCTAATTGAAAATAATAACCTTTTTAACTGTATAATTAAAAGACCAAACAAAACAAGGTGAATAAGGCTATACAGTGTCCTACGAATAAGCTCATTCCTCTGGATTTTTTGATAGATAACCTTATCATTTTTTATTATTTCTGGATTAATATAAAGAATCGCATCTTTGACAGGTCTGATAACTGGTCTATCAATTTGTAAATTATTAAACTCATTTGGATTTATTACTATTTTTTCGGTAAACGTCCAAATTTGAGCTAATACGGCAAAAGAAATAAAAATCAGGATAACATTAATGATTATATTGATACCTGATAAACGGAATGATTTAAATTTATTCATAATGATTACTATTAGTATTTATATGTGCAAAGTAATAATTATTTATTGTAATCTCCAAATTTAATATTGTGATACAATAAATATATATTAAATCACAACCGCTAACCAGGCGGTATATGCAATTGGCTTCTGTGCCGCGAAAACTTCGTGGCCACCCGATAAATTTGTAATGGCGGCACAGGCTGGCCCGCTGACGCGGGCGCTCCCACTTGGTGTCACGGTTTTTGCGTACCCCGAAAACTTTATAACGAAAAGAATAATACTACACGCCACCACGAGTGCAAAAACGCGCGCCACCACGATGCTGCGCCAACATGCACATACCGCCAAACGTTAGCGGTTATTTTAAAACAGACTCAGAATCCAAGATTAATAGAGAATGGCAAGATCAGGAGGACCTAATAAAACTGACCCTAGGATCGAAAATGTTAGTTATGACATTGAGAAAGGGAATAATGATAAATTGATAAAACTATTGTCAGAATTAGATATTGACTCAAGTGATAGCTATCTGAGAACTCCCTTAATTTGGGCGGCTTTTTATAATAATACTGAATTATTGGATTGGTTAATTAAAAATGGTGCTAATATTGACCACCAAGACAGGAATGGTTATAGTGCTTTACATTTTGCTGGGCAACAAAATAGTTTTGATTCAGCTAAACTACTACTTGATAATGGGGCAAACATTAATTTAAAAGACAAGCACGGTAATCCGCCAATATGGACAGCAATATTTAATTCAAAAGGAGATTATAAATTAGTTAGATTATACGTTTTAAAGGGTGCCGACCTAGACAATGAAAATAAGCACAATATGACTTCAAGAAAATTAGCAGAAACGATTGCTGGATTTGATCTAAACTCAATAAGACAGGATTAATAAAAACAACCGCTAACAGGTCGGTATATTTCATTTGCTTGTCACAATTTTTGCGTCGTCCCTATAACACGATGTATATATTGAGAGCTTTGAAATTCCCAGCATGTTTTTCGTAGCGGCGCGATAGTTTAATACACGAAAAGAAGCAATCTAATTGCGCCGCGATGGCAAAAATTGCGCCAGCCCTTCGCAAGCTCCGGGCACGCAAACAAAACATACCGCCGACCGTTAGCTGTAAGGCAAATTGATTCAGGCACCCATTATACCGGGATTTGCCCGCGCGCGCGCAAGAGTTTTGCAGCCCTTCCCTGCAACCATCCCTTCGCTGCAAAACACATGCTTTTTAGCCCTCGCGCCGCCATCTATTAAGTTTCGTTTGGACATGACAGTTTACACTCTTCTACCGGGATTTGACCAGCTTAAAAATTCTACACATCATGACAGATTCTTACATGGTAACTGGACATCCCTCGCGCCTCCTTTTATAATGTTCTGTGAAATATTTAACAAGAGTGAATCTAACCTGGACATTGCCACCACGCAATGCTAAATATCTAGATATGAATATTATTCTATCTCTTGTGGTGATAATTTAATGGAAAGTGAAAATGGCATAACGATGTCTGTCTATCCTAATCCAGCAACCGATCAGGCCACTATAAGAATTCTTGATAATAAGAAGGCCATAGATGAATTAGTAAATTCTGATTACAATATCTCTATAGTGGACAATTCCGGCAGAGTGTTATATAAAACATAAACGAAATCAAATGAACTAAATATAAATTTAGGTGGCTATCAAAGCGGTACTTATTCACTAATTATCACAAGAGGAAAATACAAGGGCTCCTCGCTGATAATCAAGAAATAAAGAAATTTGCTCATGATATTTAAGAGGCCGGTAAAACCTTAACCGGCCTTTTAATCAATTAAAAATCGGACTCATTATTTTATTTTTAAAAATTCTAATAATAAGTTATATTAATGCTATGCAAAACAATATAAATACCCTTGTAGTCAGTTGTATATTACCGTTGACCATGTGTATTTCGTGTTCAACTGATTTGAAGTTTGACCTCCCTAAAAGAGATCCATTATTGGCCATTCAGTCATTTATTGATCCTGACAATGACTTCGAACTTATAGTAACTATGGCAAAACCTATTCAGGAACAAAATATCCAGATGGATCGAAATTGTCGGGTCGAAATTTTTGAAAATGATCTTTTTTTTACTCAGCTTATTTTAGATTCTTCCAGATTTATTCAAGGTGAAGGCATACAGCGACTATTAAAATTTTACTCTGATTCTGGATTGGGTTTTTCAGAAGAGAAAGAGTATAAGGTCGAAATAAATTATCCGAATTTTGAGCCAGTATTTGCAAAGACAACCATACCTAAAGCTGTAAATATTAAGAAAATAACCTTCAGACAATTCACAGGTGAAATGCCTGACTGGTATTATGAAACACCATCTAAATCTTCTTCTGATGACCATTCGGGTATAATTAAAAGAGATACTTCTTTAATTGAATTTACAATAACCTTCGATGATCCTATAGCAGCATCTAATTTCTATCGGCTTGGAGTCAAGTTGATCACAAAGAGCTATACCCACCAACCATACTTCGATCGGAAAATCCAATATGCTTCATTAGCCGACCCTGATCCTCCCTTCATGCCGGTCATTTACAAGCCAGAATATCCTCTATATAGTGGATGGTCAAATCCAAGAATTTATGAAATACTGTATAATGATGTAAATTCAAGTGGCAAGGAACAATCACTCAAAATTCTTGTCCCTGCCGGAGGAGGAGGAGAAGGGAAATATGTAATATATCTATATACACTGAGTGAGGATTACTACAAATATATGTTAGACAGGTGGAAATATTTCAAGACAACAAATGACCCTTACGCTGAACCAATTAAGTTTTATAGTAATTCAAATAATGGTTGTGGAATATTTGCATTCTCTTCAATGGATACTGATACTATTCAATTTTAATAAAGATAGTTCTATGAGTAAATATATTCTCTCACTCGTTTTGATATCTTTAATAAGCATCACTACCAAAGGTCAATATTTTCGAATTGAAGGAAGAATCCTTGATGCACAGACCCAGATACCGGTTCCAAACGCAGAAATTAAGTTTAATCAAAAGCAGTATGTATCAGACAATAAAGGGTATTTCTTTGGAAATCAACTTGAAGGTATCTATACTGTCAGCGTAAAGCAGACCAATTTCGCTGAAATGACCAAAGTGGTAAGCATTTCATCAGACACTAGCTTAATAATATATTATGATAAAATTGTATTAATAGACGAGGTTACAGTTTCAGGATCAAGAATATCAGGATTCAAAAAAGATGAGAATCTGGAGATTACAAGGCTCACACCTGCTGAAATAAGCTTTTTGCCCGGTCTTGGAAGTAATGATGATGTACTCAAGAGAATACAATTAATGCCTGGAATCCAATCTGGCAATGAGGGTTCATCAGGTCTTATCGTTAGGGGAGGGCAATACGATCAAAACCTTTTTAATCTTAATGGGTTTCCAATATATCAGCCTTTTCATTTCTCCGGTTTACTATCTTCAATTGACCCATATATTGTTTCAGATGTTGAGATTATGAAAGGAGGATTTCCATCAAAATATGGAGGTAAACTGTCTTCAGTTGTCAATTTCAACACAAACAAAGTCATCTCAGATTCTGTTCTAACAACAATTGAAGCAGGTCTTCTGGTTTCCGGAGCTGCAACAAGAATTTCCCCTGACTCTATAACAACTATTTCTATTTCAGGAAGAATTGGCACAACAATGCCTTTAAATAAAACGCTTAGCAGAATAATACCCACTTTCCCATTTTACAACTTTTATGATTTGAATCTGAATGCAGCCCGAAAACTTAATAGCAAAAACGATCTTTCTTTAACTTTTTTCCTGAGCAAAGACTATATAAATAGTTCTAATACCTATACAGATTTGAACCAGGGGATTGAATCAACTATTGAGAATATTGCAAAAGCCGGGTGGAATGACATGCTTGCAGGCATTTCCTG
>CAYNRI010000141.1:0-4287 GCA_964399575.1 uncultured Rikenellaceae bacterium
AATTACCCGTGAGCTTTCCGTGTAGAATCTTATTGATTTCTCGCCAGTATGTTAATAATATTGAAGACGGAAGACAGAAGACCGAAGACCGAAGAAGGTCGTGCAGGTCAGACCGATTACCGAATACCGGTTACCGAATACCGATTACAGGATATCGTGTCTTACGTCAAACATCTTAAGGTGACTATAGCTACGGGGCTCCACCTCTTCCCATTCCGAACAGAGAAGTTAAGCCCGTTAGCGCCGATGGTACTGCAATCGTGGGAGAGTAGGTCGTCGCCGACTTTAAAATGAAGGGTGTCTCAAAAGGACACCCTTCTTTTTTTGTATGGTATTGTTCATTTCTTTTGCTCCTCAAAAAGAAATGAACCAAAGAATTTGTAATAAAGACCAATTATTACAATTCCATTCTGGATTTTCATTTGCAGGTATCGTGCGTACTCTGCTTGCTTTTATGATAGCATCAGCTAAAGCATCCCTTTCCGCTCTTGTTCCAGAAATTAATGCATTATTTGTTTGTGCGGCTCTGTATTATCGGGTGAAATGAACGGATTTATTACTCCAGATGGTGGAAACCAGTCCTGTCCTTTCGCTTCCTGTGCTATGAATGCCATTGCCGTGAATGGTATTGCATATTTCAATGTGTCTATAGTGTTCCCTATCCTGGATCTCATGCTGTCCATTATCTTCTCGAGTTTTGATTGCATGGCAGCTGTTTCCTATGCTGGTTCAATTGTATTGTGGAGCTGTATCGAAAACTAAAGAAAACTACCGGGTAATTCTACTTTTTCCAAGGTAATTTGACTAATAATAATTATAAATTGATTAACAAAACAGCTGGCTGGCCGCAGGATAAACCATTGAATGCTGTCTTTTTAATCAGGTTTTACTGAAATAGCTCAGTTCCTGCTTCATTTGAAAATATTATTTATATTTTCAACAATTTGTAATACACATTTTGTATATTGCAAATTGTAAAATTATATATGTTATGTTATGAGAAAACCTGAGAATCCGTTCCTGATTTCGGGCTATCACAGCCCTGATTATTTCTGTGACCGGAAAAGCGAGACCGCACAATTATTGAGTAACATTCAGAATGGTCAGAATGTCACTCTGACATCTGTCAGGAGAATTGGAAAAACCGGCCTGATCAAACATCTTTTTTATAACCTGCCTGCCGGATGGAAAGGTATTTATGCAGATATTCTTGCTACAGAAAATCTGCAGGGATTTCTAAGCATGCTTACGACAGCTATCCTTAATGCTGTACCGGAAAAAGAAAGCTTGGGGAAGAAAATATGGACTTTTGTCAAATCAATGCGTCCGGTAATAAGCTTCGACCCTCTTACTAACCTGCCTCAGGCATCTTTTGAACTTCGCCAGGCCGATACTGAAATGCAAATAAGTTCAATTATGCAATTCCTGGAAAAGCAGGATTTCAATATAGTTATTGCGATAGACGAATTCCAACAGATAACCAGGTATCCCGAAAAAAGTACTGATGCCTGGCTTCGTTCTGTAATCCAGCATATGACAAATGTCCGTTTTGTTTTTGCCGGAAGTCAGCAACATATTATTAATGATATGTTTAGTCTGCCCTCTGGACCATTTTTCCGAAGCACGGCAATGCTCGCCATCGACAAAATTGACAAGGAGGAGTACAGGGACTTTATAGCTGACTGGTTCCACAGACAGGGCAGATCCGTTTCCGACAAAATAATTGAAGAAATGCTGTTGTGGTCATGTCTACACACCTATTACGTACAGCTTATCTGTAACAGGGTTTTCGCAACGGGACAAAAAAAAGTTACTGACACTATATGGAAGGAAGAAGCCTACAAACTTATAAAAGAACAGGAGAATATATTTTTTAATTACAGAAGTATGCTGACAAATCCTCAATGGCAGTTGATGAAAGCGGTCGCCCACGAGGGAGTTGTGACAGCCCCGACATCATATGATTTTTTAAGCAGGTATAAACTTGGAAGCCCCTCTACCGTGCTGCGATCACTTAAATCCTTAATAAACAACGAATTATTGTACTCTGCTTTTACAACTGAAGGGGCAGTGTACTACAGTATTTATGATATACTTTTCCGGCGATGGACAGAGTCATTTCCATTAGGTTGAAAGGCCGGAGCGCCTTTTCCGGTTTAGCCCAGGCGCATTCTGAAGGTTTAAATTACTGATAACAGGAAAAAAGGCCGTCTCAATAACGTTTTGAGACGGCCTCTTTTATTTGCAAATGACGAAGTCCTTGTACATTGCCAGAAAAACCTGGCAATGCGGGATCCGGTCCTAATTATTATCCTTCTTGGTATTAATTATTATCACTCCCTCATAATCCTCTTTTGTATATATCCGCATCGATTCCTTATCCTTTAATACAGTAATATTATCTATTTTCGAAGGATCCATTGACTGAAGAGCTTCTTTATCTCTTTTTTCCCCATCAATTACATAAAGAATATTTTCCGGCGCAGAACCAGTGCTCCTGATTACCACTCCCGCTTCCGAAGCAGCTTTATTGCTAGTGTAGCTTTTTGTCCTGACAATTATAAGATTATCTTCCTTATGGACATCGACCGAACTAATTTCTTCAGGATCAAGGTCATCGATAGTTTTTTTGTAAACACCATCTACTACAAATACAGGACTTTCAGTGGAACTGTCTGAGGGATTTCCTCTTCTCACAACCACCACATCATCTATCTTTGATGGGGTTTTACCATATCCCACAACCTTCACACCTTCCATCTTTGATGCTTCCGTAGTACGCCTTACCCTGATTTCAGCTTTAGCAGATGTGTCTTTCTGAACAAGTGGTTCATTAACGACTATAGGTTCGGGTTTAAGGATTGTGAAGCCACCTGGATCGGAGGCTTTTATCTCCGGTGCAAAAAAACCATTCAATACTGAAACCGCCATAAACATTAACAGAGTGAGGGGGAATATGACAGATATCCTGCCGATACCCTCTTTTTTTTGTTTGAAATTTGTCATCATGATCATTCGTTTTTTAAGAAGTTTATTATTAAAATCCGAGGAGAGGCAGATGAGTCTCTCCTCGGCTACCTGGTTAATAAGAAGCGCCTGGTACCTTATCCTGTCTATCCCGGCACCCAGCGTCCCTTCATCTGCAAGGTATTCATGAACAAGATGCATTGATCTCCTTATCATCCAGACAAAAGGATTGAACCACATTACGGCCGCTAAGAGTTCAATAAACAGATTGTCAAATGAATGATATTGTGAGGCATGAATACTTTCGTGGATAATTATACTTTCTCTTTCGGCACTGTCAGTCAGCGCTTCAGGTATGAACACAAGATTAAAGAAAGAGAAAGGGCTGCGTATCCTGCTGTTGCTTAATACTATCAGTGATCCGGTGCTGATCCTTGCAGATATGGAATACAGGAAAAGTATCCTGATTAACTGGGTTAACAGAGTAAGGATTAAGATCCCTGTAATAATAAGGTAGAGCTCCGGCAGATATCCGGCAACCGAGGAAAGAAATCCCGGTTCATCTGGCCGCAAGGTGGAATAGCTTAATCCTCCGGGCAATGAGCTGCCGGCAAGGGGAATATCAGCTTTCGTTCTCCAAAGGTCTGGTAGACCCAGGCTGAAACGACTGAGTGGCAGGATAAGTGAAAGCACAACTGATAAGATTATAAATACCCGCTGCCTGCTGAAATCAGTTCCATTTCTGAATAATATCCTGAACGCCATATATGAAATTGCAAGGCATATGCCAGATGCTGATATGTATTGAACTGAATCCATAACTATTTCCTCTTTTTTTCAATTTCCGATTCGAGAATCTGTCTCAACTCCTCCAGATCCCTGATACTAATGCTCCGGTTTCTTATGAAAGGTGAAACCATCTGGTGCAGTGATCCGTTGAACAGACCTGTGAAAGCTTCCCTGACAACATGATTGGCATATTCTTCCCTTGAGACCAGCGGATAATAGACGTGAGTCTTGCCAAAGGTCCTGTGACCAATATATCCTTTTTTCTCAAGTACCTTGATTACAGTGGCAACTGTATTATAGGCAGGTTTCGGTCCGGGAATATTTTCAAGGACATCGGCTACAGCACCGTTCTCTATGTCCCATAGTGCCTTAAGAACTTCTTCCTGAGCTTTTGTTATCTCTTTCATATCTTATAAATTTCACTCAAATATACTACATTATTTAAATAATAACTATAAATATAGTAAATATTTCAAAAAAGTAAAAAACTGAAAAAAAATTACCTTTTACAGAGGGGAGCTGAAAATAAGA
>CAYNRI010000142.1:0-4126 GCA_964399575.1 uncultured Rikenellaceae bacterium
AATCTTGTCAAATCTTACATAACCCTGGTTAAGGTGTGAGATCAGCCTTCCGGGGGTAGCCACAATAATATCAGCACCACTGGAGAGAGCAACTCTTTCCTGTTCCCAACCGCTTCCATCTCCGCCTCCATAAACAGCGATAGATGTAATGTTTAATGAGTATACAAGGCCAAGTATCTGCTGATCGATCTGAATAGCCAGTTCGCGGGTGGGGACCAGTATCAGTGTGTGCGTATGGCCGGGGCGTTTTTCATAAATGTTGTTAATAACAGGAAGCAGAAATGCCGCAGTTTTGCCTGTGCCTGTCTGTGCTGAGGCAATAAGATCCCTTCCGGCCATAATTACAGGGATTGCTTTTTCCTGTATTGGTGTGGGTTCGATGAACCCCATATATTCAATTGATTCCAGCAATTCCGGAATCAGATCCAAATTATCAAATACCATATATGTTCTGTGATTTTCTTAAAAGTATAGAGAGGGCAATTATAGTGAAAAAAACCGGAATAACAAAATTAACCGGAGTGTTTCGAAGTGGGTAAACCTTAGCACATCCTGCATTTATGCATGAACCAATGACTCTGGTTCGGCTTTAATGATGTAGTTATTCTGTATCGTAAGAAATGATGCATGTTCACAAATTCTGGTCAAAGTTCCTGTGGCATGTTGTGTTTAATGAATGTTTTATTCTCGAGCTCCCTGAAAGCTTCATTCAGTTCTTCATTGGTGTTCATAACAATCGGGCCTCCCCATGCGACAGGTTCCTGAAGCGGCTTGGCAGCAATAAGAAAAAATCTTGCACCTTCAGTCCCGGCTTTAACCCGGACCTCATCATAGTCAGAGCTGTTCCCATTTGAAGCTGTCATTAAGAGTGCGCAAGCTTTTTCTTCAAATTGTGCCAGTGAATTATCGGCGGCAAGAGTTCCTTCGATAAGATATAGAAACAGTGTCTGATCATTGGGAGTTTCCCTATAGGTCCAAACATTACCGGGATTTAAGTTAACATCCAGATACTGGACTCTCAGATATTCACCTTTGACAGCTCCGTAATTTTGATTATAGCTGCCAGAGAGGACCCTGACAGTTGAGTTTTCATCCCGGACTACTGAAACATCCTGTTGTTTAATATCACGATAGGTTGGTCGTGTCATTTTATCCTTTTTTGGCAGATTGACCCATAGCTGACAGCCTAACATTCTTTCTGAAGCTTTTGGCATCTCCTGGTGAATAATTCCGGATCCTGCTGTCATCCACTGGCACTGAAGGTCACCTATTATACCCTTATTTCCCAGGCTGTCTCCGTGTTCAATCTGGCCCTTCAGAAGGTAAGTTACTGTTTCAATACCCCGGTGCGGGTGCCATGGAAATCCTTTGATATAATCATCCGGATCCGTGGAGTCAAACCCGTCAAGCATCAGAAAGGGATCAAAATCCTTTATTGTTCTGTATCCCAGAATCCTGCGCAAATGGACGCCGGCACCGTCAACAGCATTCTGCCCGCGAATCGTCTGAGTTAATTTTCTTACTGACATATAACTGCCTGATTATTGATTACCATGTAATTATACTGAAAATTCAGGATACTGCAAACATCTTTTTCCTCTTTCTGACAAGTAAGCCGACTTAAGAAGTCCTGGAGAATTTTGTTTTAAATAAAGGGCAACATTTACAAGTCCAATCATTACCGGAACTACTACCAATGGCCCGATAACAGCTGAAAATGCCTCACCTGAATTTATTCCGAATACAGCTATCGCAACTGCAATTGCCAGTTCAAAATTATTGCTGGCAGCCGTAAAAGACAATGTAGCTGTCTGCCCATATGTAGCCTCCGCTCTTCGGCTCATGAAGAATGAAAACAAAAACATTATAACAAAATATATTATTAGCGGAATGGCTATCGATAAAACATCCATTGGTAATTTAACTATGTATTCACCCTTGAGTGAAAACATCACTATGATCACCTCATTTTAACATTTTCAAATTACCGAAATTTCAAATTTTCAAATTTGTTTTTCTGCTGATACTGTAATGCTGAAAATTCCCGTTTCCACTTTATTCACTCCATCCGGCATATCAGATTCCGGTAAGAGTGAGTCCGGAACATTGATTTTTTTCTGCTTATGAACCTTTACATTGCTGAATCCTGCCTCCTTAATAAACTTCAGGTATTCATTCATTTCACTGGCACCTGAAACACATCCGGCATACAGTTCTGCATCCTGCTTCATTTTTTCCGAAAGCCTGCCTTTTATTACAACATCTGAAACACAGAAATGTCCACCAGGTTTCAGCACCCTGAATATCTCTGCAAATGCTAAGGATTTATCAGGTACCAGGTTAAGTACACAGTTTGAAATTACAACATCAAATCTCTTTTCGCCGAAGGGCATCTCTTCAATGTCCCCGGCGACAAATTCAACATTAGTAAATCCCAGTTTTGCACAATTCTCTTTTGATTTACTGATCATTTGTTCAGTCATATCAAGACCTGTCACCTTTCCGGTTTCACCAACTAATGCCCTTGCAACAAAACAGTCATTTCCGGCACCGCTTCCAAGGTCAAGTACGTTGTCTCCCTGTTTTATGCCGGCATAATCGGTCGGAATTCCACAACCAAGACTCAGATCAGCTTCGGGATTGTAACCTTCCCTGTTTTCATAACTATCGCTGAATGTGTTCAGATCAGGACCTGAACAGCAACAGGATGAGCTTCCGCAACAGCCTTTCTCTTCAATATCCTGGCCGGCAATCTTTCCGTATTTTTCTTTTACTATTTGTTTTAATTCTTCTGATTTCATTGTAATAATTTTCAAATTCTCCTCATAGAATTTCCGGAATTCCTTCCTGATCATATCTCTTATCCTGCGGAATTCACTCATTATGAATACTTCCGAGCCGGTGGCATTTGACGGATCTTCAAATCCCATATGAAGATGGTGTTTCACTTTACCGGTGAATACCGGACATATCTCATTTGCCTCATCACAAACTGTAATAACATAGTCCCATTCATCATTAATGTATATGTCTGCATTTTTTGGATAGTGATTGCTTATATCTATCCCGGCTTCAGCCATGACTTTTACAGCTGTGGAATTAATTCTTGCTGCGGGAAAAGTGCCGGCTGAAAAAACCTCAATTTCCTTATCGAATGACTTCAGGAAGCCGTGAGCCATCTGACTGCGGCAACTATTGCCGGTACAGAGGATAAGTATTTTCATCTTTTGTCTGGTTAGTTTTGATAATCAAGACAGATTATAATTTAATATTTCTTGCAAATTTATAAAATCATTTCGTAAATTTGCGAAATATCAAAACATAATTTTTATGTCAGCAAAATTCGAATTCACAAAAGATATTCAGAAGATAGCCGGCTTTTCAAAGGCTCTCAGTCATCCTGTGAGAGTTTACATACTCCAGAAGCTCTCGAAAATGGGTTCATGCTGTTACAGCGGAGATCTGGTTGAAGAGCTCCCGGTAGGGAGGTCTACTCTGTCACAGCATCTGAAGGAACTGAAATACGCGGGTTTGATACAGGGAGAGATAAATCCGCCCTATATTAAATATTGTATCAACAGGAATAACTGGGAAGAAGCGAAACAACTTTTTTCTTCATTCCTTAATGAAGCAGAAATTGAGGAAGTAAACTGTGAAATACAGCAAATTTCTGTCCATCAATAACAAAACAATTCCATTTTCAAATTTTCAAATTACTTATGGAAATCAAGATATTAGGTACAGGCTGTCCCAAATGCATCACCCTCGAAAAAGTCATCCGTGAAGCTGTTGCAGAAGCAGGTATAAATGCAACAATCGAAAAGGTTGATGACATTGTTAAAATATTGGAATACAGGATCATGCATGCGCCCGGACTTGTTATTAACGGGAAAGTAGTGCTAAGCGGCCAGGTGCCAACAGTGAATAAGGTGAAAGAAATTCTCATTAAAAACCAATAATTCAGAAACAATGAAGAAAGTCAGAATAGTTATAGCAATGCTGATGCTTTTACCGTTTGTTGCATGCAACTCTCAGCAGTCAATAAAACAGGCAGGATATTCGGACGGCAATTCCGATAAAATTGAAGCTTATTATTTTCATTTCACTGCCCGGTGTGTGACGTGCA
>CAYNRI010000143.1:0-3961 GCA_964399575.1 uncultured Rikenellaceae bacterium
AGGTGCTGCCCATAGATAAACCCGCATAGTAGCGTAAAAATCATGCTGAGGACAAAATGTTTTTTCATTGCTTGATGATTTAAATAGTTTATAGTTGACAGAAAAAAAAGTCACTTAAATCCTCTGATTCCGTTTAGGTTATACAAGTTACACCAATATTATGACATGACATATCAAAATTTCATTGAAATTTTGATATGCTTCGGCAAAGTGAAGCAAATGATTATTTAATATCAGCCCGGGCGGGATATATTTTATTTGAATTATCGGGTTTCCCGGATCGGTCAGTCTTTAATGCATCGCACAGAATATCCGGCCTGCATATTTGTTATCTTCCTGTAAAAATCACCTGAGTCGGTGAAAATATAACGATACCATACCCGTGTTGCATCGTATTGAGTGGAAGTTCTCCAGTTTCCATTATCCGTAGTGCCGCCAAAATCTCCTGTATAACGCCTGTAACCGCCCGGCAGGGCTTTGAATCCAACGTCATCAGTTCCTGCACTGGGGTAATTCCAATGGGTAATCCCTGTCTCTTTCAGATTGTCGGCGGCGGTCCTGCTTTCTCTTTCCTCAAGCAGAGTAGCGTTCCCATCCAGGTATAGTATCATCTGATGCCACTCGTCATCAGAGGGGACATGCCAGCCTGCAGGACACAGATTCCCTGTGTTTACTGCATACCAGTTATAAAGGCCTCCGTAAATATTCTTATTGTCTATTTCATTATCATACCAACAGTAACCCGGAGCAGTGAGATTCGCCCATTCGGCACCATTTTCTACGTGAGGTATTGATGTCCCGTCTTTATAGCTAGAAGTCTTAAGGTTCTCAGCCATCCAGATCCGGCCTCCGATCTTAACGACCGGATAATTATTTGTATCTCCGTCTGTACACTTAATAAATTCAAAAGATATATCCTTGCTTTCCGTCGGCACATCGATAACCACAGTGCTGAAAATTCCTGAATATCCTGTAAATTTTAATTTATCGCCCTCATCATATTGCATAAGAAATTCTGCTTCAGCGCCTTTGTATCCTGGTAACTGTATCCCGGTCTTAAGTGAATTTTCATAGGATATTTTAGCAATACCCTGATTTGATCCTGAGCATAAGAGTTTGGTTACCCTGGTATGTTTACCCGAAGATACCCTTATGAAGTATGTTCCTGCTTTAACGCCATAGATCCCAAATGAGTGCTGCCCATTATCAAGGGCCATACGGTTTTGGGTCAATATGCTCCCGGTAAAATCGAACATTGTAATTTCAGTCATTGCCGGTTCCCTGAGGAAAAACTGCATTCTGGCATAGTCATTCACCGGATTGGGATAAACAGTTATTTTATCAATGAGATCTTCCTTTGTTAATTCAGTATATACTATTGAATTTACAAGATGTAATCTGTCGCTACCACTTATCGTGAGCTCTGTCGCCTGAGTCAGATTTTCAATCTTAACATTGTTGATTGTTGAAGCTGCGCCTGATGCTTTGAAACCTATCAGATAGTCCTGGGCACTGAGAATTCCTAAACTGGGAACTAAAGAAAGGAGGAGGGCGCACAATCTTAGCATAAGGAGTAAATAAGTATTTTTTATTCACAGTCCTTCAGTCAGAAGGAGCTCCGGCAAAGACAAAGATAATATTCTGTTATACTTCCTGCAAACACTTTATGCCCAAATAATGATGAGACACGAAAATCGATCAGGACTTTGTTTATTCCGGGATGGTAATCGGCATATATTTCTCCACTTTAATGTGGCACTGGATTATAAAAGCAGGCAAGTGATAAAAATCTATACCAACCCTTTGGTTTGTGTAATATTCAAAGTATTTCTGAGTCCAGAGCTTAGATGATCCTAAGGAATGAAAAATAACTAATAGAAAAATTGTATCTTACTCAATAATTTTTAAATTTATACAGAATAATTTAACAGGCATACAACTTCAACAAATTTTATTATTATGAAACTAAGGATCTACTTCACTTTCATCACTGCCTGTTTAACGGTGGTCAGTCTTAACGCTCAGGATTACATTTTAAAATTCTCTGGTTCTGGTGCCAGTTCAACCGTATCCTCAGTAAAAATTGAAAATATAACTCGTGGAACAACAATAAATGTAGAAGGAACTGATGAGGTACGTCTCTCTTCATCTGTAACTAGTATTAGATCTTATGATGAGTTAATTAACAGTGGCGTAAATTTTATCCCGAATCCAATGCAGGATCTGACCAGAATGCAGTTCAACCTTCCTGGAGGGGGTTTTACTGCAATATCTGTATATGATATATCAGGCAGGAAAATAACAGAATTCAGGGACTTCCTTTCAGAAGGTCAGCATAGTTTTAAAATATCTGACCTCAATAGGGGTATTTATTTTATTTCATTAAGATCTGATAAATATTCTTCAAGTGGCCGGCTCATATCAGCAGGATCAGGAGGCAATAGGCCTGAGATCTCTATCGATGATGGGATTATTTTCCCTTATTTACAGAAAGATGGTTCAAAGGGAGTTGCCGAAGAAACTAAAATGCTGTTCATCAATGGAGACATTCTTAAACTAACCGGCAAATCAGGCAGTTACAGCACTGTTATTACAGATTCTCCAGCTACTGACAAAACTATCAATTTTAATTTTATTGAATGCAGGGATGGAAGCGGCAATAACTACTCCGTTGTCATGATAGGTTCTTCTAAAAATGAAACAGATATTTCCGATGATAAAGGAGTCCAGATATGGATGGGAGAAAATCTTATGACAACTATTCTCAACGATGGTACTGCAATAAACAATGTAACGGGAAATAATACATGGAGTCAACTATCATCACCTGCTTACTGCTGGTACGACAATATTATAAACGATTATGGTATGCTCTATAACTGGCATGCGGTTGGAACAGGGAAGTTATGCCCTTCAGGCTGGAGGGTACCTTCGGACGATGACTGGTCATTACTGGTTCAGTATCTTGGAGGAGCAACTACTGCCGGAGGAAAACTGAAAGAGACTGGAACAATCCATTGGAATAACCCAACAGGATCTACAAACTCCAGTGGTTTTACAGCTCTCCCGGGAGGATACAGGTTAAACACAGATGGCTCTTTTGGCGACCTGACAGCAAGTGGATGGTGGTGGGCCTCGACTCCGAGCAATATTTCAAGTGCTTGTTATCGTACTATTTTAAGTACCGGTAGCCCGATATATGGGTTTATGTCAGAAGCAGACAAGAAATTTGGTTTTTCTGTTCGCTGCATTAAGAATGATTTATAAGAAGCCCATTAATACAACAAAAGGTACTAAAAATATAACTGAGAACCGTTTTCCATTTTTTGGCTAATTCCCCTCGGGAAGTTTTTCTCGTTCAAAAAACTAATATGATATCTGAAAATCAGATCCCTGGTTAAAGATCACAAATTGTTTTTTTATTAGTATTCCGGAATGAACAAAATCCTTATTAGATTGTTTGAGAATTAAGTGATAATATATTTATTGAAACAAATAACCTGGTAAAATAAAATAACCTTTATAATGAAAATTAAATCATTACTATCTGTTTCTTTTGCTGTTTTAATAGTATTTCTGACCAACGGCTGCCAAAACAGTACAGGAGAACGTACTGAAGTTAAAAACACCGGTGATAAACCCGTAGCATCTATAGACTATAACGAAGATTTAGGAGGAGAGCCCTGGGTTCTTGATATAGAAGAAGCAACACTTGGTAACGAAAACTACAGAGTAACAAACTGGACTGGTAATAATCTTCAACTTGTATTTATGACCCTAAAACCAGGAGAAGTAATTGATCTTGAGATGCATGAAGGTCACGACCAGTTTATTCGCGTTGAACAGGGAGAAGCTCATGTAATGATGGGTAAAGAAAAAGACAAGTTAAGCTTCGATAGAAAGGTGTCAGACGACTGGTCAATACTTGTTCCGGCCGGATATTGGCACAAAATAGAAAATA
>CAYNRI010000144.1:0-3940 GCA_964399575.1 uncultured Rikenellaceae bacterium
GGAGAGCCCCGAACCTCTCGATATCCGTGATACAAAGTGCCTTGTACTGATAGGAAGCCACCTGGGTGAGAATATGCATAACGGACAGGTCCAGGAGATGTCGGATGCCATTGATAAAGGTTCGGTGATAATAACAGTTGATCCGCGTTTCTCGACTGCAGCTTCAAAATCGAAATACTGGCTGCCAATCAAGCCGGCTACCGACCTGGCGCTCCTGTTATCCTGGATACATCTTATTATAAAAGAGGAATATTACGATAAAAAGTATGTAGAAAAATATACTTACGGTTTCAGGGAATTATCTGAAGCTGTAAAAAACTACACTCCTGAATGGGCTTATGGAATAACTACAATCCCTCCGGATCTTATCAGGAAAACTGCAAAAGAAATGGCAAATGCTGCTCCTGCAGTGATAGTTCATCCCGGAAGACACGTTACATGGTATGGTGACGATACACAGCGTTCGAGAGCGATCGCCATTCTTAATGCCTTGCTTGGAAGCTGGGGCAGGAGAGGAGGCTTCTACAGATCTGAAATTGTTGATATACCAGCATATCCTCATCCTGAATTCGTTGAACCTGCCAAGACCTGGAGAGATGCTTTTCCGGGGAAGTATGTACTTGCCGACCTGGCTCTGGCAAATGGAATATGTGATGCGACAATACCTGTTACAACAAGGGACTGCAGTTTTAAAGGCTGGATAGTTTATGGTACAAATCTTATCGAAACTCTTCCAAATCAAAAGAACACAATAGAGGCAATTCAGAACCTCGATCTGATGGTGGCTATTGATACCATGCCAATGGAGATCACAGGCTGGGCTGACGTCGTTCTTCCTGAGTGCACATACCTTGAACGCTACGATTCAATCCGGGCTGTACCTCATCGCCTTCCACAGATCGCTCTTCGTATGCCGGCAGCTGAACCTAAGTACAATTCAAAGCCTGCCTACTGGATGGCCAGGCAGCTTGCCATCAAGCTCGGACTTGAAGCATATTTCCCCTACGAAAAAATCGAAGATATGCTTGACTGGCAGCTGAAACAGCTGGGAACATCTCTTGAGGAAATGAAGCGGATAGGTGTTAAAACCTTTCCAAAAGCATATGATAATCTCTATTTCGCTGATGACGAAGAGGTTGAATTCTATACTAATACGGGAAAGATTGAACTTTATTCAACTGCTTTCTCTAATGAGGGATTCGACCCTATTCCGGTTTATACACCCCACCCCGAACCCCCGCCTGGTTATTACAGACTTATTTACGGAAGGGCTCCGATGCATACTTTTTCGAGGACTTCAAATAATCCGAACCTCTTTGACCTGATGGATGAAAACAGCCTCTGGGTAAATCCAAAAGTGGCCAAAGAATGGTCACTCGAAAATGGGCAAAGGATCTATCTGAAAAACCAGGATGAAATAATAAGCGAATTCCCGATAAAAGTCAGGATCACTGAGAGGATCAGATGGGATTCTGTTTATATGGTACATGGATTCGGACATGCTGATAAAAGACTGCGGAGAACTTACGGCAGAGGGGCAAGCGATTCCAAACTTATAACTAACGTGATGCTTGATCCGGTAATGGGAGGAACAGGTATGAGAGGTAATTTTATTACATTTATTCTAAATCCTGAAGAAGCGGGGGTGAGGTCATGAGGTATGCGATGGCAGTTGATACACGTAAATGCGTGGGATGCAGTGACTGTGTTGTTGCATGTCAGACTGAGAACAACGTTCCTATTGGTTTTTGCCGTGACTGGATTGTTGAGGTCAATGACGGTACTTACCCGCAGCTTGAAACTGAGATAAGATCAGAAAGATGCAACCACTGCGATAATGCACCTTGTGTCAGATGCTGCCCAACCGGCGCCAGTCATATAGTGGATGGAGGTATAGTGCTCGTTAAAAAGAATGAATGCATCGGTTGCGGAGCATGCATTGCTTCATGCCCCTATGATGCCAGATATCCGCACCCTTCAGGATATGTTGATAAATGCACTTTCTGCGAGCACAGGATAAAGAATGGGATGTCGCCGGCATGCGTTCAAGTCTGTCCTACAAAATGCCTTTATTTCGGTGATCTCGACGATCCTAACAGCGATGTGTCTGTTGTGCTCAGCAAGAGCAAGCACAAGACTCTGATTCCTGAGGCAGGAACTGTTCCTCAGTTATATTTTATTATTTAATATAATGAATATCAGTAATATATGAAAGAAGAGCTCATTGTTAGCGGCAGGATGAACGAGATGGTGGATCCAAACCTCCATATCTGGCACTGGCCAATTCCGCTCTACCTCTTTCTGGGTGGTATGGCTGCCGGAATTTTATGCCTTGCTGCAATTTATTACCTGCAGGGGAAAGAAGAGAAGTTCAGGACAGCAGTCCGGATAACCCCTTTTCTCGCACCTGTGCTTCTTGTACTTGGCCTTCTGGCACTTTTTATAGATCTAAGGCATAAGCTCTTTTTCTGGCAGTTATATACAAATATCAAATTTCAGTCCCCTATGTCATGGGGAGCCTGGACCCTGATTGTTATCACACCCGTCTCATTCATCTGGTGCGCACTTCATATCAGGGAACTGTTTCCGCGATGGGACTGGAAGTACGGATGGCTTAAATTCCTTGAAGAATTCTTTTTAATATACAAAAAAGCATTAGCCTGGATTATGCTTATTTTCGCAATAATACTGGGTATTTACACCGGTATACTGCTTTCTGCATTCAACGCCAGACCTTTATGGAACACCTCGATACTTGGTCCGCTTTTTCTTGCCTCAGGGATTTCTGCCGGAGCAGCCGCCACGCTTATTTTGTCGAAAAACCGGGAGGAGAGAGCACAATTTGCCAGGATAGATCTTGTTTTTCTTGGTGTTGAACTCTTTCTTATAATACATATGTTCATGGGCTTCCTTGCAAGCACCCAGGTGCAGATAGATGCAGCAAAAATGTTCCTGGGAGGTGAATTCACTACCTCATTCTGGGTTTTTGTAGTATTTATCGGGATGGTCATACCGGCCTTGCTGGAGATCATGGAGCTGAGAAAATATCATATACCGTCTGTTATCCCGGCCCTTCTTGTGATTTTCGGCAGCCTTATGCTGAGATTTATTATTGTGCATGCAGGCCAGGCAAGCAGATGGCTGTACTGAAAACAAAATATTGTTGAAGAAGATAAATAAGGAAATAATATGAATGAAACTAAAGCTGTTAAAAAGACAAAATACCTGAATCCCTATATTGGAGGGGTTTTGCTTGGACTTGTCCTGCTGGCTGCAAATTTTTTTGCAGGTCGTGGACTTGGTGCCAGTGGTGCAATAAAAAGCACTATCGTTTCAGCTTATACTACGATTGCTCCTGTTGCAAGTGAAGGCTCGGGGTTTATCAGGGAATTCCGCGAATCACATCAGGGTAATCCAATGAAAACCTGGCTCGTTTTCGAGATGCTTGGCGTACTTGTCGGTGGCTTCATCTCAGGAGCTCTTGCCGGAAGACTCAAGCTTAAAGTTGAACACTTCCCGGGAATCACTTCAAGGAAAAGGCTTATCCTGGCTTTCGGAGGCGGAATTCTCTTTGGTTTCGGTTCACAGATAGGAAGAGGATGCACAAGCGGATCAGCCCTCAGTGGGATGGCTGTCCTTTCACTGGGTGGTTTTATAACAATGATGGCAATATTCGGGGCAGCATTTGCATTCGCTTATCTTTTCAGGAAAAACTGGATCTGAATACCATGTTTGTGCATGATGCATTCGTTGCTCTGATGACAAAAGAAATAAAAATAATGTTAAAACAAATTGAAAATGGGACCACTGGCAGTAAATGAAATAATTTCGGAAAACACCAACCTTTTGCTGGCTTTCATTATAGGGATAGGTTTTGGTTTTGTACTTGAGCAAAGCGGTTTTTCATCAAGCAGGAAACTGGCAGGCGTTTTTTATGGCT
>CAYNRI010000145.1:0-3865 GCA_964399575.1 uncultured Rikenellaceae bacterium
ACGTAAGTTCCTGTTCTCCGACTTTTACCTTTTCACCGTCTTTCGGAATACCGGTAAACTGATTCGGGAAATACTTGGTTGTGAAGGCTGTTCTTACGTAGCTGTCTGTAAAAACATTATTTCTGGGGTTTGGTTTGCTGATTGGTTCAAGGAGTAACCAGCGTTGGATGAATCCATCAGCATCCGGTGTCTTTTTTGATTTAGTAGCCCGGATAAAGTAGGGAGAGATACTGCGTTTATTGTCGCTTTGGGGGTTGCTATCCATATTGCCGCCTGACATAGCAGCGTATCCCTGTAATCCTGATCCCGTCAGAAGTACAGCAATTACGGCTGATAAGAATGGTTTTCTTTTAATGTTCATAGTAAAGTTTTACAGGGTTTTATAATTTATTCTTCATGATATTCTTACAATAGGGTAATTATTTGGATGTTCCACTAATTATTTTTGATACCACTAATCCATCCAATAAGATACCTAATTTATAAAAAAGAAACAACTCAAATAATGAATAGCTTATTCTTCAGTTTTCCTGGCAGAAGAAAGAGCTTCCTGTGAAGAAGCTTTAAACAAGTTATATGACCATGTTGCACCACTAATCACATCTATCTTTTCCGTATCCTGGTATTTAAGCAGACTGTCAGGATAGGACTGAATTCCCTTCCAGTCATTTCTGCATTGCTGTATGTATTCATTGTTACCGGCAAAATACTTTTCGTAATTATTATCAAAATATTCATGTCTGGCAGAGTCCCTGACAGTGAACTTTATTTCTGTTATAATTCCATTTTGAATATTAATTTTTGTGTGACCATAATAGGGCTCACTAGTGTATTGTGCCCTGGAAATACCACTGTAAAAACCATCTTTATATGGTCCGTCACCATGAAGGATAAAAATCATTAAGGCAATAACCCCGGGAAACGTATTTTTCATCATAAGGAAAATTAAGCTTGAACTGTTAATTATGCTGTTTTATTTAAGACCGTCAAGCTTTTATCTTACCCTATTTTATGTTGTATGGAATACCGATTTGGTCCTGTAAGGATTTATTGAATGAAATAAAAGGATTAGTTAAGATTATTTACTTAACGGAACCAACTCAAAATTGTGAACAGGCTTATAGTCCATCACCCATAGAAATGGGAACAGTACAAAGATGCCTCCGATAATTGCGCCAACATTAGCTTCTTCGTTCCGTTTCAGGACATAATTGAAATCCTCATATCCCTCAGCGGTAATTTTAACTAAAGTTGTAGTGCCAACAATTTTAGTATCGGAATACATATAAGGGGTATTGCCTGCAGGTTCTCCATTCACATATATTTTCGCTCCGGAAGGAGTTGTCTGGAACAAAGTGCTGCTTGCACAGCCCGATAAAAGGAAAGATGCACACAGGATTAGTGCAATAACCTGAAAAATCATTTTTCTCATTGAGATACTTTTTGATTGTTTATATTAGAAATTCGAGTTTAAATTTCTTTATTATTTTTTCAGTCTCTTTCAATCTTCGATCATTTTTGACACAATGCTTTCAACATGTATTTGAGTTGTGTCAAATATCTCAATGTCATCAAAGTCGGACTGACTTAAAATCAATGGTAATTCAGTACCTCCCAGAATTAATCCCTGGATTGATTCATTTTTCTGAAGGTTCTTTACTATCTGTATTAATTGCTGCCTTGTATCAGGGAGAATCCTGTTGAAGACCAATTCTCCCATATATTTTTCATGGATATAATCCTGCCGGATTGGATCCGGTACCAATACTTCAATACCATATTGTTCAGCAACCCGCTTATAGAATCCACTTGTCATTGTTGATTTTGTTCCAAACAATCCTGCCCTTGTAATTTTCTTATTATTAATTACTTTACAGGCTTCTTCTGCAATGCTGACGAGGGGTATTTTAACACGGTTAATTAACCTGTCAAATACAAGATGAGGCGTATTTGATGCTATGGCGGCAAAGTCAACTCCCGATAATTCAAGGATTTTTATTCTCTCAGAAAGGAAATCTGTCAGGCTGTCAAGCTGATTAGTAAAAACATAACCAAGCATCTCTGTCATGTTGATACTATTAATTACAAGTTCAGGATAATCCTTTGTATTAAGCTTTTCCTGAAATCGCTTTATGATCAGTTTATAATATTCAATTGATGATTCCGGTCCCACTCCCCCGATTATTCCGGGTTTTTTCATTTAGTCTATTATTTTATTCTATGCTGTTTTAATTAAAAGACCTTAAAATTATCAATCTTTGCCACAAACTGTTTGAAAAGTTACAGCAAATTATTCAATTTAGCAATTCTCTGTAAATCATTAAAACTGGCAATTAGTTGTCTGAATAATTTAATTAACATTTTGCTAATACATTATTAATTTGTGACTTATATTGGGTAAGAGGAGCATTGTGTAAATTAAAGATAAATCATTGGAAAGAAAACTTATTTTTGTGATAAGTGATCGGAAATGGTTACAACCTGGCACCCCTTTCATTTGAAGTTTATAAGGCATTAGTAAATTAAAAAATATAAAAAATGAAGAAGGCTAAATCTGTTTTTAAACTACCGCAGGTAATTCTGTTAACTGTGGCTATGCTTCTGATTTCCCTTAAAATTTTTGGAGGGGACTATGCTAAATCAGACAAGGATTCACCTAAGGTTAAATCGACTCATATTACTGCAGGTAATCCTTATCTGCCGCTATGGGAGCATCTGCCCGACGGCGAACCTCGTGTTTTTGAAGATCCCGACAATCCGGGGAAATACCGGATCTACATAATCGGATCACACGATGTCAGGTTTAAGAGTTATTGCGGTCCTGACATCAGAGCCTGGTCAGCACCCGTGGAGGATTTGTCAAGCTGGCGCGATGAAGGCCCCATTTTTACATACCCGATAGGTGGGCAGTGGGATGTTATGTACGCCCCTGACCTCGTTGAGGTGAGAAGAAAAGACGGTTCAAAGGAATATTATCTGTACCCGCACAGCCGGGGCCGGAACAGGGAAGCAATGGTAGCCAGGGGAAGCCGTCCGGACGGCCCCTTTACACCTCTTAACATGACTGATGACGGAATGGGTACCGTACACGGTAGTACGATGGGTTTCGATCCTTCGGTATATATTGAATACGTCACGGACCCGAAGGATCCTGATTTTGGGATCGGCTTCAGAGCATACGGATTCTGGGGATTCCAGAGGTCATCAGCAGGCCAGCTGGATCAGAATACAATGTATTCACTAAGGCCTGGAACCCAGGCAATTGGATATTTTATTCCTGCCAGCTCCAGATACGGAGTCATAAGAGATCCGGAAGGTACTGAATATCCAAGTGTATATCCGGGTCAGGATCTCGGCTCCTTCAACTTTTTTGAAGCAGCATCTATTCGCAAGGTCGGTAATAAATTTGTATGGGTTTACAGCGGATATTCAGGCCCTGACTATGGTCTGAGCAGTACAAACTCAGCATTGCGCTACGCCTATGGCGACTCTCCTCTGGGTCCCTGGAAAAGCGGCGGAGTTCTCGTCGATTCACGTGCTGTTGTTCCGGTTAAAGACGGTACGGCATTGCAGACTAGTTATTCGGGACATAACACGCACGGAAGCATAGAGTTGATAAATGACCAGTGGTATGTTTTCTATCACAGGGCGCCAAGGGGATTTGGGAATGCTCGTCAGCCGATGGTGGCCCCTGTCAAAATTGAATGGGATGAAAAACCGGTGGCAGAAGGAGGGAAGGTTACTATCAGAGGGTATGACCCGTATTCGGAAGACAAGATATGGACCGCAAAGGATAGCCAGGGGAAAGAGTATACAGGAGCTGAAGTGACTTCTGAAGGCTTCCATATCTATGGCCTCGATCCCT
>CAYNRI010000146.1:0-3812 GCA_964399575.1 uncultured Rikenellaceae bacterium
TTGATTTAGCTTCGATTATAGCATCCCATGGGATTTTCTGAAGATCTTCCGGTTTGGTTTTGCTGATACCCAGTTCCGACAGCAGTTTTTCTGTCTGTCCGGCGTTACGTTCCCTCGGACCAATTGTCAGGGTGGAGCCGCTCTGCACCAAAGCTTTATGGAATAATCCTTTTGCCGGAGGCATTACCATAAGGGTTGATACTTTTGCACCGCCTCCCGACTGTCCGAATATAAGTACGTTACCCGGGTCACCTCCAAAACCTGAAATATTATCTCTTACCCATTCAAGTGCTGCAACAAGATCAAGCATTCCCGCTACACCGGCATAAGCAAATTTCTGAGAATTTGTCACCTGCCCCAGGTCAAGATAACCCATCGGGCCCAGCCTGTGATTGACTGTCACAACAACAGCATCGCCCATTCGCGCCATCGGGTCGCCATCAAATGTGATGCCTCCCGATCCGTTTGTGTAGCCGCCTCCATGGATATAGAAGAAAACAGGCCGTTTACCATTATCATTTATACCAGGGGTCCAGACGTTGAGAAAAAGACAATCCTCACTTATCCCTGACTTTACATGCATATCCCAGTTGACAGAGTGAGCATAGGGATCAGTCGGATCTCCCGGCATCTGAGGTGCAGCCGGTCCATAGGCAAATGCATCATAAACATCCTTCCATCTGGCAGGTTTTACAGGAGGCATAAAACGGTTTGCACCACCTGTGGGGGCGCCATACCTTATGCCACGGAAAGTTTTAATTCCTGCAGTATTCATGCCTCTTACTTTACCATATGTTGTTTCAACAACAGGGAAGCCATCGGATAGAGCTGCATAACCGTTATCCGGCAGCAGGATGCCGGTAGCTGCTGCTGCACCAAGGATAGAAGACTGCTTTAAGAAAAGGCGGCGTGATATGCCGTCGCGGCTCAGAGCTTGATCTTTATTTGTCATTTTTTCAGGTTTAATAAGTAACAAAATTAACATAAGACAAATAAAAATGAAATAAAAAAACCTTAAGCTTGTCCTTAAGGTTCCGGACAGAATAAATTGCCATAGAGCAGAATCAATGCCTGTTATTAACTACTCCTGATCATTGTAAGTACCATCTTGAACTTCTCGACAGCCTTGAGGGCGTGAGGATTATTTGCGGGCATAATTATTGTCTCTCCCGCTTCAAGGATATTGGAGATGCCATTTATAATTATTTCAGCCTTCCCGTCAACTATTTGAACAACTGCATCATACGGAGAGGTGTGCTCAGTCAGCCCTTCCCCTTTATCAAATGACATGAGACTGATGTTGCCTGTCTCCTTTTTTAGCACATGCTTGCTTACAACAGCCTTCTCAGCATATCCGACAGAATCAGCATAGGAGAATTTCTTCCCCTTCTCAAATTCATTATTTCCCATGTTAAAATTATTTATTTACTTCCTTAAGTATCTCTTCTATATCCGGTATACATCCGCCGCATCCGGTCCCGGCAGTTGTTTCATCCTGGACTTCTTCAACTGTCTTAAGCCCTTTTTCCTTTATAGCTTTAACAATTTCACTTTTCATGATGCCCATGCAGTGACAGATCTCAATATCTTCCATATTCTGTGTTTTTGTTTTACAATATTAGCAATAACAAACGGGATCTGGTTAAAGTTCAAATAAATTTTCCCGGGTTCTTTTCCGTTCATCTGGCTGGGTAACTGATCTCATCCTGCATTTGTGAAATTCATGTTTAAAGCAAATTCTGTTGCAAAATCTTCGTATGCTGAAAGCTCAACATGGCGTGCATTTTTAATTATTTTTTCTGTCTTTTCACGGAAATGATGCGATTTCAGGAACTGAAGGGCACCTATGCCGGCACTGTTACCCACGGGATGTATCCTGTCCTTCAGCTCCCCGGGCAATAACCCTATCCGGAGAGCCGATCCGGTGTCTATAAAATTGCCAAAACCGCCTGCCAGGTAAAGAGCGTCAAGGTCATTAAAAGTCAATCCTGCCTGGTGCAACAAGATAAGTATCCCCGAATAGATCGCCGATTTCGCCAGTTGGATCTCCCTGATGTCCTGCTGTAATATCCGGATACCGTTCGCAGGGTGGATTACAAATGTTTCTTTCAGGAATCCGGTTTCATCAATAAGGCCATTTATAAGCAGGTAAGCAACAATATCAATAATACCTGACCCGCAGATGCCGGAAGGTTCTTTCTTACCAATAACCTCATAATATCCCGATCCCTTAAAAGCTGATATTGCACCCGGAACTGCCCCCATTCCGCATGAAATATTTGTACCCTCAAATGCAGGACCTGCAGCAGTCGCACAGGTGAGTATTTCATCACCCTTGACAAGTGCCATTTCACCGTTAGTGCCGATATCTACATAAAGATATGTTCCTTCCGATACTTTAAGGGCAGCCAGACCAGCTACAATATCAGCACCCACATAGGCGGAGATGCATGGCAGAGTAATTATTTCGGCTTCAGTATTAACAGACAAAAGTGTCTGCTGCCCTTTTCTTATTTGCAGGCCGGTGAATTTCGGAGTAAAAGGAGCAAGGGCTATAGGAACAGGATCCTCGCCTAGAAGG
The DNA here is from genome assembly GCA_964399575.1 of uncultured Rikenellaceae bacterium. Taxonomy (GTDB): domain Bacteria; phylum Bacteroidota; class Bacteroidia; order Bacteroidales; family VadinHA17; genus LD21. The sequence continues at coordinate 2,582 of CAYNRI010000146.1, forward strand.
ATATGAAGCATTGTTGTATTGCCTGCAAAAACAATTCTTTCAATATTATCAGTCGCAGATCCGGTTTCTGCCGCAAATTCTTTGAGAGCTCTGTTGATCTCGCTGACAAGCGATACCTGGAGGTCTTTAAGACCGTCAGCCGACTTCTGGCAATGCTCAATCCTTGTTATTACATCAGCACCAAAAATGCTCTGGGGATTAAGAAAGGGAGATGTCTTTACGACCCTGCCTGTATTTAAATCGAGGAAATACATAACAACAGTTGTTGTTCCTAAATCTATTGCGATACCGTAAGGTTGTGAAGTAATATGTGTCCCGGTCTCAAACGGAAAATCTTCGAGATATTCAGTCTGGCTTACAAGAATGGTTGATTCAGTGCTTTGCGACAAAGTTGCAGATAAATCTTTAACCGGAAAATAGGAGCATGACCTGACAATACCCTCACCGCTTACCGATACCAGGCATTTTCCGCATTTGCCCTTTCCTCCGCAGGGAGCGTAAATTGAATAGCCGTGATCCCTGAGTATTGCCAGAAGGGAGGGCCCGGCTTCAGTTTCAATTATTTCACTTCTCCCGTCAGCTGATATATGAAGCTTTAGTTTCATGAATATATACAGGTGGAGCTTTACCGGGCTTATATCAGGACATGGTAAACAGATAATACAGCCCGGAGCTAATACTTATAAAAGTAATTAAAATATTCTGCAATAGTATTTCCCATGCATAAACAAAAACATTATACCGGCACATCAAAATAAATGTATTAATTACACTAATTGTAATATTGATTTTAGTACTTTTATCATATCTATTTTTGTATTATCCCGGAACAGACAGGAATCGGGATGATAATTACTTTACATGCAGGAATGTTAAAAGCTATTAATACTCAATCAGGATACACGTTTAATTAAAATCACAAACTGCTATGAAAATACTTGTTATTTCTTTTGCATCATTGATGATCTTTTTCAATGTATTTGCCGGTAATAATGACTCCTCAGGATCTGCCGGCACAGGAATACCCGTCTTAAGCAATGGAGCTGCAGTTGAAGATATTCCTCCAACAACCTCACTGGTTTATCCCGGTCCTGACGGCAAGCTTGTATATGTCCCTGACAGTCTTGGTAACAGGATCCCTGATTTTTCAAATGCCGGATACAAAGGTGGTGGCTCTTCAATTCCTTACGTTGCTAACAAAGAAACTATTTGGCCAGTTGTGGGAGACAAC
>CAYNRI010000147.1:0-3474 GCA_964399575.1 uncultured Rikenellaceae bacterium
GTTTTCAATGGGAGAGTTCACAATCTGGTCATATTCTTCCCGGGTTATATAGACAGGTGTATAGGATATTCCAAGATTAATTAGCTGTTTGTTAAATGCTCTTAAATGGTTTCTGGATCCTTTCTGCAAATTCTCAAAAACCATAACAATATTCTCATTTGTAATAATTTGCAGGTATTCTTCGAGATCTTTTATATCCATTTCTTCTATCAATGCCCCGGTTTCAAGCGCAGCCTGAAGGGATTCAGATCCTTTAGAAATAAGTTCAGCATATAATTCCTGGAAAACAGGATTTGAAAAAATACCCGGCTCCCCAATTGAAGTATGTTCTTCACCATAGTTTTGTAAAAGGAATATTACTGCATTCAAATGAGTCTCTTCTGCATTTGAAATATTTAAGAATATCTGAATGCCCCATTTTTCATAAAGAGTTTTATAGACATCCCTGGCAAGTTTTTCTTCTTCCTTCATATGCAGAAGCATTTCCAGTTCATCATTATTAAACGACAAGTTGTTGGTTAGAACGGATCCCGTCATATTCTGAAGAAATAAAGTTGTACCGTCGGCAGAAACACTTATCGGGTTCACGGTTCCACTGGCATCAGTATTATCTTTGGTACATGATCCGGTTCCGAAAAGCATGGCTAATGACATGCTGAAAAGCATTATTAAAATTTTCGTTTTCATGATCGTAAAATTTTTTGTTAAAATCATTTTAATTGTTAGAAACAAAAGTTAATTTTTTCCTACGGGCATTTTTACCTTTTTTGCATACGGCAGACTGTCAGGAACATCCCTGATCCAATCGTTATGTTACTGTTTATTTTGCTATTTTCAGGAACTTACAGTTCCGATGCAGAAAAATGGCAGTTCTTTTGTGTTCCCTGTCAAATATTGATAAGGATTAAGACATTATCCTTTTTTACTGATTTCAGAAAGTGAGTCGAGGTTTTTTAGTAAAACATCTTTTTCGCGAAGCTCTATAAGCTTGTCTTTCTCAAAGGCTTTAAGAAGCTTTACAGTGTTCTCTGTGGATATCCCGGCAAAATCAGCCAGATCCTTTCTCGAAAGAAGCTGGAATATTTCCGGAGTTTCTGTTTTGAGGGCATTTAGGTATATTAATGTACCGGCAAGACGGCCGTTCATTTGTTTATAATTAAGATTATGTATCAGTTTTAAAAGGTTGTTATTTTGTTCACAATATCTTTTAATAAGGCTTAATCCGAAATTTCCGTTCTGTTTAATGATTTTGGCAATTACTTCCTTTTCTATGAGAAATGCCTGGCAGTCGGTAAGTGCACTGGAAGAATAAGCAAAAATATTATCATTGAAAACAGAAGACAATCCAAGGAATTCCCCTGTTCTGATGATCCTCAGATTGAATGATTTAATGCTATCGCTTTCAAGATATTGCTTTGCCAGTCCGTTAATCAGGAATAATACGTAAGAGGTAAAAGCTCCCTGTTTTGTCAGATTATCTCCCTTTCTGAAGAGAAGCTGTGTTTTTCCCGACCTTATCAATTCAGTCTCTTCAGGGTTGAGATCCCTGAAGCATGGTGCATTGATATCACAAATGAATTCCCTGTCTGTTTCGAAAATTGTTTTCATATCTGAAATATGAAGAATATAGAGAGTGCGGCATAAAGTTAATTTAAATTAATAAAAAAGTTGATCTCTTTCAACCGGGGGCTTGTTATACTCCGTTACCATTTCCTTCTCCTGTAATAATCGGTAATGTAATTTTGTGGAATAAATTAAAATTAAAAAGTTATGTTATACACGAATCTGAAACATCTCGAATCTGCAGCTGAACTTAAAAATGCTGTCACTGAAAATGAAAATGTAATGGTAATATGCGGGCGCATGGGTCCGATGTGTATTCCTGTTTACGGAATTGCTGAAGAACTTGAAGAAGAATATAAGCATGTTAAATTTTACGATATGGAGTTTGATAATCCGGAGTCACATATTATAAGGTCTCTTCCGGAGGTCAGGGGATTTATGGGGATACCTTTTACAATTTATTACAAAAATGGAAGGGTTGTTAAGGCAACCTCAAGCATTCAGACTAAGGAGCAGGTCAAGGCAATTATCGAAAAGGAATTTTCATTAAATGTAAATGCATAAATATGAATAATAATAATCATTATGATGCAATAGTAATCGGGGTGGGGCCGGCCGGACTGACGGCCGGCATTTATCTTTCAAGGGCAAGGGTAAGAACTTTGATCCTGAATGAAGGCACAGTGGGAGGACAAATGGTACTGACACATGAAATTGCCAATTATCCGGGTGTGGAAAGCATAAGCGGATATCAGCTTTCTTCAATTATGAAAAAACAGGCAAAGAACTTTGGTTGTGATATAAAGTCCAATGTCTCAATAGCCAGGCTTGAATTGGATGATACTTTAAAACACCTTGCTTTGTCAGACGGAACTTTTTATACTGCCGATACAATTATCCTATCTCCGGGCGGAAGATCCAGAACTCTCGGGGTCAGAGGAGAAAATGAATTCAAAGGAAGAGGAATCTCCTACTGTGCAACATGTGACGGCGATTTTTTCACAGATAAAGAGATTATAGTTGTTGGTGGAGGAAATTCAGCTCTTGAAGAAGCAGTATCTCTTACTAAATATGCCAGTAAAGTAACTGTTATACATCAGTTTGATCATTTCCAGGCTTTTGAACATGCAATTGAGGAAGCACGTAAAAATCCGAAGATTAGTTTTCTCATGGAATCGGTTGTAACAGGATTTAATGGAAACGAAAAGATTGAAAGCGTTGATATTAAAAATCTCAGAACTGAAGAGATCAGCAATTTTAAAACTGAGGGCGCTTTCATCTTCATCGGCTATGTTCCCAACACTGAGTTTCTCAAAGGGAAGGTCAATCTTAATCAGTGGGGGGAAATAGTTGTTGACAGCAATATGTCGACAAATATTGAAGGAGTGTATTCTGCAGGTGACAGCATAGCTAAAAAATACAGACAGGTGACAACTGCAGTAGGAGACGGAACTATTGCTGCACTTGCGGCATCAGTCTATATCAACGACTTAAGGATCAAACAAAAACAACTTTTACAAGAGAACTGATGTAGAGCTATTGGTCTTTAATTCATCCCCATATTTTACAAATTTCCTGCAGACGACACTGGCTGATGTTTTTGATATCGAAAAGTTCCGCTTGAAGATGAATGTGTTTGAGATAGAGCTCGTAAAGAATGCTTATGTAGAAGCAGCAATTGTTACACTCAGTGATACGGTTTATGCAGTCCCCGAAGAATCAATTCTGAGTACAGAAGTGAGTATTTACATCTTGTGCCGGAATTAATTGTTATACGCCTGCGCATCCTTGTAGTTATCTGGTGAGGCAGAAGAAAGGCAGTCCAGGCTATTGATAGTACAAGCAGACCAAATGCCATCACAACATAGGTCCTGACATTGTCAAAGATAGATCTAAGTGCCATAATTTACT
>CAYNRI010000148.1:0-3456 GCA_964399575.1 uncultured Rikenellaceae bacterium
AATCCGGAAACCGGAAAGATCATGCGACTTAAGACCAAGCTTTCTCTTTTCAATCTACTCTCAAAGATCGCCTTTGCTGCTCTCTTCTTATTGCTGATGCCCCTGATAATTGAAAGGATCAATCTTGTACAGATTGATAACAATCTGATCCAGAAGAGGGAACAGGTTATTGCCCAGATCACTGAAATAGGCATTGAACCATTTATCCAGTCAGACTCATCCGATGCATTCGGCAGTTATAATATACTCAAGGAAGAATTCATAAGTCTTGAAAGAATTTATATAACCGAGGATCTTAATTATATTAACGTCGCTCCAAGACTTATTGAAGATGAAGAAATAGAGTACCGGGTGCTTAATTATTCATTTATTGTAAATGATCAGAAATATCTTCTTGAAATAGGGAAAAGCCTTGAAAGTATTAAGTACACTGAAAGGAATATCAGAAAAGTATTGGTGATATTTCTGATACTAATTATCGTAATAACTTTTATAACTGATATTGAGTATACTAATTTGCTTTTAAGACCTCTTGAAAAGATCAGGAATAAACTAAAGCGTATATCCGATCCTTCACACTTTGACAATAGCCGGGTTAGCACCTCAACATCTGATTTCCAGCATCTTGACAGCGCCCTGAATGAACTTATGGACCATATTAATTCACTGTTCAGAAAAGAAAAAGAGATCACTGTCAACATTTCACATGAACTTATGACCCCTGTTTCGGTAATGAGGAGCAAGCTTGAAAACATACTTCTTAAAAAAGATCTCGACCCTGAAACAGAAGTAAAAATTGAAGAGTCCCTCAAAACAATTCACCGGCTTCAGAGTCTTATAAGTTCTCTTCTCCTTATTGCCCGTATTGAAAGCCATCAGTATCTTAAGGATGAATCTTTTTCCCTGAATGACTTACTGATTGAAATTACAGACGAGATCAAACCTGTGTCTGATGATACCGGTGTGGATCTTATCTCAGAATTATCTGAGGACCATATTTTTAAATCTGCCAACAGATCGCTTATCTTCTCGATGCTCTTTAACATCCTGAATAATGCTGTAAAGAACACCCCGGACGGAGGTACAGTGAAAGTAATAAGCAGCCGTCTGCAGTACAGACATAACTTAACAATCTCCGACACGGGCAAGGGTTTGACAGAAACCCAGAAACAATCACTATTTGAACGTTTCAGAATGAAGGATCCCGGAAGCCGTGAAGGAACAGGAATAGGACTTGCTATTGCCAAATCAATTGCTGATTTTCATAAAATAGAAGTCCGGGTTTCTTCCGAGCCCGGTAAGGGGACTGCTTTTTCTTTTCTTTTGCCTTTAAATTCATAGTTTCTTCATTTTTGTGATCTTATATTTGACTTTTAATCTCACTAAAATTTTGATTCTTATGAAAAAGTCAATTCTAATAATTCTGGCCGTTATCCTTATGATTCTCATCCCGGCTTGCAGTAAATCTCCTGACAGCAACGGCAATGGAAGGATGACAATAAAAATCACAGATGCCCCTTTCCCAATTGATGACATTGAATCGGCACTTGTCACAATAACAAAAGTAGAGCTCAGAAAAGCCGGTGACGGCATTCCTGACGGGAATCCCTTCGTTACAGTTGCAGAAGACACGATGGTCTTTAACCTTATTGATCTGAGAAATGGCATTACAGCTGATCTGGCAGATATAGACATCCCTGCCGGAAAATATAATCTTGTAAGACTCTATGTTGACGAAGCAAGTCTTATTACAAAAGACGGGGTTTCACATATAGTTAAAGTTCCCAGTGGTGGGCAGACAGGTATAAAGATCTTCATCAGACCCGAGATAACTGTTGAAGGAGGACTTACTTCAGAACTTCTTATCGATTTCGATTTATCAAGATCTTTTATAATGAGGGGTAATCCTGACAAACCGGCCGGAATAAACGGATTCATTTTCAAACCTGTGATCAGAGCCGTCAATAACACAACGACAGGCAGAATAGAGGGAATTGTAACTGACACTGTCCAGGCTCCGATAAATGAAGCTGAAATCTGGCTGGAACAGGATACAGCCGTTTCAACTACATTCTCGGATGCTTCAGGGCATTATGCCTTTATCGGGGTGCCTGCCGGGAGCTATTCCATATCTGCTGTCAAAGAGAACTATGATACAGTTAAGTATTCCGGCGTAAAGGTGACTGAAGGCAACCGAACTATCAGGGATTTCATATTAAAAATCAAATAATCCCTGTTAAGAATAACAAGAACTGAGAGGGTGTTTTGGAGTTATTCCAGCACCCTTTTTTCTTTTATTTTTTCTGTACGATCAGGTACTTTAGTTATTGTCGTTAATGATTGAGGATACTTCCTCTCTCAGAGAAAGCCATCTGCTTAATTCAATCCGGGCGCCAATTGTCTCAATCACCCTGCCGGCCAGCAAAGCACTTATAAGTCCGCATTTCTCAAGCGAAAGATCATTTGCATAACCATAAAGGAAACCCGCCGCATACAGGTCGCCCGCACCTGTTGTATCGATGCATTTGACGGGCAGAGAGCCTATTCTGATTATTTCATCTCCCCGTTTAATAAGTGAACCTTTTTCCCCGGTCTTGATTATAGTTATATTGCATCTTTTCCCTATTTCTTTCAGGGCTTCCAGGGGTTCAAGACCTGTCAGCGCTGCTGCTTCCTCTTCATTGGCGAAAATAATATCCGTGTAGTTATCTATAAAATTATTGAAATTGCTAATATTAGCTTCTACAACATTATAGCTTGCCAGATCAAGCGCTATTTGCATTCCATTTGCCCTGGCAATCCTGCAAACCTTATCCACAAGTCCGGGATCATTAATCAGATACCCTTCTATATACAAAATATTGTACCTGCTGAAAAAGGCTGACTGAATATCTTCTGGAGCAAGTTCTACAGCAGCCCCGAGATGAGTGGCGAAAGTTCTTTGGGTATCATGTGAAACAAAAGCTATAGCCGTTCCGGTTACATTTTTTCGCCTTAACAATATTGTATTTACTCCGGCCTCCCTCATATCATTTTCGAAAAGATCACCTGTTTCATCCATACCGATCGAACCAATAAATCCTGTTTCAGCGCCAAGCATAGCGAGTCCGTGAATTGTATTTGCTGCTGATCCTCCTGATCTTCTTGTATTTTCGAAACATGCTGTTTCATTATGGATTTGTGCAGATCTGCCATGATCGACAAGTTGCATACTCCCCTTGGGGAGTGATAGATGTGCAAGAATCCTGTCGTCATCTATAAGTGTCATAATATCGACAAGAGCGTTGCCAATGCCTATAATTCGTTTCATTCCGGATTTTTTTGTTAAAGATATTGTATAATTCACTAAAAGCCCTTACTTTTGGCACGCTGAATAAAAAAGGCAACAGAAAAAATTCCTAAGTAGCTCAGTTGGTTAGAGCAATCCCGAAGGATCGGGATTAATCCCTGGAGCTA
>CAYNRI010000149.1:0-3408 GCA_964399575.1 uncultured Rikenellaceae bacterium
TGTGTCATTATCTGTTTTAAGAGTATCATAGCTTGCAACCATATTCCTTAGTTCATTTGCCAGTGAATCTTTTTCCTGAGTAAGAACTTCTTCCATTTCAATCATTTTATTTTTTTGATCGAAATACATTACCACAAGGAATATAAGAATAGCTGAAAGTATTATTGACAAGGCAATCATACCGATTGGCACTGTTTTTTTCTGCTCCCCAGCGTATTGGGACTGATTATTAATATCTGCCATTTAAATGATTTTTAAAAAGTTATAAGACCACAAAAATAATAATATCTCATATAATTTTAATATTCATTTCTATGATTAAATTTACCACGGGATATTATTTTCTTAACTTTTTTATATTCAATACTATGGGTGGTTTTTACGGTGTTGTATCCAAAAAAGATTGTGTAAAGGAGATCTTTTATGGAACAGATTATCATTCCCATCTGGGGACAAAACGGGCAGGTATGGTTTTTATTGCCAACGGAAAAGGATTCAAACGGTCAATTCATACAATAGAAAACTCGTATTTCAGGACAAAATTTGAAAGCGAATTACAGGATTTCAGCGGCAATTCTGGGATGGGTATCATCAGTGATACTGATCCTCAGCCAATACTGTTTACTTCTCATCTGGGGCGTTTCGCAATAGTGACTGTCTGCAGGGTGTTGAACATTGCGGAATTAGAAAAGAGAATATTGTCAGGCAAAAAGCATTTTACAGAGAATTTTGAAGGAAATACGAATCCCACAGAAGTAATAGCCAGCCTGATTTGTGAAAAAGATACTTTTATTGAAGGTATTGAGAATGTATTTGAGAATATTAAAGGATCGTGTTCGCTGATGATTCTGACAGAGAATGGTATCATTGCAGCGAGGGATAAGCTCGGACGGACACCTGTCGTTATTGGCAGGAAAGACGGAGCTTATGCTGTTGCTTCGGAATCCTGCTCTTTTCCGAATACCGGGTTTGAACTTGAATACTTTATGGGACCGGGAGAGATAGTTTCTGTAACGCCTGACGGTTTCTCCCAGCTCAAAAAACCGGGAGAAAAAATGCAAATCTGCTCTTTTCTGTGGGTTTATTACGGATATCCGCCTTCGTATTATGAAGGAGTTAATGTTGAGGATTGCCGATACAGATGTGGTGCGGCGCTGGCACGCAGAGATAATGTTGATGCTGATTTTGTTTGTGGTATACCCGATTCCGGAGTAGGGCATGCAATTGGATATAGCAATGAAAAAAGAATACCTAACAAAAGGGCTTATTCAAAATATACTGCAACCTGGCCAAGAAGCTTTCTCCCTTCTTTTCAGGAGCAAAGAGACCTTGTGGCCAGGATGAAACTGATTCCCAATAAAGCAATAATTAAAGACAAGAGAATTATTTTTATAGATGACAGTATAGTACGCGGGACCCAGCTTAAAGAAAACACTAATGACATGCTCAAGAGCGGTGCCCTTGAATTACATATGCGAATAGCCTGTCCTCCTTTATTATATCCTTGTGATTTTTTGAATTTTACACAATCAAGAACACCTATGGAGCTTGCCGGCAGAAGAGCAATTAAACAAATGAATGGAGATGATACTAATCTGCAGGAATATTCGGATCCGGATTCAGAGAAATACAGAGATATGGTAAGGAAAATCACTGAAAATCTTGACCTGAGTTCTCTTATTTACCAGCGCCTGGATGATCTTGTTGACTCAATAGGTCTGCCTAAAGAAAAACTATGTACTCATTGCTGGGATGGGAGCAGTTTTTTCAAATAATCATCAGGAGTAATTTTAAACAGTTATTCCCGGAAAGATTATCTGTCAGCTTTTTTTTCTGTTAATATTCTTTGGATATCGCTATTTGTCAGCCTTTCTTTTGCAGCTATATAGCCAATTTTAAAAATTTCCTCTGCTTTTTCCGGATCAAGAAAACTGAAATTTTTCAATTCTTCAGGGGCTATAAAAAGATCTACTTTTTTTGATTTTTCGAGCATTTCTTTCGACATGCTTAGTATGAAAGTCCGCACGGCGATTTTTATTAATCCCGTTGTATGTTCTTCATAACCTGACGGATTAACAAAAGAACCAATAGTAAAAACACATTTACCTTCGAGAGGGCGGATCGGGAAATTATCAAGTACTCCTCCGTCAACAAAATAATTTTTATTTATTATTACAGGCTTGAATAATACAGGGATGCTTGCAGATGCAATTACAGGATCAAGTAATTCCCCTTTGGAAAAGTAAACGGCTTTTCCTTTGTTAATATCTGTTGCTGAAACAAATAATGGTATTTTAAGTTCTTCAAATTTTTTTGCCCGAAGATGGCTTGAAAGTATTTTAATGATCCCTGAAATTTGCAGAAGTCCATCCCGGGGCACCGTGGGTCGCATATAGTCAAGACGGCTGCCGGCTTTCATAATTTTCAGTATTTCTTTTGGTGAGTACCCGTCACAATACATAACACCAGCCAAAGCACCCGCGCTTGTTCCTGAGATAACATCAGGATAAATGCCCGATTCATTCAATGCCTGCAGGACCCCAAGGTGAGCAAAACCTCTTGCGCCACCTCCGCTAAGTATCAGTCCTGTCTTATATTTTTCCTCTGCCATCTGGCTAATAAGAGCTTAATCAGTTATAATATGATATCAAACAACAACTTAAGATTCAGATAAGTTACAACAGCTGCTATTAAAATTAACAAAATCCGTGTAAAACGGCTGTTTGCATATTTTCCCATCACTTTTTCAGACGAAGTAAGATAAACTTGTGAAATTACAGTAAAAGGAAGTTGTATACTCAGAAATACCTGGGATAAGATAAGTCCTTTAAATGGATTTTGAATGAAAAAAATAATAAGCAGAGCTCCAAGCAATGAGATCAGAATACCCACACGCGTATGATTATCATTGATATTATATGGTTCCTTCACTAATCCTGATACAATAGAGCCTCCTGCCATAGCAGAAGTAATTGTTGAGGCTATTCCTGAGAATAAAAGAGCAACAGCAAATACAACAGCTGCATTGGCGCCAAGTAATGGTTCAAGAAGACTCCTTGCCTGCTGTAATTCAGTAACTTCAATTTTTTCAACAAAAAACGTAGCAGCCGCAAGAATTATCATTGCACTATTAATAGCCCAGCCAATAAGCATTGAGAGTAATGTATCTGCAAATTCAAATTTTAGCTGTTTTTTGATTATGTTTTCTTCCTGCAGATTCCATTGACGGCTCTGTATTATTTCGGAATGCAGAAACAGATTATGCGGCATCACAACAGCCCCGAGAACACTCATGAGCAATAACATGGATCCTTCCGGGATAGAGGGTTTTATCCATGAAACGATTGCTTCAGGCCAGTTCACATCAACAAGGAATATTTCATACAGGAAAGAAAGACCTATTATTGA
>CAYNRI010000150.1:0-3190 GCA_964399575.1 uncultured Rikenellaceae bacterium
TTACAGAAATGGAATACATCCTCATTATAGGAACTTTTGAATCTATATTCCTGCTACTGCTGCTGCTCGGGAAAAAGATCTCATATAAAATAACCGTTCTTGCTATTGGCCTGTCTACCATCAGTTATAATTTCTGGTCGCCAGGCAGGTATGTTCAGGATTAGTAAGATACGAATTGTAATATCATTAATAAAATACACTGACATGATACCTGAAGAATCACTTTTAAAAGTTTTAAAATACGCGGCAAAGGCTCCATCAGGCCATAATACGCAGCCATGGATATTTAAGACAGGAAATGATACCATAACTGTATTGCCGGATTTCACCAGGGCTTTGCCTGTTGTTGATCCAGATAATCATGCCCTGAATATAAGCCTGGGTTGTGCGCTGGAGAATCTGATCATTGCAGCGAATGAAAGTGTCTGATTTATCTTCAAAATCCGTCCTTCTCTGACCACTTCAGAAGAAGGTCTGAGAAGACAAAACATATATTAGGAAACAAATTTATTCTGATACAAGTGAAGGTATCCCCCATTGTTAATTAAAAAAAGAAAGAGGCTGAAATCAACCCCTTCCTTGTCCTTTATGCCTGATCTTTAAAAGTTGCTTGCAGAATAAATCCTGAGTTTAGGAACTTTACTGTTTAATCCTCGTCATCGACATCAATCTCAGAGGCGTTCTCAAGATTCATTTCTATAATGTCGGCTATGTCTCTGTTCGAATCCTTGTTTATCCTGATAAAGCCATCCTCGTCTATAACAGCCTGACTGAAATTGACACCTTCAAAAAGGCTTCCAAGATCAAGCATTACCCAGACATTGTTAATCATATCTTCAGTAATCTCAAATCCATCTGGATTTTCTACCTTGAAATCTTCAGTCTGAGAATAGGTATAGATGAATTTAAATTCCTTGGGTTCAGTATCGGAGGTTGTATAGGCCCCTGATATATAAACACAATGGCCCCGCTCTTCATCAACATATAATTCAGCCTCAAATTTTGTGTAGGTACCAGGTACAACCTCGACAAGAGGGAGATCAGGCTTACTTTTTCCAGCGAGGATGTCAATCACATAGGGGCCAGTATAAAGAAATTCATCCTGATCATCGGTCTCGTCCTCACCTTCAATGTCATCTTCTTCATCGATGCCCTGTAATTTCAGTTCTATCTTTTCAAGAATAATCACGGCAGAATCAATCTCCAGACCCTCAAGAACCTCCCCTTTTGTGGCAGATTTCAATTCAACTGTTCCGTTAAGGGCTATAAAACCAAGATCAACTGTGGCGGTTTCGGACTTCTGTTTTTCACATGAAATAAACACCAGCAGCATCAAGATTGTAAATAGTTTGATGAATGTTTTCATGATGTTGTTTTTAGTTTAATAACGACAGGTTACTAAAAAGGTTTCAACACTGCTTTTGCAATTCTTATTTTTGTGGGAGGATAAAGTTTTGTATAGTCTTGTTACCCTCAATCACTTTAATTCCCGCATAACTTACGGTGTCATATCCTTCCTTGTTAGCGAAGATTGAATAAGTTCCAGCAGGAATACCCAGAAAACCATAGAAGCCCAGAGTATCAGTGTAGGCTGTGGCAATAACAGTATCCTGCTTGACCCACACTTTCGCATTCTTGATCTTTACACTGACAGTATCAGTTACCAGACCCTCAATCCTGCCTGCTGTGGAAAGATTGGAAGCCCTGATGACAGGCGTGAATATGAATCCGTTCATATCCTCGGGATGGTTCAGGTTTCCCCTGATCTCAAATGATTTCGACAGATCGAAATCAAGCAAGAGTTCTGAAGTCAGACCTCCTTCAACTCTAAGATAAGGATCCATGAATATTTTGATCCCTGTCTCTTTTCCACTGGGAACCTTTACCTTAAAAGGAGCAGTATACTCTTTAACTGTAAGTCCTGCTTCCTCGACATAGAGGCGCATAAGATCATATTCTCCTTTGGGGACCTCCAGATTTACCAGCTCCTCCGAAACACCGTTCCTGAGTTCCAGAAGGTCGTATGTAACGGTATCTTCGGAAAGGACAATAAACGGGTATCCGTCCGTATCGCCTTTTCCAGCCTTTCTGATCTCTACTTTGGTAATTGTAACCGTTGCAGATTCAATAAGATCAATTTCGAACGGGCCATCCGTAACCTTAATGACCAGTCTTCCAATATTGGAATCATTGTTGGTAATCTTATCACAGCCTCCGACTAAAGCAAGAAAAGCAGCTGCAAGAAATAATAACAATGTCTTTTTCATATTTTTCAGCTTTAAAGTGTTTTGACTAACACATTGACGCATAAAAATAGATGGCTAAAATGAATTTTTAATGAAATTTTGAATAACCTTTCTATTATGCCGTTTATTTTAATCATAGACCGTTATTGGTTTATAAATGGTATGGTTATTGTAATTTTAGGTTTTAATAACATTTAAAAAATCAATGAGATGAAAAAGTTATTGCTGTTTGGAGTGTTCTTACTGATTGCTGGTATGACAATTCAGGCTCAGGAGAGCCAGGTCGAAAGAAACAGGAAACAGGCTGATCGAAGATCTGAACAGGCAAGGGAGAGGGGCAAAAAGATGGATGAGAGAGTTAAAGAGGACATGAAACGGGACGAAGAACTGCGACGGGAAGAGGTTCAGCGGTCAATGGAATTTGAAAAAGAGGCTCGTCAGAAAGATGCTGAAATCATTAAGGAGGAAATGAAGCAGGAGGATGAAATGATCAGGGAGGAGATCAAGCGTGAGGATGAGATAAGAAGGGAGACTATTAAAAAAGAAGAAGAAATAATCCGTGAGGAAAACCAGCGTGCCACAGAACTTGAGAGGGAATCCCGTCAGAAAGAAACAGAAATCGTTAAGGAAGAAATGAAACGGGAGCACGAAAGGATCAGGGAGGATATAAAGCGTGAAGATGAATTTTACAGGGAAAATTTAAAAAGGGAAAATGAATTGAGACGGGAAGCGATAAAACGGCAAAAGGAACTTGAAAAAGAAGCCAGAAAGAAGGGGAAAGGCAGATAAATATATCATTTGATATGTGATAAAAAACTTTGGAAGGGGGTAATTCGAATTACCCCTTTTTAATTACTGAGAATAGAAATAACTCATAGACAAATTTGAATTTTCCCCCAAATCCTGGCACCAAACTGGCACCAAAAAAAAAGTTACAATTTTTG
>CAYNRI010000151.1:0-3115 GCA_964399575.1 uncultured Rikenellaceae bacterium
TCAATCGAAGAGCCGGAGAAAATCAAAGCGGTTGGGAGTACAATGTCATTTTCAAAAGACATGACTTTGGAAATTGAACCCTGGTCGGTGATAGTTTGTGAAATAAAAATGAAATAGAACTTACAGACCAATGAGATATCTGTATGGTGGCAAACTGACATTTAATACAAAACTGATTATTTCACTATCAATTCTGTATTTGTATTCTCTGTTTTCTTCGATCACTGATTATAAATAATATACCGGCAATTACAAAGGGAAGGCATAATATTGAGGCATTAATCAGGCTCTGGACAAATGAAAAACCATTCCGCTTGTAATTAAGATAAAACACTAAAATGCAAAGGATCACACCGGTACTTGTCAGTATAATTCCTCCGATCTTCTCCCATCTCCACGCAATTATAAGGATACCAGTAAGAATAAATGACGGGATCAGATGAATAAGGAGGGCGATTATCTGTTGCCAGATTGTCAGATCGGGACTGAACACATCAAAGGCGAACATGCTTACGAATAATATTGCCAGAATACAAATTATCCGGGGTATCCAGTGAATGATCTTATCCGTTGTATTCATATCAGTAGCATTTAAGTATACAATTTACACTTTAATTGAACCATAGTCAAGTTTTAGCATAGTTTTTAACTTATTCACTGATCCTGATAATAATAGTAAGTCTAATAATTGACTTATATTGAATTATTGTGGAACTTTGATGATAAATAGTTCATTAGTAATAAAATAAATCTGGACCAATGAAAACATTAGTAAAAGTATTGAACTGGATAGAATGGATTTCGACCGGTATTGGAATAGTATTTATAATACTGGGACTTATTCAGATAGTCATATCAAGTAGATTCAGTCCGAGTATTGAAATCGTTAACTATTTCCATGTTGCAAACAGCTTTTTCCTTTTAGCTATTGTACTATTCCTTTTCATTCATCTCGGGCAGTTTAAGAAGGAGTGATCCTGATTATTCTCAACCTGTACGTTATAGTAATTCAAAGACGGTTCGACAAAATATAACAACCTTAATGAATCGTTGGAGAGCATATATCCCAGTATTCTTAATAGCATTATTTCAGTGAAATAGTATTTACATTTAACAGATGAAAAGGACAATTCTTCTTTTTCTTTTTACAGTCATCATATTTGTTGTCAATGCTCAGTGGTACACAAGGGCTTATGGTGTTTCATCACTTGACAGCCTTAATCAGGATCAGTTAAATCTCTCATTTGACCGGTATTCTAACTCAATGGAGGCAGGTAAGATCATGACTTTAGCAGGAGCTCTTTCATTAGTAGGAGGGTCTGTGCTTTTTACCATCGGAGTATCCATGGCTGCTAACGGTAATGTGGCTGGTTACTTCTCAGGTACAGCAGGTTATATACTTGCTCAGGGAGGGTTTATCGCGACCGGAGTGGGAATTGGTAAATGGATTACCGGTTCTTCGCGAAAAAAAGACATCGAAATTGCATTGGTTAAGTACAGAGCTACGGCTTCTGCGTATGGGTTAGGATTATCTGTCAGTTTTTGAGGTTATCATTCATTTGTGCATCCAGATATTAAGATCTTATGTTATTGATATAATAGTATTTAGCTGGCAGACCGGACATATAGGCGATTTAATTGCCTGACAATAAAGTGATGACCGCTTTTAAAATAAAAATGTAACTCTATGATTAAGTCATGGCTAAAATCAGAAGCTAAGATGTTCATCTGAGTTTTACCTTCATTATTAAAGGATTATGATCTGAATTTGTAAAACCAAGATGGATGCCTTTTACAGTAACAAACTCAATATTGGGCGAAATCAGGAAGATATCACAAATACTTGTCGGAGTTGATACAGGATCATATTCTGACATGAGGGTTCTGACTGAAGGGGTTGAAGGATCATAAATCCATTTCCATTCCTGGGGCATATAATCTGATTCTATTCCTGTAAGGTTAAAATTTCCAACTATACCTGTAAAAGCCTTATTCGCTGAAAAAGAAGGTTTAAAATCAGGAGGATATTGGTTCCAGTCACCACCAACTATTACATAATTGCCCGAATTATATTCATTTATGACAAACTCCTTTATCCTTTCCATCTGAGCTTCTCTTATAGTTCCACCCTCATCAAATGCCTCATTATGGGTGTTTATTAATACCAGTTCCTTACTGTTTCCGACATTGTACCTGTTTACAATGAAACATCTGTCGAGATAAAAAAGCTGAGTCGGGAACCCGAAATCTCCTGGTAAGGAATATCTTATCGAAGAAACAGGAATGTATTTGGAATAGGTTGCTATTCCTGAAAGAACCTTCCCCATCGGTTGAGAAGGCGGAGCAGGAACGAAAAAGACATCATAGTTTTTTGCAAAGAATGGATTATATGAGGGAAGTACTCCGGCTATTTTTTCATACTGATCGATATGATAGCTTCTTTTGCTGTCACGATCAACTTCCTGCAGCAGCATAAAATCGACTGTGTCATTATCAATTAAAAAATCTGCAATACCATCAATATTTGACAGGCAGATGTCTTTTGGTGTGATTACTTTTGTGCCGCCATCTTTGAAAAAATCCATGTCCTTATCCAATCCTGCATAACCAATATTCCAGGTCAGAAGAGTAATGCAGAGTGAGTCTTTCAGAACAGATAGATTATTTTGTTGAGAGATTAGCTCCTGCTCCTCAGGTCTGAAATCTGTAACCTTTGCATATACAAGAAGACCGGCGAAGCCAGCTATAAATACGACAATAATTATCAGGAGTGCCCTGAGTATTGCTTTAAGTGCTTTCATATTTTTCAGAATTGTGATTAACCGGAACAAATAAGAAGATCGCAAAAACACTTAATTATAATGATTAACTCAGTAAAGTTACATTTACAGCAAAATAAAATCAAATTAATTCAATTGTTTTTAGTTGCGGATGCCAGGCATTACTGAATTGCTGAAGGCTTCAACTAACAGCATAGAAAATTGTATATTAAATATGAAGCCACCTACATTTATAAATTTGTAAGTGGCTTATTATCAGCGTGATCCCGAAGGGATTCAAACCCCCAACCTTCTGATCCGTAGTCAGATGCTCTATTCAGTTAAGCTACGGGACC
>CAYNRI010000152.1:0-3038 GCA_964399575.1 uncultured Rikenellaceae bacterium
TTTTTGTCCTTTCAAATCTTTCAGAGCTTATGCCGCCTATATACCAGTTGTCACCTTTTCTCCGGGCAATAATTAAGTCCCGTCCCGGATAGCCATCGAGCAATTTTGTATCATCCCATGCAACGGGCACTTTTTTCAGGAAAGTCCTTGCAGCATCCGGTAAGCCATAGTATCCTTCAGGACGATCAGCAAGATGCTGTAATCCTGATTCGAAGACTACACTAAGAGCCAGCTCGTGTCCGTATGATGTAATATGCGGGTACTGTGAATTTGTAAAGGTTACAGGCGTGTAATCCATAGGGCCCACTACATTTCTCGTAAACGGTAGTATTGTATTGTGTTCCGGGGCCGTAGTAGTTAGATCAGGTCCGTTATTGTACCATTCAGCTCCACGCACCGCCTCAAGTGTCATCAGGTTAGGATACGTTCTTTCCCATCCGCGTGGTACAATGCATCCATGAAAATATACAAGCATTTCAAATTGTGCAGCATCATCGAGGATGTCAAGGTAATACTTTATCATATCCTGTTTTTCACTTTCAAAAAAATCCACTTTAACACCGGCAACACCCATCTTCTTCAGCTTGGTGAATTCTTCAACGCGGTTTTCGTGAGTAAGCATCCGGTCGCGTGGTGTTGAGCGCACTCCCGTATGCGGACCTCCCGAATTGTACCACAATAAGGGTTTTACTCCTAGTGAATGGATATATTTTATTGCATCATCGAGATTCCCTCCATTACTCATTGCATCCCATTCCCAGTCGAGCAGTGTGTAGGGCCAGTCCATGCCTGCTGCCAGATCAGCGAAATCACAAACAATTTTATAATCTTTTGTGCCATGATTGCTTGACCAGTAATTCCACGATACAAGGCCAGGCTTTATCCATCCGGTATTCATTATGACAGACGGAGAAGAAACATCATGAATAAGGGTTGATTCAACTATGTCTGCAAGAGACCCCATTATTACAGCACGCCACGGAGATTTCCACGGGAGATTAATTGCGGGAGCCGATTCCCCCAGGCCGTTTCCGTCTTTCGGGTCAGGGAAGGTGATCTTGTAAGATGATTTTTCAGCTGTGTTGCTAAGTTTTGAACCGCAATAATTTCTGTCGACATCGGCTTCGTGTAAAAGAAACCAGCAATCATTATCAGGTGAATCGAACAGGGCGGGATAGCACCAGCTTTGCTGGGTATTATCATCATTCATGACACTGTAAAGCCCTTCGTTGGCGGCATTCCATTTCTCAAGCCATCGCTTTGCAGTTGCAGGTATATTATATGAAGTCAGCTCATCACTGATAATAAAAGAGCCTTCTTTTTCCGGGAATTCATAACGGAATGCAATTCCATCGTTGTAAGCCCTAATTATCAGATTTAATTTTGCTTTCCGGGAATTCTCGAAAGATACAACAGTCTCAATAGCTGAATTTGTACAATCTGATCGTTTTCCATGCAGGAGGTTGTATCGTTCGCTTATCAGGACCTGTTTCCCGGCTTTCAGGAATTTAAGATCATTTGAAAATTCCTGATCACTTCGTATCAATCCCAGAACGATTTCAGGAATGACTGCTGAGTTTGTATTATTGTCATTATAGCTTACTTTTAAGAACCATTCCCCTGAATCTGTATTTTGCCTGTTAATAAGATCGACTGTAATCTTATTGTTTGGGGAAACAATAGATACTTTTTGCGCAAATGCAGGTATGGCGCAAAGGGAAAGCAATACCGCAAATACTTTATATTTAATCATTTAACCGACTTTAAGATTACATATTCTATGAATTTTAATTCTTGACTGAACATTTAACCAGGGAATGTCCCTATTTAATCTTACCGCGTATCATTGTAAGAGAATGGGCCGGGAATGAATAGGTAACCGTGTTCCCTTTTGCTTTTACATC
This sequence comes from uncultured Rikenellaceae bacterium, assembly GCA_964399575.1. Taxonomy (GTDB): domain Bacteria; phylum Bacteroidota; class Bacteroidia; order Bacteroidales; family VadinHA17; genus LD21. The sequence continues at coordinate 1,905 of CAYNRI010000152.1, forward strand.
AGGCTTTGTAACTGTTTTTACGTTTTCAACGCCAAAGTCATTTGCTGCCTTAATATCCGGAGCATTAATCTCTGATATTTTAAGTACATCAGTGAACTCTCCCGACTGACAGATAATATCAGTTTTAATTGCATTTTCCTTATGCCTGTTTACAACACAGATTATGACCTCTCCGTTGTTATATGTGGCTGACACATCAAGATAGGGAACATTTGACTGTTTTGTTTGTGTTTCACCCAGACCCAGATAGAATTCATCAGTATTGTATGTGGGGCAATCAACAACAAGGTCAAGTGATTTACCGTGCATGTTTCTGGCAAAAAGTTCAAGAGGGAAGTAGATTGTCTGCCTGAACATGCCTTTTTCTTCAGCGAAGACAGGGGCAATGACATTTACAAGCTGGGCCATGTTAGCCATCTTGATAATATCAGCGTTACGGATAAATACATTCAGGAATCCTCCTATGACAAGTGCATCTTCGAGATTGTATTTTTCTTCAAGCGCTCTTGTTCCCTGCATTAATTCATCTGTTCTAGCCCTGTACCATACATTATATTCATCCCACGCAATGTACATCGGAGGTCTGTTTCCCCTGTCGGCTTTCTGCATAGCCTCTTTTATCATTCCCCTTACTATATCAGTTCTTTCCTCCATAACAAGGGGAGTTGAAAGGAAATTGTAATAATTATTGTCAGGATTCCCTACATACATATGAAGGGCAATATAATCAACAACATCCTTTAGGTTGTTAATTGTTGTACGGTTCCAGTGATCCGGGTCAGCATGAGGTCTGTAATTTGAAGAGCCTGCAGCAATAAGTTTGATATCAGGTGAAGTAAGTCTCATCAGCTTGGCAGCTTCAAGAGCTTTTTTGGTATAATCTTCAGCATTCAGGTGTCCCATCTGCCACTCACCATCCATTTCATTTCCAAGGCTCCAGTATTTCACATTATAAGGCTCTGCAAAACCGTGCTTTTTCCTGAGCTCTGCATAATACGGGCCCTCTTTGATGTTACAGTATTCAACCCATCTTTGTGCCTCCTCGATAGTACCGGTTCCCATGTTGACAGACAGATAGGGTTCACTGCCCACAGCCCTGCAATACTTAATGAATTCATTTGTCCCGAATTCATT
>CAYNRI010000153.1:0-2841 GCA_964399575.1 uncultured Rikenellaceae bacterium
AGAACTCCGCTTATATTGAAATTTATCCTGAAATTCATCAGATTTTCATTTTTGTGTTCGCAAATTTACAGGCACATCACCTTTGAATTACATCATGATTAACTGTATTATTGTAGATAATAAATCAGATGCTGAACAACTTAAGAGCCTGGTTGCGAGATGTCCGGCCCTTAATCTTGTAGGTAAATTCAATAATCCTTCAGATGCCCTGAATCATCTGGCAAATCAGAACGGAACGGATCTTGCTTTCATAGATTTTAATACAGCCGGGCAGACAGGCTTTGACAGGATTAATAAACTTGATAATCCTCCCAGTATAATAGCGATATCGTCAGACGGTAAATTTGCGTATAAAGCGTTTGACTATGATTGTATTGACTATCTAATAAAGCCTGTTACCCATTCAAGGTTTTTCAGGGCAGTTGATAAAACAATCAGGCTCAGTTCCCGGAGTGGCCCGGCGATATCCCACGACAAGGAAATCTTTGTCAGGAAGGATACTGCGCTGCTTAAGATGAATGTAAAGGATATCGCTTATGTTGAAGCACTTGAAAACTATATAATCCTGAATACAACAGACAGGAAATTCACGCTTCATTTTACAATGAAAGGAATTGAGACCCAGTTGCCCTCCGATCTTTTCTTAAGGATCCACAGATCATTTATTGTGAATAAACAACTGATCAAGACAATAGATGAATCATCCATTAAGCTGGATCTTGGTACTAATCTTAAAACAATTCCGATAGGCAAATCATTCAGAAGTGTGATACTGAATGATATTTGTGTGATGAATAAATAGAGGATTTTCTGCTTATATTTCTTTTACATCAGGACGATTGTGTCCTTTACAACTTCCGAATTGTCATTTGTAGCGTAGAGCTTCAGTCCGACAGCCGGAATAGTGTTCTGGAAAAGATTAGTTATTGGGCCGAAGGCATCTCTTATATCGTCAATCTCATTCAGATCATCGTATTCTTCAAGCGGGACATAAAGATGAACTATCAGGAGGTTATCAGGGTTGCTGATCTGCGTAAGAGATTTTATTATTTTGGAGATCCAGATTGAAGATGCAGTGTTGAAATACTCCAGGTTGAGCCGGAGGTTTGTGACCGGTTTGGAATTAAGAATGTATTTATTTACCCAGTTTAATGCAGGTTCATATAATTTTGCAGCATTTTCAGGTATTGATTTACCTGATAGGATCATTTCACCAGTCAGATTATTGAGCTCAATAAGAGGTGTTTTTGTTGTCGCGTCGATTGAAAAATTTGTCAGTTCATCCATATAATTAAAGTCTGGGGTCCCGTAAAATTAATAACAATAAGCTATAAAAGCATGATTCAAAATTATAGCATGAGCATGAAACCGTAAAATCCTTTATCAAAATCTAAGGTACGATGATCAACTATTTTGCCTGTTTAACATGCTTTTTGCTATCAGATTGCTTTTTCCCTGATTATTTTTCATATGTAACCAGGGATAACACTGTCTTCAGGTCATGAAAAACTGAAATAATTCACTTTTTTTGTGATCTGCTTTGTGAATCATGATCGTGATTTGGCGGGAACCAGTCGTAACATAATAATATACAGAGTAATATCTGGAAATTATCCAAATTATTATTTTGATTATCAGCTTTTTATATCTTTGTATCATATTAAGTAACACATTTAAAATTAATTCAAATGATAAGCGTATCAATTTTTCCGGGAAGATATGTTCAGGGGGCGGGAGCCATTAAAAAACTGGGCATAGAGATGGCCAGGTATGGAAATAACGGATACCTGATCTGTGATCCTTATGTATATGATAATCTTCTTCCTGATTTTCAGAAAAGTGTGGAAGAAGAGGTGAAGGTTGTTGCAAACCGTTTTCATGGAGAGTGTTCCGATGAAGAGATCGCTGGGATAACCGAAGCGGCTCAGGCTGCAGGGATTGATCTCATTGCAGGGATAGGGGGAGGGAAGACCCTTGATACAGCAAAAGCAGTTGCTTTTAACCTGAAGGTCCCGGTTGTTGTTGTTCCGACAATTGCATCCACTGATGCTCCATGCAGTGCCCTTGCAGTCATTTATACACAACAAGGAGAATTCAAGAGATATATGTTTTTCCCCTCAAATCCCAATATGGTCCTTGTTGACACTGAAATTATAGCCCGTGCCCCGTCCCGTTTCCTTAGATGCGGAATAGGTGATGCCCTTGCTACATGGTTTGAAGCCGATTCATGTCAGCGCACCCTTTCTCCAAATATGACAGGGTATCCGGGATCAATGACTGCACAGGCATTGGCACGGCTGTGTTATGACACCCTGCTTGAATATGGTCAGACAGCTCTTGTCACAGCAGAAGCCAATGTTGTAACTCCTGCTCTTGAACACGTCGTTGAAGCCTGTATCCTTTTGAGCGGACTGGGTTTTGAAAGTGGCGGCCTGGCTGCCAGTCATGCTATTCACAACGGGCTGACTGTGCTTAAAGAGACTCATCATCTGTTTCACGGAGAGAAAGTGGCCTTCGGGGTACTGGCTTCTCTGTTCCTCACTGATCGTCCGGGAGAAATAATTGACGAAGTTTACGATTTCTGTCAGGCAGTAGGACTGCCCACGACCTTTGAAGAAATGGGTATGTCAGGGTTACCCGACAGTGAATTGATGAAGGTGGGCCTTGCTTCTTGTGCCGAAGGAGAAACAATACACAATGAGGCAGGAGAAGTAAAACCCGAAGATGTTGTTGCTGCTCTTAAGACGGCTGATGGCGAGGGAATGAGAAGAAGGTTAGCGAAAAATAAAAATGCCGGCTAAAGAACCGGCTTTGTTGTTGCTCCGTCAGGGCTCGAACCTG
>CAYNRI010000154.1:0-2770 GCA_964399575.1 uncultured Rikenellaceae bacterium
GGTCTGATTCAGCTTGGCAGGGCCAAGAATCAGATAAAGGGATCTCTCGCCAGAGCATACGAAAACCATGAGAGCCTGATGCTCAGCCTGGCAAAAAACTTGCTTGTATTCGACAGGATTGACTCACCCGAAAAGATCAGCAAAAAAGTAGACGCCCTGACTTCCTCTCAGCTCCTTGAAATAGCTAATGAAGTCTTTGAACCCGGGGAACTGTCAACTCTTATCTATAAATGATAATGGACAGACAGATTGAAAAATATATAATTGATCATTCGACACCTGAAGATCCTGTACTTGAAGAACTTTACAGGCAAACCCATATTAAGTTCGTTAATCCGAATATGTCAACAGGATACCTTCAGGGAAGATTCCTTGAACTAATCTCCGGAATGATAAAACCTTCAAATATTCTCGAAATAGGTACTTTTACGGGCTACTCAGCTATTTGCCTGGCGAAGGGCCTTGTGGAAGGAGGGAAACTGACAACAATCGAGATCAATGATGAACTCAGGGATTTCGCACATGATTATTTCTGCAAAGCCGGACTTGAAAGTAGAATAATCCAGCTCACCGGCAGAGCCCAGGATATTATACCGGAACTAAATCAGGTCTTTGACCTCATATTTATTGACGGGGACAAGCGTGAATACAGCGAGTACTATAATATATGTTTACGTAAAACAAGACCCGGAAGTTTCATAATCGCCGATAATGTGCTCTGGGGAGATAAAGTCCTTGAGAAAAACACGAAAGATCCTCAGTCAAAAGGCATAATTGAATTCAACGAGATGATCCGCAGTCAGAAAAATATCGAAAAAATAATACTCCCTGTCCGGGATGGCCTCATGATAATTAAAATCCCGTGACCCCCGGATCATAAAACAAAATCATACGACTCTGAGAATGTCTTAGCTCTGGGCCGTAAATCCTGCTTTAACATCCCCCTGGCCCCCTTCAAAGGGGGAATTGAAATGTGCCAGCCTTAAACTGTCAGACTCCAGGACTATAAGACCCTGAGGCTCCGAGACTCCGAGACTCCGAGACTCTGAGACCAACTCCCCCATCAGTGTCTTCCGAATGGTACACTTTTTGCTCACATCTAAAAAACCAGATAATGAAAAATTTCATAATATCAATACTATTCCTGTTGCTTGTCTGTCAGCTCAGCGCACAGGGCAACCGTACTGCAGTTCTTGAAGATCTTGAGAAGGCACAGCCTGCAAGACAGTCGGATGCAATGATAGCAACTCTTACATCTGCCAGCCGCCTCTTTAAAGATAAGGATGACCTGACTTCAGTTATTGTAATTATCCCGTCGGGAACTGCTGTGGATGTGATTAGTGCAGACAGCACATACCTGTTTGTAACCTGGGAGGAAGATGAAGGCTACATTCTCAGAAAGCATGCTACTTTAAGCAGCGCTACTGTTGTATCAACAGCCGGAGAAGAAAGAACTGGAGCTGCCTCACAGTCCCCGCCGGATGACAGACAGGTTCAGCCGGCACAAAGACCCGTTACTGACAGACGCACCTGGCTCACAAATAAATATGGTTCTGATATTGCATCCCGGATGATGGCTATGAAGGTATGGAAGGGCATGACTGCCGAGATGGTTCAGGACAGCTGGGGCACCCCCAGAAAAATCAACAGGGTTATAAGCGGGAATGATGTTAAGGAAGAATGGATCTATTCCAGCTCGTGGCTCTATATCGAGAACGACAGACTTGTCGAATGGGGCCCGGTAAGGTAAAACAGATATTCACAGTTTGTATTATCTAAAGAGTGAAAATACATTCACTAAACTTTTACTTAATCTTATCAGGTAAAAAAAAAGTGAACAGGTTTTTATTTATCTTGCTTAACTAAGAGGTTGCTAAATAAATAAAGTTATTACAAGATGAATAATATCCTAAAAACAGCCAGGAATTGCAGGCACTACGCAATGTGCAAGATTGATTTTCTGGATACAGGAATATGTGTATCGGGGACAGAAAAGCATTACGTAAGCTTTTATCCTCAGGGAAGAATGGATCTTTATGCCGCTCTTGCGGAGAATAAGATCCCTGTAACTGAAAAATGTATAGAGATTGCAGACAGCTGCGACCTTTGCGGAAAATGTGACTACCAGTGCTATTTTGTTACTGAGATGAAACCATCCCTTGTAATGAAGGCTCTGAAAGAGCATATAAAACTTTACCTCGATAAGGGCGGAGAGATTCTGATGCCTGAACATGATACAGTTCTCGATGAGCTAAAAGGGATTGTAGGAGAATACTGGGCAACGAATGACCGTGCTATTGCGCTTACATATTCACACGACCCCTCTCCTGTTGCAGAGCCTAAAATGCCCGGATATGTCATTATGCCCAATTCAACAGCGGAAATTTCAGCTGTTGTCAAGCTTCTGAACTCTCACAATATTAAATATGCTGTCAGAGGCAACGGATCGAGCGTTATGGGTTTTGTAATGAGCGAAGGGGCCGTTATTGACCTTGGCAGGATGAAAACAATTCGTTTTGATGAGAAGAACTGGCTTGTTAAAGCAGGGCCGGGAGTCGCTGCTTTCGATCTTCAGAAAGCTGCTGTTGAAAGGGGTTTCAGAGTAAATGCCGCCGAACCCTCCGCTCTGGTTTGTGCAAACATTATGTGTTCAGGAATATTTTCTCTTTTCTCAGCAAGTTATGGGACAGCAGCAGATAATTTCGTGGATGCTGAATTTGTTGGACGCGACGGGGAGGTTTTCAGGTTAAGCGATAAATCTTCCCGGAAT
>CAYNRI010000155.1:0-2765 GCA_964399575.1 uncultured Rikenellaceae bacterium
AAATAGACCTCCCCGTTGAAGAAAAGAAAAAACCGGCTCCAAATCAGCCTGTCAAAATAGACCCAGATTCCGATTTCAGAAGAAAGAAAAGAAGAAAAAGGATCACTAAGGATAAAGATCAGATCTCTGTTGTCAAGCCTGAACCGGCAGATAAAAAAGATAAAGGCGGTAAACGTGGGGTACAGAAAAAAAGACCTGTAAGAGCCGAAGTCGATGAAGAAGAGGTTCAGAAACAAATAAAGGAAACCCTTGCAAGACTTACTACGAAAGGAAAATCAAAAGGCTCAAGGTACCGTCGTGAGAAACGTGATGCAATCAGCCAGAAGCACAGGGAAGCAGAAGATCAGATTGAACAGAACAGGAATATCCTTAAAGTGACGGAGTTCGTTTCAGCAAATGAACTTGCCATAATGATGAATGTTCCCGTTACTGATATCATCTCTACCTGCATGAATCTCGGATTGTTTGTTTCAATCAACCAGCGACTGGATGCTGAAACGATGGCAGTCCTTGCTGATGAATTCGGTTACAAGGTCGAATTTGTAAGCGCTGAGTTTCAGGAAGCTGTGCAGGAGGAGGAGGATAGTGATGAGGAGCTTAAATCCAGGCCGCCTATTGTAACAGTAATGGGGCATGTTGATCACGGTAAGACAAAACTCCTTGACTATATAAGGAGAACAAATGTAATAGCCGGTGAAGCCGGTGGTATAACACAGCATATTGGAGCATACGGAGTCAGGCTTGACGATGGGCGCCAGCTGACATTCCTCGATACTCCCGGTCATGAGGCATTTACTGCAATGAGGGCAAGAGGAGCTCAGATAACGGATATCGCCATAATTGTTGTAGCGGCAGATGACGGAGTAATGCCACAGACAACTGAAGCTATCAACCATGCTTCTGCAGCAGGTGTCCCTATCGTCTTTGCTATTAATAAGATAGATAAGCCAACAGCTAATCCTGATAAAATAAAAGAGGCTCTGGCTAATATGAACTACCTCGTTGAAGACTGGGGAGGGAAATATCAATCACAGGAAATATCTGCCAAATCGGGATTGAATATTGATGTTTTACTCGACAAGGTCCTTCTCGAAGCTGAAATGCTGGATCTGAAAGCCAATCCTGATAAACCTGCAATCGGAACCGTTATTGAATCTTCACTTGATAAAGGAAGGGGTTATACAGCAACCGTGCTTGTAAAAGCAGGTACATTACGGATAGGTGATATAATGCTTGCCGGGAGCTGCTTCGGGCATATCAAGGCAATGTACAACGAACGGGGACACAGGATATCAGAAGCCCTGCCTTCAGCTCCGGCCCTGGTACTCGGACTCAATGGAGCACCTCAGGCAGGTGATAAGTTCAACGTAATGGATAGTGACAGGGAAGCTAAGGATATCGCAAACAAAAGAGCCCAGCTCCAGAGAGAACAGGGCCTGCGTACTCAGAAACACATAACACTTGACGAGATTGGCCGGAGAATAGCAATAGGTAACTTCCAGGAATTGAACATTATCGTCAAGGGAGACGTTGACGGTTCTATTGAAGCACTCAGCGATTCTCTAATCAAATTGTCAACACCTGAGATCCAGCTTAACGTAATACACAAAGCCGTTGGCCAGATCTCTGAATCAGATATTCTGCTGGCAGCAGCCTCGAATGCCATTATTGTAGGTTTCCAGGTTCGCCCTTCGCTAAATGCCCGTAAGCTGGCTGAAAAGGAAGAGATAGATATCCGCTTATATTCAATCATCTATGATGCAATTGAAGAAATCAGATCAGCAATGGAGGGGATGCTCTCTCCAGAGGTTAAAGAAGAGATCATGGCTACACTTGAGATAAGGGAGATTTTCAAGGTTACCAAGGTGGGAACAGTAGCGGGATGTTATGTTAAAGAAGGGAAAATAACAAGGAGTTCAAAAGTACGGATAATAAGGGATGGGATCGTCATTTATACCGGTGAACTGGGTTCACTGAAGCGGTTCAAAGATGATGCCAAAGAGGTTGTAGGAGGTTATGAGTGCGGTTTAAATATCCAGAATTTCAACGATATTAAGGCAGGTGATATAATTGAAGCCTACCAGGAAGTAGAAGTTAAAAAGACTCTCTGATCACCCTGAACAACGACCTGCATGCTATAATAGTCTGCGGTCTGTCAGCACAAATAAATTTGTCAGCTAAGCTCCGGCAAGAGCTTTATACTGCTCAGCGCCAAGGAGTGATTCTGTTTCTGAAATATCAGCGATTTTAATTCTGACCATCCAACCTTCTCCGTAAGGATCTTTATTTACGAGGTCAGGAGAATTTTCAAGAGCAGGGTTAAGCTCAAGAATTTCACCTGAAACCGGCATGAACAAGTCTGATACAGTTTTGACTGCCTCTACAGTACCAAACACTTCCTCCTTTTTCAGGTTTTCTCCGACAGTTTCAATCTCGATGAAAACAATATCACCAAGCTCGCCCTGGGCAAAATCAGTTATGCCTATATAACCATATGCGCCATCTATTCTTAACCATTCATGATCTTTCGTGTACTTCAGGTTGTCAGGTATATTCATGTCAGTTAATTTTTATCGGTTAATTAAGTCACTGTATATGTAAGTCAAAAATAGGGTTTTTTTTATTTACTAAAGAAAACAAATTTTATTTAAACGAGTAGCAGGCATCATTCACAATATTTAATTGACTTTGGCTGCGCCGGGTTCATATCTCTTCCTGTTTTGTGCGATTTTTAGGGACTTAAAAAGATAACTAACAGATATCTA
>CAYNRI010000156.1:0-2743 GCA_964399575.1 uncultured Rikenellaceae bacterium
TGTTATTCTTCTTCTTCCTCTTCGTGGTAAGCCTTGATAACAGCTTCCTGTACTTCTCCCGGCACCTGTGCATATTCAGAGAATTTCATTGTATAGAAAGCCCGGCCGCCTGTCAGTGAACTGAGGGCTGTTGAATATTTGTTCATCTCTGCAAGAGGAACCCTTGCCTTTATCACCTCAAATCTTTTCTCACTTGCCATGCCAAGCACCATTCCCCTGCGCCCCTGAAGATCGCTTATCACATCACCCATGCGGTCAGCAGGTACCATTATTTCAACATCATAAACCGGTTCAAGTATTTTTGGAGTGGCATTCTTGAAAGCCTGACTGAAAGCATTTCTTCCGGCAAGCCTGAAAGAGATCTCATTTGAATCGACGGGGTGCATCTTGCCATCATAGACATATACCTTAATATCTCTTGCATACGAACCGGTAAGAGGACCCACTTCCATTTTTTCCATTATGCCTTTAAGGATTGCTGGCATAAAACGGGCATCAATTGATCCACCTACAATGCAGTTCAGATATATTATCTTGCCTCCCCATTCAAGATCGATCTCATCTTTTCCCCTGACGGATATCTTTAATTCCTTGCCGCCCATTTTAAGCATTGTAAGGTCGGGATTACCTTCAACATAAGGCTCGATTATCATGTGGACCTCACCGAACTGACCGGCTCCGCCTGATTGTTTCTTATGCCTGTAGTCAGCCTGGGCTGCTTTTGTTATTGTTTCACGGTAGGGGATCCTGGGAGGATTGAAGTTGGTAGGGATCTTATAAATATTGTCAAGATGCCACTTCATAATATTAAGATGGTATTCACCCTGACCGTGTACGAGTATCTGTTTTAGTTCTTTCGAGTATTCAATAATAACAGTAGGATCTTCAAGATGTATTTTATTAAGCGCTTCTCCGAGCTTCTCATCATCACTTTCGCTTTGCGCTTTGATTGCAGTCCTGAATTTAGGTTCCGGGAATTTTACACCTTCGTACCTCCAGTCATTGCCTGCCACATTCAAAGTGTGATCCATCCTGGTGTTCTTCATCTTCACAACAGCACCGATATCCCCTACATTAAGTTCAGGGACCCTTGTCCTGTTTTTACCTGCACATACATAAAGCTGTGAAAGTCTTTCCTTTGTCCCGTTATTTGTATTTATAACATCAAGATTTTCTGTCACTGTGCCAGAGTAAACCCTGAAATAGTTGATCTCACCTATATGTTCTTCAATCGATGATTTAAATATATAAAGGGATGCAGGTCCGGAAGGATCAGGTTTAACAATATTTCCTTTACTGTTCTTAGGAGCAGGCATGTCAGTTATTGAAGGCGCTTCGCTGACGATGAAATCCATCAGGCTATCGATGCCTATGTTGTGTTTTGCTGATATGCATAGGACAGGGAACATTCCTCTGCTGAGAATGCCTTTATAGATTCCTCTTTTTATCTCTTCCTCTTTAAGTGTTTCGTTTGAGAAAAAGATCTCCATCAGAGCCTCATCACTTTCGGCAGCCTTTTCAACAAGGGCACTATGCAGTTCGGCAGCCTTATCAGCCTGGTCGGCAGGGATATCAAGCACCTCAGCTTTTCCTCCATCCTTGCCATAACGAAGCATTTTCATCCTTAGGACGTCAATAATTGAGTTGAATCCTACACCTTCGTTTAATGGATACTGAACGAGGATCAGGTTATTTGTGAGCCTCTCCCTCATCATTTCAACAGATTTATCAAAATTTGCCTTTTCATGATCCAGGCCATTGATAACGAATAGCATTGGTTTTTCTGCTTTTTCAGCATGCCTGAAATGGATCTCCGTTCCGACTTCAACACCATTTTGAACATTTATTGCCATTAAAGCCAGGTCTGAAGCATACAGGGATGAGATCACACCGCCACTGAAATCATCAAGTCCGGGAGTATCAATTATATTGATCTTCCTGTTCTGGTATTCGGTATATAGCACAGAAGAATAAATTGAGTTTCCGTTCTCCTGTTCTATCGGACGATAATCGGAAGTGGTGTTTTTCCCTTCTATTGTACCTCTTCTTTCAATTATGCCACCGTTAAAGAGCATCGCTTCGCCAAGGATTGTTTTTCCTGATCCTGAATTGCCCAGAAGCGCGATGTTCTTTATCTGGTCAACCTGGTATGTCTTCATGATTCTGAGTTTATTATATATTTAAATTATTATTATACAACTCGTTTTGGAGCGGACAAAATTAATAATTTTTTAAAAACTGTTTAAGAAAGAGGGCATAATTAAGAATTTTTTATTTTCTTTGCACCAGTTTTTTGAAATACAGGAGTACCGGCTTTTCTTTCATAAGTAAGTATACAAAAGATTTTCTGCGGGGAAGGTCGGGAAGTTAACCTGTCGATAACTTACATATCAAGTAAGAATATATTTTGGAATTAAGACGCTCTGATGTGCGGACATCCGCATTTTATGGCTCTGAGAATGTATAGTATGTTTTGAAATGAAAAAAGTACAGTACTTGTTTGTTAATTAAGAAATAAAATAAATACCTTTGCAAACCATTTTTTTAAGTAAAATTTAATACTAAAATAAACTGGAAATATGCCGACAATTCAGCAATTAGTTAGAAAAGGCAGGAAGAAACTGGTTGATAAAAGTAAAGCACCAGCACTGGATTCTTGTCCTCAGAGGAGAGGTGTTTGTGTAAGAGTTTATACAACAACACCAAAAAAGCCAAATTCAGCAATGAGGAAAGTTGCCAGGGT
>CAYNRI010000157.1:0-2554 GCA_964399575.1 uncultured Rikenellaceae bacterium
GGTGACAACTGGTATATAGGCGGCATAAGCTCTGAAAGATTTGAAAGGACAAAAAACCTGAATTTTAATTTCCTGCCGGAAAGTAAAAAGTATAAACTTACATTAATTGCCGACGGGAAACACGACAAGGACTTTTCTGTTCAGTATCTGGTTGTCGATAAATCAAGCTCTTTAAGTATTAAATTGCTGCGACGCGGAGGCTTTGCAGCAGTACTGAAACCAATCGATTAATCTTTTCATAATAAAAAATTACCCAAAGGCCTGCAATTGTAATGACTAAGAAGAAATGAAAAAAATCTGTTCCCCCTTATTAAGCCTTCTTGCTATTCTTCCTTTAATAACAGTCTCAGCTCAGCCGGAAACTGCAAGAAACCCCATAATCTTTGCCGACGTTCCGGATGTATCTATGATTCGGGCCGGAGATACATATTATATGAGCAGTACAACAATGCACATGAATCCCGGTGTGCCGGTAATGAGATCAAAAGACCTTGTAAACTGGGAGATTGTAAGCTACACTTACAGTACTCTTGGCGATAACGATGCCCTGGCGCTTAATAACGGGAAAAATGCTTACGGACGCGGTACCTGGGCAAGCTGTATACGTTATCATAACGACACCTTTTATGTATCATCCTTTTCTTCAACAACAGGGAAGACATATATCTGGTCAACAAAAAATATAGAAAAAGGTCCCTGGAAAGAGATATCGTTCAGCCCGAGCTTTCATGACCATACACTGGTATTTGATGATGATGGACGTGTTTATCTTATCTATGGCAATAAAAAACTAACACTTGTCGAGCTTAATACTGATTTGTCAGGAGTAAAACAGGGGGGACTGAATCAGGTTATTATTGAAGATTCAACTATTCCTTCGGGAGGAAAAAGTAGCCTTGGAGAAGGTTCCCAATTATTCAGGCATAATGGGAAATACTATCTTTTTAATATAACCTGGCCCAAAGGAGGTATGCGGACAGTTGTCGTTCACAGGGCAGACAGGATAACCGGACCATGGGAAGGGAAGATGGTATTTCAGGACAAAGGAGTTGCGCAGGGCGGAATTGTAGATACCCCTGATGGCAGATGGTTTGCATACCTCTTCCGTGATTATGGATCAGTCGGACGCATCCCCTATCTGGTCCCAATGAAATGGGAAGATGGATGGCCGGTTATCGGAGTAAATGGCAAGGCTCCTGATCTTCTTGACCTTCCTGCAGGTAAAGGTTTGATACCCGGGATTGTTTCTTCTGACGAGTTTAAGCGCAAAAAGGGCGATCCGGCTCTTCCCCTTGTATGGCAGTGGAACCATAATCCGGTAAACGATTTATGGTCTGTAACTGCACGGAAAGGATTTCTTCGCCTTACTACAGGACGCATAGACACTTTGTTTGTTCAGGCACGCAATACTTTGACTCAGCGCACATTGGGGCCAGAGTGTTCCGGATCAACGGTAATCGATGTTACAAACATGAAAGAGGGTGATTTTGCCGGGCTTGCTCTTCTCCAGAGAAAATTCGGACTTGTAGGGGTTAAATTTGAAAACGGAGCTAAATCGGTTGTGATGGTTAATGCGCAGACAGGTAAGCCGGTTGAAGCTGAAAACATCCCCCTGAGACAAAAAACTGTATATCTTCGTGCTGATTGCAATTTCACAGACCTTGCCGATGTTGCCAGTTTCTTTTACAGTCTGGACGGTAAAACATGGATTCCCATTGGTTCACAGCTTAAGATGGAATATTCAATGCCGCATTTTATGGGCTATCGGTTCGGTCTTTATAATTATGCAACAAAAAATCCCGGAGGATATGTCGATTTCGACTGGTTCAGGATTAAATAGATCGTTTACAATTAAAAACTAACCCATCAATTATAATTACCACCATGAAAACTTACAAACGATTCATTCTGACAACTGTTTTGACAGTATTATTTACAGCTGTTTTATCAGCGCAAAATCCCATAATCCGTGATCAGTTCACGGCTGATCCCACAGCCCGTGTCTTTAACGGAAAGGTATATCTCTTCCCCTCACATGATATAAGGGCTCCGGAGGAGTTCAAACGCAAAGACTGGTTCTGCATGGAAGATTACCATGTCTTCTCATCGTCTGATCTTACAGAATGGACTGACCATGGTGTTATAGTTACCCAGAAAAATGTTAACTGGGTCGATCCTGCAACATTCAGTATGTGGGCACCGGATTGTATAGAACGGAACGGGAAGTATTATTTCTATTTCCCGGCAAATGTTAAGGCGGGACATGGAAAAGGATTCGGGATAGGTGTTGCCGTGGCCGACAGGCCGGAAGGGCCTTATACTCCTCAACCTGAGCCGATAAAAGGTATTGTTGGTATCGATCCCAGTGTTTTCATTGATAAAGATGGTCAGGCCTTTATCTACTATTCAATGAACAGGCTCTTCGGAGCCAAGCTGAAGGAAAATATGCTGGAACTTGATTCCGAACCAAAGGTGCTGGGAGATTTTCCAACGAAAGGTCTGGTGGAAGGTCCTTTTTTCTTCGAACGAAATGGTATCTATTACATGACATATC
>CAYNRI010000158.1:0-2552 GCA_964399575.1 uncultured Rikenellaceae bacterium
GAAAGGATAATGTTTGCTGAGGAACAGTTCCTGAGAAGAAAATTCGGAGAAGCTTATGATAACTGGTCAGGCAAGGTAGCAGCTTTTATACCTTTTAGATTTAAATGGATCTCCCCGAATCTTGGATTCTCATTAAGAAATGTGCTAAAGAGGGAATACAACAGTTTCGTTAACATCTTTGTGATATTTGCAATACTTGATCTGTTCAGGAACTACTACCTGACAGGCCGTATATTTATGACCCATGTATGGTTAATCCTGCTTATAAGCGCTGGAGCTATATGGCTTATTATCAGGTCAATCCATAAATACACCCCTTGGCTTGAAGTTGAAGGCAGATAATCTCAGGGCTTCAGGATAACAATTCGGAAATAATTAATCATCTCTTGATCCGGTAAAGATCATTATGTAATAAAGCAGGGTGGCAAGGGAACCCAGGGCTGCTATAACATAAGTATATGCTGCCCATTTCAATGCATCCTGTGCCTTATCATGATTCTGGTAAGATGTAATACCGGTTGTTGAAAGCCATGCCAGGGCCCTCTGGCTTGCGTTTATCTCAACCGGAAGGGTAATAAAGCTGAAAAGAGTGGTCAGGGCAAAGAGCACTATACCGCCGAGAAGTAGTCCCGGAAAAGTATTGACAAGTATCACACCTGCAAGCAATACCCATTGAACCCATTTTGATGAAAAGCTTACTACAGGTACCATTTTAGATCGGAATGACAGCCAGGCATATGCAGTGGCATGCTGAACAGCATGACCAGTTTCATGAGCAGCTACGGCTGCAGCGGCTATGCTTCTGCTGTTATAGACATCCTGGCTCAGATTTATTGTTTTATTCTGGGGGTTGTAGTGATCAGTCAGGCTTCCAGCTACACTCTCAACCTTCACGTCAAATATACCGTTGTCACGAAGCATTCTCTCGGCTACATCCCTTCCGGACATACCGCTATCAAGAGGGATTTTGGAGTATTTTTTAAATTTTGATTTCAGTGTTGCACTAACGATCCAGCTCAGGATCATGAATACAATAAATATAATCCAGATATTTCCAGTCATAATTTATTCTTTTTAAAAATCCCTTCAAAAGTCCTGCCAATTGCAATTCCGGCTTATCGACTTGACAAATTGGCAGTAAACTCCGGTCTCCGCTTATTATCTTACAGCACCACTTTTACTATATTTGACTTATGTTAAAATCAGCAAGAGCCATATTGATCTTTATAATGTCAGCACCGGTGCATATCTACAGGTTTGCTGTTTCTCCTCTTATAAGGCCTTCCTGCAGGCATATTCCTTCCTGTTCGCAGTACATGCTTGATGCACTGAAGATCCATGGCCCATTTACCGGGTTCCTTATGGGGGCTGACAGGATACTCAGATGCCGCCCGGGTGGAACACACGGTTTCGATCCGGTGCCTCGTTTCAGGTTCAAAAAATTCAGGCCTATAAACCGCTGCAACAAGTGCAGCAGATTGAAATAACTGTCAGAACGCGATCCTTAAAAATTAAGATCCTCCTTAATTTGCTTATAACCTGATCTGCTTACCGGAAGCTTGTCTCCCGACTGTAGGATTGCAACGTGATTATCTTTTCCGTAAGGCTCTATCCTTTTAATTTCCTCTACCCTGACTATATAGGATCTGTGGATTCTTACAAAATCAGATTTAGGCAGCTTATCTTCGTAAAATCTCATTGTCTGCTGCTTAAGGGCTTTTCCGTTTGTATAATGTATCATTACATAATCATCCTGTGCTTCAAGATATTTTATCTCTTCAACCGGGATAAGATTTATTGCATTTCCTTTGCGTACAACTACCCTTGTAACCGGAGGTGCTGATTCAGGGCTGAGTGCAAGCAGCTGACTGGCAGGCCTTCTGTCATCGCCGGCTGATTTAATCTTTTCAACAGCTTTCTGAACAGCTTCAAGGAATCTCCTTTTTGGAAATGGTTTCAGGAGATAATCAACAGCATTGAGCTCGAATGCTCTTATCGCAAACTGGTCATAGGCAGTTGTAAAAATTATTTCGGGTTTTTCTGTCAATACTTCAAGCAGTTCGATACCTGTCAGCCTGGGCATCTGAATATCAAGGAAAACAAGATCAGGTTTCAGAGATGTTATTGTCTTCAATCCCCCAAAACCATCAGAGCACTCTGCCACAACATCAATGTATGCAAGATCCTCGAGATACTTTTTTATTATTTCGCGTGCAGGAGCTTCATCATCAATTATAAGTGTCTTGATTTTATCCATAATACAATAAATATTATTTCTAAAGTTATACAGATTTTCTCAGGCTGTCTTAATATTAATCCGTAAAATTAAAATTGATTTCCAAACTGTACAGGAGGAAATTTCAGCAAAAGTTAAATATCTGACGGGATTATAAGTGAGACTTTATAAATGCCATTCTCTTTTGTTGTTTTCAGAGAAGCTTTGTCACCATAGAATAATTCGAGCCGCCGTACTACATTAATGAGTCCTGTTCCTGTCCCTGTCCTTGGCGGAGCAGTATCATCGTAATTATTTGTTACTGTTATTTCAACAA
>CAYNRI010000159.1:0-2513 GCA_964399575.1 uncultured Rikenellaceae bacterium
GTTGATGAACATTCAGCCGATGCCGGTATGGTTACGCGTATTGAAGCTTTCCTCGACAGTCTGAAAGGATCGGAACTGAATGAGAAAAGAGAGGTTGAGATATACCGTCCAAGACCAGGCCCCTCTTCTCCGCCGAAAGACAGGGTTCTGTATTTCCCCTATATGCACGATGGGGCATACATGGTAGCTGCTGCCGCCAGAAGCATCGGTGTTCCGTCGGAAGTCCTTCCGAAACAGACAGGGGAAGATCTTGCCCTGGGCAGGAAATACACATCCTCAAAAGAGTGTTTCCCAATGATCTGCACAACAGGCAGTTTTATAAAGAAACTGCAGGAACCAGGAGCTGATCCATCAAAAATGAGTTTCTTCATGCCTGATCATAATGGCCCATGCCGTTTCGGACAATACAACCAGTTCCACAGGATACTGTTCGACAGGCTCGGATACGGGAAAGCAGAACTTATAACTCCGTCAAATGACACTTCTTATCAGGATATTGCCGGGGAACATGGCATGAAATTCAGGCTCAATGCCTGGAAGGGTTTTGTGGCATTCGATTACATCAGGAAACTTCACAGGGAAATAAAGGTATATGAGATCAATAAGGGAGATACTGAAATAGTCTATCAGGACGCCCTGAAAAAAGTTGAAAAATGCATTGAAAATAACTCACGTGGCCTTCATAAACTACTTGTAAGTATCGCAGGTGATTTCATGAGTATCAGAACAGACCGAAGCAACCGCAAGCCGGTAGTAGCCGTTCTGGGAGAAATATTCATGCGCGATAATGCCGGCTGTAACGGTAATATCGCAAACCGCCTCGAAGATCTCGGAGCCGAAGTGCTCATAGGACCTTTTTCAGAGTGGATAACATATTCAACACACAGGTTCACCCGCGACAGCAAATGGAAGAGTGATACAAAGGGTGTAATAAAGTCGAAGATCCAGGGGATCGGACAGGAAGTCATTGTTGAGTCATTGCTCAGGGGTATCAGGAAATATACCGATCACCGGAAGGATATATCACTTCACGACATGCTGAATTTGTGTAATACATATGTGAGTGAGTTCTATGACGGCGATCCGCCAATTGCAATGGGTTCTTCGGTAGCCCTTGTAAAAAAGGGCGTATCAGGAATTGCAGCAATCCTGCCCTTTACCTGCATGCCGGGAACACTTATAGCAGCTGTCAGTGAATCCTTCAGGAAAGACAATGATAATATTCCGTTCATAAATATTGCTTATGACGGACAGGATTCTGTTTCGCTTGACACAAGACTTCAGGCATTTGTATTCCAGGTTAAGGAATATACAAAAGCAATGAAAATGGTTTCAGCCTAGTTATTTTTCCGGATATGGATCTCAGTCAGCCCGGGTCATTCATATGATTTTGAATCCCATTCCCCTCAGTATTCCTGATACATTATCTGATGCAGAAATAAGCTCTACTGAATAAGCCGGGAACTCTCTTCTTATCCTGTAATCGCCTCTGAGTCTTTCAAAATCTGAAGGATTGGCGCGCAGATTGCTGTCATCTGCACTTATGTCGTATGAATGGAGGACAGCTTCTCTTACTATATCTTCATCTTGCATCCCTGAACAGTCTATTCTGATTACCGGGTCTGCAGGTGGAGGAACATCCTGCGGGTACCAGTCTTTTAGGGGTAGTCTGAAAAATTCGCACATAGAATTCACAATCCGTGATGTTCCGTTTGCTTTTCCGTCTGTCGAGTAGCCTGCTATATGCGGAGTGGCTATATTTACCTGCGACAGGAGTTGTATATCAATATCAGGCTCATTTTCCCACACGTCAAGCACAACACCGCTTAAATATCCTGAGCTTAAAGCTTTCTTAAGGGCATTTGTTTCAACAATCTCCCCTCTCGAAGTGTTAAGGAACAGGGCACCCTTTTTCATATTACTGAATCTCTTCTCATCAAACATATGATGGGTGGCATCCCTGCCTGAAATATTGAGGGGGACATGAAGGGTCACAATGTCTGATTCAAATAAAAGGTCTGACAGATTAACGAAAGCTTCTTCACCTTCCCTCCTAGCCCGCGGCGGATCGTTAAGAAGGACTTTCATCCCCATCAGTCTTGCGAATTTTTCTACTTTGGATCCGACATTCCCGACCCCGATAATACCAAGTGTTTTATCTTTCAGGCTGAAGCCGTAATGATGGGCCATTTTCAGCAGTGCGACAATTATATATTGCTGGACCGACGACGAATTGCAGCCCGGAGCATTTGTCCAGAAGATATTGTTTCTTTCGCAGAAACTGGTATCGATATGATCAAAACCAATCGTTGCAGTACCAATGTATTTCAGGGCAGTTCCGCTCAGGAATTCTTCAGTGCATTTTGTTCTTGTCCTTGTAAGCAGGGCATCAGAATCAATGATGCTGTTCCTCGTAATATCCTTCCCCGGAAGGTATAAGACATCGGCATAAGGCTCTAGGATACCCTTAAGGAAAGGTATCTTATCATCAGCTACGATCTTCATTTAAAGAC